>CAYSDO010000009.1:0-31317 GCA_964429665.1 uncultured Bifidobacterium sp.
CGTTCATTTTCGAGGGCGTCCGATTAGACGCGCACCACTGGGTCATCGAATCCGATCTGCAGTTTCTGAGCAAACACATCCAACTCGGTGTGCAGGAGAATCGCGTGGACAAATACTTCGACGCGAATCTCTACACCACCCTTGCGGTGTTGGATTTCGGATTGAGCGACGAGCAGGCAGGCCGTGTTGTCCGGGAGGGATTGGAAATGGTCGCGGGGCGGATGCGGTATTCTTTGCGTGAACTGGTCGGTACGCTTGTGGCGTTGCGACATCAGGGATTGCGTGGGCGCGGCAACGTGATGTCCCGCGAGCGGTCACTGTATTGTTCGGCGTTCGTGCAGCACATTTTTCGCAAGGCAGGCATTGATCTCGTGCCGGGCGTGGATGACAAAAACACAACGCCCGAGGACATTTCGCGAACATCGGTGCCGCACACGTTGTTTGTGCTCAAGCGTGCTTCTGCGCGGACCAAGCTGGAGGAACTGGAGCGTCGCGCGCGTGTTGGCGTCAAGGCACGGCTGCGTTGGTTGAAGAACAAGAAAATTTCCGGAGACTAACAGACAGATCAGCCGGACTGCGTTTCATCCGATGATTCGCTTGGGGCTTCCTGCGAAGCGTAATGGACGCCGAGATTGTGCTGGGCAGTCTTGTCGCCTTGGCGGGCCGCGCGGATGAACCATCTCACCGCCTCCGTCATATTTTCCGGCACGCCGCGACCTGTCTGGTAGCACAACCCAAGGTTGCATTGTGCGGGAGCAACTTCCTGTTCCGCCGCCGCACGATACCATCGCACGGCTTCTTCGTAATTTTGCGGGACGACGTGGCCCTGTTCGTAGAACACACCAAGGTTGAACTGCGCCTGCGGTTCGCCACGTTCGGCTGCCGCGTGATACCACTTCACGGCCTCGGCGTAATTCTGGGGAACACCCTGGCCGGTTTCGTAAAGCATCCCAAGATTGAACTGCGCTGCCGGATCACCTTGTTCGGCGGCTTCGCGGAACCATCGCGCCGCCTCGCCGAATTCCTGAGCCACACCTTGACCGGCCATGAAGCAAAATCCGAGGTAACATTGTGCGACCGGATCATTCTGCTCTGCCGCGCGCCGAAACCACTTCACCGCCTCCTGATAATCCTGCTGGAGACCCTGGCCGGTCTGGTAGGAGACGCCGATATAACATTGGGCCTGCGCGTCACCAGCCTCAGCGGCCTTGCGCATCTCGTCGAACGACAGCCATGTCTTGCGTTGGTTGCTCATTTCCGGAACGTCGCCGCCAGCCACGGACGACGCGTTGATGGACGCAGAATAAGTTTCCATGCTCTGAATACAAGCCGCGAGTTGCGGTGGTGGCTTGCTGGCGAACTGCGAAGCCTTCCGCCTCGACTTCGAGGTTTTCAACACCAACAATCCAACAATGCCGCGTGTGGTGCTTGAGAACGTGACAAAGGATTTTCGCGGCGCGGACGGCAACACCATCCGCGCGGTGGAGGACCTGTCCCTCACGATCGAAGAAAATGAATTGCTCGCGCTCGTTGGCCCATCTGGTTGCGGCAAGAGTACAACACTCCGATTGATTGCCGGGCTTGAGACCGCTGATTCGGGAACTGTTTTGCTTGATGGCAAGGCTGCCAACGGTGTCCCTCCGGCCGGTCGGGATGTAGCCATGGTTTTCCAAAACCATGCTCTCTTTCCTCACATGACAGCGCGGGAAAATATTGCGTTCGGGCTAAAGCTTCGTGGCGTCCATCGAGATGAGATTGCCGGTCGAGTCAGCGAAATGGCCACGTTGTTGCACATCACTGAACTGTTGGATCGGCGTCCTGCTGCGCTCTCTGGTGGTGAACGTCAGCGCGTGGCACTTGGCCGCGCTCTGATCCGGCGACCTCGTGTGCTTCTTCTGGACGAACCTCTTTCCCAGCTCGATGCACTGTTGCGTGCGCGTCTGCGTGAGGAAATCCTGCGCATCAGACGTGAGCTTGGTGTGGCGATGCTTCTCGTCACACACGATCTGGCCGAGGCATTGGCGCTTGGAAATCGCGTCGCCGTGATGAACCGTGGTCGCATTGAACAAATCGGTACACCAGAGGAAATCCGCAACCGGCCCGCGAACGCGTTCATTCTGGAGTTTCTGGGAACAATTCTTGGAGTGACGTAAACTCCGAGGCGGATTAGCGTGTGGCCGATGTCGAACTCCGATTCATCACCCAAGCTCCGGATGGCTGCGCCTGAGACGCCGGATGTCCTCGCGCGCCGAATGGAGCGCGATCAAATCAATTCAAACCGCGAGCGGGAGTTTGGCCTGCAAGGTTCGCTCGCACCTTTCCGTGTAGGCTCGGTTCGCGCTCTCAATGCCGTGCCTCTCACGCGAGGTCTGGAGGAGGAAATAAAATTCGCTCCACCTTCCGCCCTCGCCGAAATGTTGCGGCGCGATGAATTGGACGCCGCGCTCGTGAGCATCGTCGAGGTTTTGTTCAACGACAGATATGACGTGCTGGATGGGATAGCCGTTGCCTCGCTTGGTGAGGTCAAGAGTGTTTTTCTCGCCCATCGGAAGCCACTCGAAGAAGCCAAAGAGGTTTTCTGCGACACAGCATCGCTGACCAGCGTGACGTTGATGAAAGTGTTGCTGGCTGAACGAGGGCTGAAACCGGAGTTCAAACCGCTGGTGGATTACGCAACTGCCGCTGAAAAAGACTTCGTCCTGCTCATCGGCGACGCAGCGCTCGATTTTGTGTTTTCAAACCCCAGGCACGAGATTTTTGACCTGGGTGAGGCATGGTCGGAGCTGACAAAGCTGCCTTTCGTTTACGCCGTATGGGCGCTGCGACGTGGAGTTCATACGCCTGAACTCCGTCGCCAGCTTCGCGAAGCGCGCGACTTCGGAATGGACACGCTGGATCAGATCATCCGCGACCGAACGGAATACACCGAGGAATTCCGGAAGGATTATTTTGGCTGGCACATCCACTATCACCTCGGAGCGGACGAGAAGCGCGGCATTGCGAAGTTCATTGAACTTCTCCGCAAGCACGGGGTTGGAGCTTTGTTTGAGCCGAAATTTGTGGCTTAGTTATCAGCGCCTCTAGCGCTCCAGTTTGGCCGCCGCCCGTGCGGAAAGAATGCGTTGCGACGGCACAAAGCCCGCGATGAATTCACGATGAAAGTCCGCGAACGATCCAGCAGCAATCGCAGCCCGCGCATCCTCCATGACGTTGATGTACATGTGGGAATTATGAACGCTCAACATGCGCAGGCCTAGAATTTCATTGGCCCGCAGCAGATGACGCAGGTATGCACGGGTGAAATGACGACACGCAAAGCACTCGCAACCTTCCTCGATGGGCCCGAAGTCCAGCTTGTAGCCTGCGCCCTTCAAACCAATCGCCCCTTTCCGTGTGTAGGCCGTCCCATTGCGGGCGACGCGCGTTGGAAGCACGCAATCAAACATGTCCACGCCACGGGCGATCAGTTCCACCATCTGTGCCGGCGTGCCAAGCCCCATCGCGTAACGCGCCTTGTGCGCGGGCAGGTGCGGTTCGGCAAGTTCCACGGCCTTCATCATTTCCGGCTCGGGTTCGCCAACGCTTACGCCGCCGATGGCAAAGCCGTCGAAATCCATCGCTACAATTGCCTTTGCACATTCTTCGCGCAGCGCCGGATTGCTCCCGCCCTGGCAGATACCGAACACCAGTTGCCCGTCTGAGCGCGGTTGCTCCCGGCATTCGCGTGCCCAACGGATCGTGCGTTCAACAGCGAGGCGTTGCTCCTTGGCGGGTGCATCGTGCGGCG
The DNA here is from genome assembly GCA_964429665.1 of uncultured Bifidobacterium sp. Classification (GTDB taxonomy): domain Bacteria; phylum Verrucomicrobiota; class Verrucomicrobiia; order Limisphaerales; family JADLHS01; genus JADLHS01. Next base: position 3,788 of record CAYSDO010000009.1, read on the forward strand.
GACATTCGTCAAAAACCATGGCGATGTCAGAGCCGAGCGTCCGCTGGATTTCCATCGCCTCCTTTGGGCCGAGAAAGAGCAGCGAACCGTCCAGGTGCGAACGAAACTCCACCCCGTGGGTTTTGATTTTGCGAATCTTTGCCAGGCTGAAGACCTGAAAGCCGCCGCTGTCCGTGAGAATGGGTTTGTGCCAGTTGATAAACTTGTGCAATCCACCGGCGGCGCGGATGACATCGAGCCCCGGACGAAGATTGAGATGGTAGGTGTTGCCGAGAATGATCTGGGTGTTCATCTCGTGCAATTCACGCGGGTCAATCGCCTTCACGCTGCCTTGCGTGCCCACGGGCATGTACACGGGCGTTTCCACGATACCATGTGCGGTGGTCAGGCGACCCATGCGGGCTTTGGTGCGCGTGTCAGTCTTCAGGAGTTCAAACATCGGGCAAAGATTTAACGCAAAGACGCAATGAGGCAAAGGCGCAAAAACTGGGAATGGATTTCAGTCGGTAATTTATAGCCGGCTGCAATAAACCTCGCGACAACTTGGTTGGGCAGTCCCCACTTTTCCAAATAAGCGGCGCGATCAGCGCACGCTTGCGTTGAGCGACGCATTTGAGAAAATGCAGGCTTCTATGGGACACATCAAACTGCACATTCCGGGACCGGTCGAAGTCAGCGAGAAAACCTACAAGGCGTTTTGCGCGCCGATGATCGGCCATCGCGGCCAGGGTTACAAAGACCTCGTCGCAAAAATTCAACCGCAACTCCAGCAACTGCTCTCTACCAAACAACTCGTTTATCTTTCCACGTCCAGTGCCTGGGGCGTGATGGAAGGTTCGATCCGCAATCTGGTCTCCAAAAAAGTTTTGAACTGCATGTGCGGCGCGTTCTCGGACAAGTGGCTCGACGTCTCAAAGCGTTGCGGTAAACAAGCCGACGGCTTGCAGGTGGAGTGGGGCTCGCCCATCCGCGCCGAGGCGATTGACAAGAAGCTGGCCACCGGAGATTACGACGCGCTTACCCTGATCCACAACGAAACGTCCACCGGCACGATGAGTCCGCTGGCCGAGATCGCCGCGCTCAAGAAGAAATATCCCGACGTCATGTTCATCGTGGACTCGGTGAGTTCCATGACTGCGCTGCCGATCAAGTTTGATGAATTGGGCATTGATGTTCTTCTTGCAGGAACCCAGAAAGCCTTTGCCTTGCCTCCCGGTTTCGCGGTGTTCACCTGTTCGCCAGCCGCGCTCGCGAAAGCGGCGACGATCAAGGATCGCGGTTACTACTTTGACTTCGTTGAGTTCCAAAAGAACGCCGAACAAAGCATGACGCCCAGCACGCCGAGCATTTCGCACACGTACGCGCTGAGTTCGAAGCTGGACGAATTCTTCGCTGAAGGTTTGGAGAACCGTTACGCCCGTCACAAGAAGACGAATCAGATGACGCGCGACTGGGCGGCAAAACATGGCTTCACGCTCTTCCCTGAAAAGGGCTTTGAGTCAGTCACGCTCACCTGCGTAAACAACGGTGCGAAACCCGGCGGTCGCACCGTGGACGTCGCCATGCTTCAGAAGCTCGTGAAGGAACAGGGTTTCCTGATCGATGGCGGGTATGGAAAAATAAAGGGCACAACGTTCCGACTCTCCAACATGGGCGACGAAACGGAAGCGACCATGAACCATCTTTACACCGCGCTCGACAAGGCGATGGCCCAGCTGTGAGAGGTCCGGCTGGAGGCGAAGGTTACCAGTTGGTGCAACTCACCAACGGCACCCACAGCCTCCACTCCCTGGCTTACGGAGAAACATTTCATCCTGTCATTGGCCCCGTCGCAGAGGCGGAGGCGCTTTACGTCAATCAGCTCCGACTTCGCGAGCGCTTGAAAAGCCACTCCGGCGAATTCGTAATCTGGGATGTCGGTTTGGGCGCAGCCGCCAATGCACTCACTGTCCTTCGGGCTGCGAGGGAGTTCGCCTGTCCAATCCGGCTCATCAGTTTTGACAACACGATGGAGCCAATCACATTTGCCCTTCAGAATGCCGGCGTTCTCGGATACTTCGATGGATATGCAGAACACATCGAGTCGCTTGTTGGACGACAAGCAGTCAGGTTTGTTGACGGTGCTCATGAGGTGGATTGGCAATTCCACCTGGGAGATTTCCCGACGCTGTTGACCCAATCCACTGCCAGGGCGCTGCCCAAACCTCACGCCATTTTGTTCGACGCCTTTTCACCCGCGAAGAACCCGGCGATGTGGACGCTGCCGCTGTTCACGAACCTGTTTCAACTGCTCGACCCGCAGCGTCCGTGTGCGATGCCCACCTACTCACGCAGCACCATCATGCGCGTCACGCTGTTGCTTGCGGGATTTTATGTTGGTGTCGGTCACGCTACCGGCGAGAAGGAGGAAACGACGATTGCCGCCAACACGCTGAAGTTGCTCTCAGAACCGCTCGATCATCGCTGGCTGGATCGCGCCCGCCGCTCGCACAGCGCCGAGCCGATGGTTGAAAGCATATACCGCATCGCACCATTGACACTGAAATCTCGGGAGAAACTTCAAGCACACCCACAGTTCAGATAGTTAGTATTTGGCAGGCTCATTCTCTGCCGGTCAATAACCCGGACGGAGTGTTTCAATCTTAGTGTTATTGAATGTGGCGAGGAAATGCCTGCCACGCCCATTTTCTTGCCTGTCAACCTTGGACGAAAGCCACGTGATCAAATCAGCCCTGCTATCAAAATCAAGCCGCACAAATGGTCCATTCCCGCTGTCCTTCTCAAGATACACATAACCATTGTTTCGGGTGAACAACAAGCCAGCGTGAAGTGTTGTGAATTGATGACTTGGCAGATGAATCGCGTGACACGTTACAACGTCAAACTTCGATGGAAATGTTATGGTTTGGTGCTTCCAATTCACGCGCAGTGTCTTCATGACCGCTTCGTTAAGATTATTCGCGGTTGTGGATTTGGGAAGAATGTGGTTGCTATACAGTGCCGCGTTTAGACTTATCCGCGCGTCAATCATTGACCGAGGAATGAAGCCTTCAGACACCTCCTTGGACCAAGCTGGATAGCTGAAATCAAACGCATCCCTTGCCGTCGCCACCGGCAAGTTCACTAACGTGAAGTTTGTGGTCATTTGCGGGGCAAGAAATACGCCAGAGATGTCGTCGGGGGACAAACCTACCTGCAACTGTCCGGCGCTGGCGACAATTACCGTATCAAAGCAGTTGAACTCCCATGGATGAGAGGTCAGGCGTAGCGCGTGTGGCAATGCGGCCAGTATCTGCGTTGAAGATTGGAAGGAATAGAATCCATGTTGCACCGGAGGGAACTTGCTTAAATCGAACTCGAACGGAATCGAATAGTAGCGTTCGACCGCCTTCTGAAATGCGGCAATTCCTTCTTCGTTACACGCGTTAATCTTTAGTAGCGCGACTGTTTCTTGCAAGACTCCGCTGTCATTCAGAAATGAGATGCGGATTGTTCCGGCGTGCGACAAGTTGCAAGCCAGAAAACCGAATACGATTAGCAGATGCAGAATTTTTTTCATTGTTTTTCACTGGGCATTGTTTGCGTGACCATTGCACATTTGCGCCGACCACATGCAAGCTCGCAATTTCATCCATACCGATACCCCTTGCTCATCGGAAACGTATTCGGCAAGTGACGAACCTCTCGCACCTCGCCGTCCTTCAATAACACCTCCACGATGTCGAAGCGGATTTTCACCTGCGGATTCTTGAGCAGGCGCAAGTAGTCGAGCGCGGTTTGAGAAAGCAATCGCTTCTTGCGCGCATCCACCGCTGCCGCCGGTCGCGTCCATTCCTCGGAGGAACGGGTTTTCACTTCCACGAACACGAGGCAATCCTCGTCGCGGAAGATGAGGTCAACCTCGCCCCGTGCCGAACGGAAGTTGCGCACGAGAAATTTCATTCCCAGCTTGCGCAGATATTTCTCCGCCGCACGCTCGCCAAGTTCGCCGCGCCGTAAATGCTCCGGCTTCGGCTTCCGGGCAAACAGCGCAAGGACTTTCCTCAATGGATTCATAACGGCGTGGGGAGGATGATAGCGGGAAGGCAATCCGTTGTCTCGCCCGGAAGAAACCAAAAATCGAGGATGAGGACGAGGGCGATCCAATACAAACGGTGTTCGCAGGTTTTCTGGATGGACCGCGCAACACTGATTACGGCCGGACGATCTCAATACCCGGCGGTGCTTCGATCTTCGACTTCACCGAACCGTCCGCCTGACGCTCATGACGCAGCTTGATTGGACCGGCCGGAGTTGGATATGCGCCTTCCACCCATTTCAAGTTTCCAAGTTGCGGTGCGACGAGCACGCGCTTACAGCCGGGTTCAAGAGGTTTGCAGCCAAGAACATTTTCACTGAGCCACGCTGTTGGTCCGCTCGCCCAGCCGTGACACAGGCTGTGCCGGAAACCTTCGTAACAATACGCCCCGAAATCACCGTGTAGATCCTTCTTGTCCGATGGCGTGAGTTCGTCAATCCGCCCCGAGCCTTCCAGCCAGTCCATATTGAAGTCCTCCCAGAAAGTCGTCGCGCCACGATCCAGCATAGCACCCCAGTAACTGCGGATGATGTCCAGCGCGGCGTCCGTTTCACCCCCCTTGCCCAGCGCTTGCAGGACATAAAAGCCGTAAAAAGTTGAAATGTTTTTCGCGCCACCGGGTTTGAGAACTTCAACCGCCGTCTTCTTCGCATCGCGCGCACCTGCCAGCACCTGCAGCGCGGCGGCGGATTTGAGCCCATTTGAATCTGCGACAACCTTCCGCGTCCGCGCCGCCGCTTCAGTGCAAATCTTCGCCGTGTCGGGATCGTGGAGAGTGGTCATCAAACGACCGCCAGCATCCAGTGTCATAGCAAGCAATGCCTGCAACCCTGCGGTCACACCCTTTTCGTTTGGGGAACTCGGCCAGTCCAGGAATCGCATTCCGTCGAGATGCTCGCGGCCATCTTCACCTATAAGGCTGGAGAGTTTCTTGAGCAGGGCCTGCAAATAAGTCTTCTGTTTTTCCAGGTACGCCAGGTCGCCGTGATGTTGCCACCATTGTTCATGAATCAACACCCACCACATCGAGTAGCTGCTGATGCCGTTCATCCATTGGGTCGGCGGTGTGATGTCGCGCGTCAGATCCAGCGAGCGCGGCACGACTTCGTTGAAGCCGAAGACCGCATTGATCGTGCTTGTCTCGGGATGCATGTCGCCGATCCACACAAGCCGGTCGCGCTTGATGCCGTCCCAGAGATAATCCTGCATGTTGAGATGGACGGTGTAAGCACCGACCTCCCAGATGCGGTTTAGTCGCTCGTCGTCGCACTTGAACGAGCCGACCTGTGGCACATCGCGCAACTGCAATACCGCGCGGACTTGCGGAATGGAAACAAACGGCCCTGGTTCGGCATCAATCCTCACGAACCGGAATCCACTCGGACCCACACGCGTTTTGCCGAGCCACGGCAGTGTCACGACCTGATCGCGCAGTGCGTGGTCGTTTTGCGCGCCTTTGACGCCCAGGTCGGCCATGGTCTCTGACGCAGATTCACCGAACCGCACGCGCACGCGGCGCGGATTTTTGTCTGGCGTCATCGGCGTGAAGATTTCGACGAAGCCTTGAATCTCTTTGCCGAAATCCAGCAGCACGCCAGCAACAGATCCCGTGGTTGAAATCAGCACGCACGGTGGTTGGGGTTCGCTCAACGTTGCCTGGCCGGCTTTCGCTGTAAGCAAGGACTCTGCATTTTGCACGCCCTCCCCCGTTTTCCAGACAAGGCGCTTCGGCGATAGATAAAACTCGCGCATTGGCGAAGCTTCCGGCTGCTCTGTTGGACCGGCGGCAAGCAAGACACCGAAGGTGGAAACCAACATTCCCACCACGGTGAACTTCAAAAACGATCGCTGCCATTTGCTTTTCACGACTTGATTATGTAATTCTTCACGCTGAAACGCAACGTTGACACGCGCCCAAAACTCGCGCACCGCCATCGGAGAACTAACAAATCCTCGGCAGTTGTTGACCGCTGGGCATGTCGAGAATCCGGCTTGCACCAATCGGGCTCTTGATGGTCACCAATGTCGCCGCCTTTTCCACAACTTGGCCGATGATGTTCGCTTCCGCGCTGACTTCGTGCTGGCGGAGGATGTCTCGCGCCCGCGCCGCATCTGTTCCGGCTACGAAGGCAACAAATCTCCCTTCGTTCGGGACGTGCAATGGATCCAACCCAAGCATTTCACACGCAGCGTGAACATCTTCGCGGACGGGAATCGTTTTTTGCTCCACCGCAATTTTAACTCTCGCCGCTTCGGCAATTTCGTTCAAAGCACTCGCCAGTCCACCCCGCGTTAGATCGCGGAGGCAGTGGACTTCAATTCCCGCTTTGAGCAGGGCTCGCACTGGCAACCGCACCGGGGCGGAGTCGCTTTCGATCGTGGTTTCAAACTGCAACCCCTCGCGCACCGCCATGATGGCCATGCCGTGCCGGCCCAGATCGCCACTGACAATCACCGCATCCCCGGGCTGGACGCTCGTCGGCGCAATGTTGAGCGAGTGTTCGATGACGCCGATGCCCGTCGTGTTGATGTAAAGTCCGTCACCTTTGCCTTTGTCCACCACCTTCGTGTCGCCGGTGACGATCTGCACGCCGCAGCGTTGCGCCGCTTCGCGCATGGAAACGACCACGCGCCACAGCGTTTCCATCGGCAACCCTTCCTCGATGATGAAAGCGCAACTCAGATAGAGCGGTCGCGCCCCACTCATGGCGAGATCGTTGACCGTTCCGTGAACCGCCATCGAGCCAATGTCGCCCCCCGGAAAAAACAGCGGGCGCACGACGTATGAATCCGTGGTCATCGCCAGTCTTGGTAGCCGCGACGCCCCCGTCGCGCTCCCTAACGGCGACGAGGCGTCGCCGCCACTTCGCGGAATCTCGAATTGCGCCGAGTCGTGGCGCGTATCAAGAATCGGATTGCTGAACGCCCTGCCGAAGACGTTCTCCAGCAGTTGGTGCATCAGCTTTCCGCCACCGCCGTGCGCCATCAAGACGTGTGGATATTGTTGGATGGGCAGCGGGCAACTCGCGTTGAAGTCAGGTGGTTTCATTTTGCGAGTGCAGACTCAGCAGCGCTATGTCGGCGATACCGATAGTAAGCCGCGCAGGCGCCCTCGCTCGAAACCATCGTCGCGCCGAGCGGATGTTCCGGGGTGCATTTGCTCCCGAACGCGGGGCATTGCTGCGGCTTGATGTGCCCCTGCAACACCTGCCCGCTCAAGCAATCGGCAGGTTCATCCACATGCCGATCCGCCAGATCGAATTTGTGTTCCGCATCGAACACGGCGAAATCGTCCGCCAACCCGAGACCACTCGCCGGAATTTCCCCGACGCCGCGCCACTTGCGCGGCACGACGCGAAAAACCTTTCGCACCAGTTCCTGCGCCGGTTGATTACCCGTCTTGCGGACGGCGCGGGTGTATTGGTTCTCCACTTCAGCCCGTCCCGACTCAAGCTGTTGGACACACATCAGAACACCCTGCAACACATCCAGCGGCTCGAAACCGGTAACGACAATCGGCACGCGATACTTCGCCGCGAGCGGCGGATATTCCTGATAACCCATGATCGCGCAAACATGACCCGCCGCGAGAAACGCCTGCACGCGACAATCCGGGGATGACATCAATGCCTCAATCGCCGGCGGCACGAGCACATGCGAGATGAGCATCGAGAAATTCTTCAAGCCCTTCTGGGCCGCCTGAAACACCGCCAGTGCCGTCGCGGGCGCGGTGGTCTCGAAGCCCACGCCGAAGAACACGACTTCCTTCGCCGGGTTTTGCTCGGCGAGCTTCACGGCATCGAGCGGCGAATAAACGATCCGGACATCACCGCACCGCGCCTTGACTGAAAGCAGATCCGTCGTGCTGCCCGGCACACGCAACATGTCACCGAACGACGTGAAGATCACTCCCGGTCGCGCGGCGATTTCCAATGCCTTGTCAATCATCTCCAACGGCGTCACGCACACCGGACACCCCGGCCCGTGGATGAGCGTGATCTGCTTGGGCAGCAGTTCATCAATACCGAACTTCACGATGGCATGCGTCTGGCCGCCGCAGACTTCCATGATGTTCCACGGGCGCGTCGTGACCCGGTGGATTTCCCGCGCAATCTGCTGCGCCAGTTCGCCATCACGGTATTCGTCGAGAAACTTCATGGCCCGCCCTCCTTCAACTCGTCCAACTCCTGCATCTGCTTCAGATAAGCAAAGACCTTCTGCGCCTCGTCCTCGTCCACTTTGCTGAGCGCGAACCCGACATGCACAATCACATAATCGCCCACCTGCACCTCCGGCACGTACGCCAGGCTCGCCTCCTTGATGACGCCGCCGAAGTTGACCCGCCCCATGCGCGTGACCGGGTCACCGCCGGTGATGCTTTCGACTTTGCCTGGAATCGCGAGACACATAATTAAATCGCGGTAGCCGCCGACATAAGTCGGTGCTCCTCTGTGCGTGGTTGCCGTTGAGTTTGCGCGGACTGACGTCCACGGTCACGAAGTTCACGCCTTGCGGCAACAACTTGCCCCAGGGCAATCCCGCCGTCGTTGGTCGGCACGCGTTGGTGCCAATACGACTGAAAGCCCTCCTCCCGCAAACGCACCACCGTGCGTTCGGTGAGATAACGATTCTGAAAACAGCCGCCGCTAAGAGCCACGCGCGGACAATCAAAGTGCGTCGCCATCTGCACGACCGCTTCGACCAACGCATTGTGAAATTTCGCCGCGATTTCTCCAACGGGCCGTTCACGTTTCGCATCGAAGATGATCGCTTCAACCATCGGCGCCCAATCCAGCACCACCGCCGCCCCGCGCACCACGAGCGGAAAGTGATAGGCTTCGTCCGTCTCGATGCCCGCGAGCGCAAACTCCAAGTCCATCGCGGCCTGACCTTCAAACCGGGTTTCCTGGCGCAAGCTGGCGAGCGAAGCCACTGCATCAAACAACCGACCCACGCTGCTACAGGACGGCGCATTGATCCCACGATCCAGCATCGTCTTCAACCCCGCCAGCTCCGCGTCCGAAAACGCGGCAACCGGAGCGAGTCCCTGGCAATCGGCAAACTGTTCGCCGCACACTGCGTAAACGAGTCCGAGCGCAGCACGCCGCGGCTCTTTGACGGCGACCTCACCCCCGGGCAGTTGGAAAGGGCGCAGGTGCGCGACGCGTTCGACGGTGGCTTCGCTCACCAGGAAAAACTCGCCCCCCCAGATCGTGCCGTCGGTGCCGTAACCCGTGCCATCCCACGCCACTCCAAGCGCGGGCAGCTCCACTTCGTTCTCCCCGAGGCAGGACAAAACATGCGCGACGTGGTGTTGCACTTGGAGGACTTGCGGGGCGCGCCGGACCCCGGCGGCAGCAGCTTCGCCAACATTAAAGCGCCGGGATGCTCCAACGGTTGCAGGCCTTGCCAGTTGCTGCGGCTGGAGACAGCCGCGCTCCAAAGCAAACTGGACCGAGAGGTAATCCGGGTGCAAATCGGCGGCAATGACTTCAGGTTTTGTATCGTAGAGGCGCGGCAAGTCTGCGGCCACACGTCGGAACGCATTGTTGGCCTGTTCCGTTTCCAGATCACCGATGTGCTGGCTGAGAAAAATCTGTTCACCCACCGCCAGCGCGACCGAGTTTTTCAAATGCGCCCCGACGGCCAGAACAGTTCGATCATTCCGCACTCCGCACTCCGCACTCCGCAATTGAATCGGCAGCGGCGCATAGCCCCGGGCGCGCCGCAGAATCATTTCCCGATCCAACATCACCCGCACAATCGAGTCGTCGACATGCCGGACGATGGGGCGATTATGAACGAGCAATACGTCGGCGATCCCGCGCAGCCGTTCGAGCGCCTCGAATTCATCGGTGCAGATCGGTTCGTCGCTCAAATTGCCGCTCGTGGCGATGACGGGGAATCCCAGCTCCGCCATCAGCAGATGCTGTAGCGGATTTGAAGGCAGCAGGACGCCGAGGTTGGGATTGCCCGGGGCGATGTGGCACGACAACGAGGCCGGCGGATCAAAGACAGAGCCGGGCCGCCGCCGCAATAGAACAATCGGCGCCTCGGGCGATTGGAGCAGGCGCGCCTCCAACGGCGAAACTTCACAAACCGCCTGGATGCTTTCGAGCGCAGGGAACATGACCGCGAAGGGTTTTTCCTCCCGATGCTTTCGTTCCCGCAACAAGCCGACCGCCGCCGTATTGCGCGCGTCCGCCAACAAATGAAATCCCCCGATGCCTTTCACCGCGACGATCTGTCCACAGCGAATGACGTGCGCCGCCGCCAACACCGCATCATGCCCTCCTGCGAGTCGGCGCGGCGGCTCGGGCGCATGGCCGGGCGATGTTTTGGTGAAATTCCCGGGCCAAAGTTCCACTTGCGGGCCACACACCGGACAAGCGTTGGGTTGCGCATGGAAGCGGCGGTCGGCCGGATCATCGTACTCCGCCTGACATTCCGGACACATGCGGAACGACTTCATCGTCGTCTGAGCGCGGTCGTAGGGCAGGGCTTCAATGATGCTGAAGCGGGGGCCGCAGTTCGTGCAGTTCGTGAACGGGTAGCGGTAGCGCCGATTTTTCGGATCGCGGATTTCCCGGAGGCAATCCGGACACGTCGCACTATCCGGCAAGACCAGTGCGGTTTTGTCTCCGGACTGGTCGCTCGCGCGAATCTCAAAATCCTCATACCCCACCGCGTCCAGCCAGGAGACCTCACAACTTTGGATGAAGCTGCGCGGCGGTTTGTCGGATTCCAGCCGGAGAAGGAATTGTTCCAACTCCGCCAGCCGCCCCTCGACTTCGACCAACACGCCGGCGACCGAGTTGTTGACCCAACCCGCCAACCGCAGTTCGCCCGCCAGCCGAAAGAGGAACGGGCGAAAGCCGACGCCCTGCACCGCGCCCCGCACAACCAACCGCAAGCGCGCGCCGCCCATCTCCGCTCTGGTTTTTAGCGTCATCATTTGTCCGCCCTAATAATGGCCTGAAGCCGCGCTTGCGCTCTACGCAGGTTGCCAATCTTTGCTCAGTAATTGTCAATTGAAGTGGGGCTGAAGCGGCGCGGCTGTGGAAAATTGTCCGCAGCAACAGCCCGATGCATGAAGTTTCAATCATGGCGGAAGCGGTGCGGATGGCCACGGAAGCGGCGCAAGCCGCGGGCGCAAGCCGCATCACCACGCTACGGCTGCGCATCGGCAAGCTGAGCGGCGCGGTGCCCGAGGCACTGGAGTTTGCGTGGGACGTGGTGCGGCGGGGCACGATTGCCGAAGCGGCGAAGCTAGAGATCGAGTCAGTCGCAGCCCTTTGTTGGTGCGCGACCTGCCAGGCTGAATTCGACTGCCAGGATTTTCTCAACGAATGTCCGCGCTGCCACAACCTGAGCGGCGATTTGCGGCGCGGGCGCGAACTGGACATCGCCTCGGTGGAGATGAATTGAGGGTAGGGCGCGTCACTCCGTGCGCGCCGGGCTGGCGGACCGGAACAACGGCGCGCACGGAGTGACGCGCCCTACCTGAACATCAGGAACAAGCTTATGTGCAAAGAATGTGGATGCGGACTCGGCGGTGGCGACGTGAAAATCGGCGGTCATTCCCACGATCACGACCATCACCATGGGCACAGTCACGATCACGGCCATGGGCATAGCCACGTGCCGACTCCCTTCAAGCTGGATCTCAATCGCTCCCTCATGGAGAAGAACAACCTCTTGGCCGAGCGCAATCGTGGCTTCTTCCGCGCCAAGAAATTGCTCGTGCTGAATGTTGTTTCCTCACCCGGCTCGGGCAAAACGACCTTCATTCGCGAAACCGCTGTGAAGCTCGCGGGCAAATTACGCGTGGGCGTGATCGTCGGCGATCTCGCCACAGACAACGATGCCGCCCGCCTGAAGACCGCCGGCATTCCGGTGATTCAAATCACCACCGGCACGGTCTGCCATCTGGACGCAGACATGGTTTCCAAAGCGGCGGCCCAGCTTGATCTGGACAAGGTGGACGTGCTGGTCATCGAAAATGTCGGTAATCTTGTCTGCCCGGCCGATTACGATCTCGGAGAAGATTTGCGCGTGGTGCTGCTATCCACCACGGAAGGCGAAGATAAGCCGCTCAAGTATCCGCCGATGTTCCACTCGGCCAGCGTCGCCATCATCACGAAAAGCGACCTCGCCACCGCCGCGGGTTTCAATCGGGATCAAGCGCTGGCAAATCTCCATCGCGTCAGTCATCACGCCCAAGTCTTTGAGCTGTCGGCCAAGACCGGCGACGGAATGAAAGTTTGGCTGGATTTTCTGGTGAAGCAGCGCGCGGGCTGAACCGCAAAATAAACGAACCACGCGAACGCTCCAACAGGGCAAGTCAGTTGGGCTTCGCCGGATTTAGTGACAGAGTTTTTGAATCTTCTCCACCGCTTCCGCGCAACCGCGTTGAGCTTCGGGTGTGAGTGATTCACCGAATTCCAGATTCACGGCGGGAATGGTCAGCCACCAGGCTTGCGGCACATGACCAAAAACATCGCGGGAGAGCGCCAGCATCGTGCGTGGGTCGGCGGCATGCGCCATCAGTTGCGTGGTTTCGCCGGGTTCAAGTTCGCGGCACTGGACCGCGCGCGGTTCGCCCACAGCGGCGTCCACGAACACAACGGCGGCGGCTTGGGAAATGGGAACTGCGTGCTCAGGTGAAAGTTGTTGGCAGACGAGGGTGCGGATGCCGGGCAGCCGTAGCGCGTTAATAGCCTCGACCACGCGCGGACCGACGCCGTCGTCGCCGCGCAGCGTGTTGCCGTAGCCGATGACGAGGAACTCGGGCTTCAACCCGGTCCGACTTTCGATCAAATTGGGCTCGGCAATCGTCATGATGTCGGTAATGCTCACGGTGAAGCGGCCTGAAATCCGCGCACCAATAATCATCCGCGCACGGCTTCGTCCAAAATCTTTCCGTCTACTCCAACCAGTTGCACGTGCATCGGCATCTGGCCTACGGCGTGGGTTGAACAGCTCAGGCAGGGATCGTAGCAACGGATCCCATGCTCGACGCGATTCAACATTGGCTCGGGAATCTGGCCGTTTCCGCCCTTGACGTAATGCCGCGCGATCTGCGCCACGGTCTGATTCATCGCGAGGTTGTTCTGGCCGGTGGCTACAATGAGATTGACCTTCTTGAGCAGCCCGTTGCGGTCCACGGTGTAGTCGTGGAACAACGTGCCGCGCGGGGCTTCGCTCGCGCCTACGCCGCGCAGGCTGTTGATGCCCGCATCGGCGCGCAGATAGTCGCTCAACAGTTCGTCGTCGTCCATGTAGCGCTCGATGTATTCGAGGCTCGCCAGGATTTCGATGAGACGCGCGTAATGATAGAGGAACGATGACGTGACCGCGCCGCGGCCGAGCTTCTTGAACTTTTTCAATTCGGCATCGGCTTTCGGCACGCCCATGCGTTCGCAGACGTTGAGGCGCGCGAGCGGGCCGACGCGGTAGATGCCCGCCGGGAAACCCATCGGCAGGTAATACGGCGACTTCAGATAGGAGGTGGTCTGCACGGATTCGCCGATGACTTCGTAATATTTCTGCGGGTCAACTTGATCGGCGATGATGCTGCCGCTGCTGTCGGTGAAACGCAGTTTGCCGCCGTGATGTTCCCAACTGCCGTTCGGCGAAACGAGTCCCATGAAGAGCGACGGAAAATTGCCGAAGATCTGCACTTCGCGCTGATGCGTCTCCATTGTTTTCTTCCACAGCTTCAACGCGGCATCAGTCGTGGCGTAGGCTTCGGGCAGCCAGAGGCGGATGCGTTCGCGACCTTCGGGCGAAAGCCCGCTGCGCACGCCGCCGGGCACAGCCCACGCGGGATGAATCTTCTGGCCGCCGAGAATCTCAATGATCTCCTGTCCAAACTGGCGCAGCCGGATTCCGGCGCGGGCGAGGTCTTTGTTCGAGCCGATCAAGCCGAAGACATTGCGCTGCGGTTGCGGTGTCTCCCAGCCGAGCAAAAAGTCCGGCGCGCTCAGATGGAAGAAACTCAGCGCGTGACTCTGGACCAACTGGCCAAGGTTCATCAGGCGGCGCAGCTTCTCCGCGGTGGGCGGGATGTTGACGGCCATGATGGCGTCGCCGGCCTTGGCGGACGCGAGCAGATGGCTTACGGGGCAGATGCCGCAGATGCGCGGGGTGATGCCGGGCATTTCACCGAAGGGGCGGCCCTCGCAAAATTTCTCGAAGCCGCGGAACTCAACGACGTGAAACTCGGCGTCGGCGACGTTGCCGGCGTCGTCGAGGAACAGGCTGATCTTCGCGTGACCTTCGATGCGGGTCACGGGGTCAATGACGATGCGTTTTGACATAACAAATCTTCTCAAGGTAGGACTCGCAGTCCCCTGCGAGCCGCGGCGCGCACGGAGTGACGCGCCCTACCTCATCCAAACTTCAAATTCACTCCCTCCAGCTTCGGCTCGACACCACTCAACATCTGGCTGACAAGCGCCTTGATGCGCGCGGCAGGCGGCGGACAGCCGGGGAGGAAATATTCAACATGCACGGCTTCATGCACGGGCATCACGCGTTCGAGCAACTGCGGAACGATGCCGTCAGCTTTCGGGATGCTCGGGTTGTCCTGGGCGTTTGTGATGTAGGCGTGCTGGAGGACGCTCTCGCGGTTGCCGAGGCCGAGTTGGTTGCGGATGGCAGGCACGTTGGCCGTCACCGCGCAATCGCCGAAAGACACCAGCACCTTCGTGCGTTGGCGGATTTTGTGGAGCAGTTCGAGATTGTCCTCGTTGCAGACCGCGCCTTCGATGAGGCACACGTCCACGTTCTCGGGATATTCCTTCACGTCCACGACCGGGCTGTAAACGATCTCCACCTGGTCCACGAGGTCGATGAGAAACTCGTCGAGGTCCAGAAATGACATATGGCATCCCGAGCAACCACCCAACCAAACTGTGGCTAAACGCACTTTCATAGTTATTTTGTGGCGGCAGGCTTCCAGCCTGCCGTTGAGCCGGGCATCCTGCCCGGCGGAACCGACGATACAATCCCACGCACCTCGAACTTCCGAGTGCCAATCCGGGCGGCAAGATGCCGCCCTCCACGGCAGGCAGGATGCCTGCCGCTACAATCTATTCCGTGACCCATTGATGCTTCTCCCGCGCTGTCACGATAAATTCAAGCTTGCTGCGGTCGCGCTCCATTTCACCCACGGTCGATCCCTTGTGGAACAGCGCACCCGTCGGGCACGATTGCACGCACTTGCCGCAACGCGTGCAGGAATCGGCCTCACCCCACGGCTGATTGAGATCGGTGATGATGTGGGAACGACCACCACGTCCGGACACGTTCTTCGTCCCGGCGCCCTCGATGTGCCAGCACACGCGCACGCAACGGGTGCAAAGCACGCAGCGATTGTGATCCATGCCGAACAACGGATGCGTGTTGTCCACGCTCCACTTCGGGAACAGATATTCGTAGCGCACGTGATCCATGCCCAGCGAGTAGCCGAGGGTCTGGAGTTCGCAATGGCCGTTCGAGACGCAGGAGGAACAAACGTGATTGCGCTCGGCGAACAACAGTTCGAGCGTCATGCGACGATACTTCTGCAGTCGCTCGCTGTTTGTCTGAGCCTCCATCCCCTCGGCGACTTTCGTAGTGCAGGCCGGAAGAAGCTTGGGCACGCCTTTCACCTCGATGAGGCATAAGCGGCACGCGCCCACGTCATAGACACCTTCGAGGTGACACAACGTCGGGATTTTCACGCCAGCTTCTTCCGCGACCTGCAAAACTGTCTGCCCTTCCTCGGCAGTGACCTGTTTACCGTCAATTGTCAGTGTCTTGGCAGCCATAAATTCTCCCTTACTTCGCCACCGCCTCTTTCTTCGCCGCGCCATTCCCGCGCGGACCAAACTTGTCCGGTTGCAGCAACTCCTCGTATTCGTTTCGGAAAAATCGCAACGTGCTCAGCGTGGGATTCGGCGCGGTCTGGCCGAGGCCGCAAAGACTGGTGTTCTTCACCATGTCGCAAAGCTCTTCGAGCTTCGCCAGGTCGCGCTGGGTGGCTTTGCGATGGAGAATCTTCTCCAGCAGATTGTGCATCTGCACCGTGCCGGCACGACACGGAATGCACTTGCCGCAGGATTCGTCCATGCAGAATTCCATGAAGAACCGCGCCACGTCCACCATCTTCGTGGTCTCGTCCATGACGATCATTCCGCCTGAACCCATGATCGAACCCAGCTTGCCGAGCGATTCGTAATCCACCGGCGTGTCGAGATGCTGCGACGGGATGCAGCCACCGGACGGGCCGCCGGTCTGGACGGCTTTGATCTTCTTGCCGCCGGGAGCGCCGCCGCCCATTTCCTCGACGATGGTGCGGAGCGGCGTGCCCATCGGCACTTCGATGAGGCCGGTGTTCTTGATGTTCCCGGCGAGCGCAAAGACTTTCGTGCCTTTGCTCTTCTCCGTGCCGATGCCGGCGAACCATTCCGCCCCGTTGCGATAAATCGGCGGCACGTTGGCGAAGGTTTCGACGTTGTTGATGAGCGTGGGGCAGCCATATAAACCGCTCTCGGCCGGGAACGGCGGCCGCGGACGCGGCGTGCCGCGTTTGCCTTCGACCGACGCCATCAACGCCGTTTCCTCGCCGCACACAAACGCGCCCGCGCCGATGCGGATGTCGATGTTGAAACTGAACGGCGATTCGAAAATGCCCGCGCCGAGCACGCCGAGTTGCTTCGCCTGCTTGATGGCGATCTGGAGGCGCGAAATCGCGAGTGGATATTCGGCACGCACGTAGATGAAACCCTGATCCGCGCCGACCGCGTAAGCCGCGATCGTCATGCCTTCGACCACGCTGTGCGGGTCGCTCTCCAAGACACTGCGATCCATGAACGCGCCGGGGTCGCCTTCGTCGGCGTTGCAGATGACGTATTTCTTCGCGCCGGGAGACTTGGCAACCGTGCCCCACTTGAGACCCGTTGGGAAACCCGCGCCGCCGCGACCGCGCAGGCCGGATTTGGTCATCGTCTCGACGACGTCCTTGGGCGTAGATTCGTTCAACACTTCGTGCAACGCCTGATAGCCGTCCGCGGCGATGTAGCTTTCGATGCGTTCGGGATCAACCACGCCGCTGTTCGCGAGCACGATGCCCAGTTGCTTCTTGAAAAACGCCGCGTCGGGATCGGCTTGAGGAATTTTGGCTTTCGCACCTTTGAGCGCGGCGATGATGGACGGGGCATTTTCCGACGTAACTTTGATGTAGAGTGAGTTCTGCGGATCGGCCTGCACCAACGGACCTTCACAGCACAACTTCATGCAACCGACTCCACGCACTTCGACCTGATCGGTCAGTCCCGCATCCGTGACCGCCTTCTCAAGTTGTTCCTTCACGCCTTTGGACCCGGACGACATGCACCCCGCTGCCATGCAACAGCGCAAGGTGATCTTTTTGCGCGCGGCCAGTTCCTTCGATTTGATTTGGAGCAGATCGTGGAGAATCATTTTGCCCCCCATTGATTGATATGCTCTACCGCCGTTTCGGAAGTCTGACGTGGAGTAACCGTGCCGTCATAAACCACGGCTGGCGCGATGCCGCAGGCGCCGATGCAGCGGGCTGTGAGCAGGGAAACCTTGTTGTCTGCCGTGGTTTCGCCCGCCTTGACCTTGAGCTTTTCCTGGATGGCCGCGATGATCTTGTCCGCGCCCTTCACATAACAAGCCGTGCCCATGCACACGACACAGGTGTGCTCGCCCTGCGGCTTGAGCGTGAAGAAATGGTAGAATGTCGCCACGCCATACACGCGGCTCGGCGGCAGCTTGAGTTTGTGCGAAATGAACAGCAGCAGATCGTCCTCGAGATAACCGAACAGTTCCTGCGCCTTGTGCAGCACCTCGATCAGCGCGTCATGCCGGAACTGATGCTTCTTCATGTGCACTTCGAGGATCTTGAAGCGTTTGTCCCCGGAGGCGTGTTCGAGTGCGGATTGCAACCGTTTCCGATGTGGTATGGCAAGTGTGGCATTCATAACGTAGCCCCGAAATTCCCAAGGCGTTCCACGACGCCATCTGAACCTTAAAGGTCTAGATAGTCACGACACTTCGCAGTTTTTGGCAAAGAGTTACCGTGTGTTGCCCGGATTGGAGAAGCTTTGTAACTGCGCGCGGAGACAAAGCAATGGGACTGTTTCCCTCATAGCTCCAATGGAGCGATAAAAGTGTGCGTTCGAATTGAAGGAACGATGGTCGAAGGCCGTTGAGAAAACAGCACTGTCAATGGCCTACATTCCCATAATCTGATAGCCAGCGTCCACGTAGATGACCTGGCCTGTGATGGCGGCAGCGCCGTCGCTGGCAAGAAAAGTACCGGTGGCGCCGAGCTCGTCCGGAAGGACGTTGCGTTTGAGCGGCGCGTGAGCTTCGTAGTGCTTGAGCATGTCGGTGAAGCCAGCGATTCCGCGAGCGGCCAGCGTGTTCATCGGGCCGGCGCTGATGCAGTTCACGCGAATCTTTTTCGGGCCAAGATCGTAGGCGAGGTAGCGTGTGCTGGCTTCGAGCGAGGCCTTGGCAACACCCATCACGTTGTAGTGTGGAACGACCTTTTCCGCGCCATAGTAACTCATCGCTACAATGCTGCCGCCCTCGGTCATGAGCGGCATCGCACCGCGCGAGAGTGCGACGAGTGAATAGGCGCTGATGTCGTGCGCGATGCGATACGCTTCACGGCTGGTGTTCACAAAATTGCCTTCCAGCGCATCCTTGGGAGCAAATGCCACAGAGTGGAGCATCAGGTGCAGCTTGCCAAACTTTGCGCCGACATCGGCAAACACGCGCGCAATGTCCTCGTCCTTGGTGACGTCACACGGCATGAGCAGCGTGTCGCTGCCGAATGTGCCGGCCAGTTCCTCCACGTTGTCTTTGAGGCGTTCGCCCTGATAGGTGAAGGCGAGTTTAGCGCCGGCCTTGTGCCACGCCTGAGCAATCGCCCATGCGATGGAGCGTTTGTTGGCGACGCCGAAGACAATTCCGAGTTTTCCTGCGAGTGCTGACATAGATTGGTTGAATCGTTAAGTGGTTATTGGTTGAACCGCGAATCTACGCCAGCATGGACACGCGCGGGTTGGTTATCAAGTTTTCGTCTTGCGCCAGATGCCGAGCAACCCGCCCAATCCTCCGAGCAAAACCACGCTCACCGCCACCGCCCCGCTGTTCGCGTACTGCGGGAGAAAATGGAGCGATGCGGCACCCACGGCAGGGCCGACGAAATTGCCCAGCCCGATCGCCGCTTCGTGAATGCCGCCGTGTTCGCCTTTCGTCTCGCCAACATCCATCGAATAGAAAAGGGACGAGTAATATATCAGGCCGATTGCTATGCCGAACAGCAGTTGCGCCAGTACGACCACAACGAGAGTTGGCGCGGTGAGAATCACAATAAAGGAGGCGATGAGTGCGAGATAGGCCGAGAGCATCCATCGGAACTTGTAGTGCCATCCCGGCCAGACCCACAAACCGAAGAACGCAGCCAATCGGGCGAAGCACCAGAGCGAACAACAAAAACCAGCCGCAGTCGTGGAAAGGCCGAGTTGCTCGGCGATGCCGGGCATGACAGCCACGAGTGTGTTGATGGCAATGTAGGCAAATGGATTTGCCAGCCATGCCATCCGGAGGAATCCACGGGCGAGAGCGATCGGGCGCGGATTCGTTTCCAAGGGCGCTGGGTTTTTATCGTCGGCTGTTTCGATCCTTTCCGCTCGTGCCTTGGTTGCGAGCCAGAAGGTCAAGGCAAGCTGGATGATCAAGACGCCCAGCGGCGCGAGGAAGAGACTTTGGAGACCAAACCGGTCGAGTATCTTGCCACCGATGAAATAGCCCAGGGCGCCCGTGCCAGCCCAGCCGAGATTGTAAATCCCGACAACGCGTTGGAGCCCCGAGGGAGTTTCACCTTCGCAAACCAAGGCTTCGAGTGCCGGCCACGTGAAACACAACCCGACGGCCGAGACGAGCATCACAGTGATATGCCCGGCGGCCGAATTCAAAAAAGGCCCCACTGACAGCGCCACGATCATGATGGCGAAACCAAGCTTGAGCGAGGTGAAGTAGCCTGCGCGCTGCGCGAACCGTCCGCTCCACCATGCAGCAAACATGTAAGCCAAACCGTTCAAAGCGGCGAGGGTGAGATTGGCTTTGTTGTCAAAGCCGAACTGCGCGTGCATGAAAAAGTAGAAGTAGTAGAAATAAAACGTCGAGCTGAGGGAGTTGAGTCCTTCCAGCACGAAGTAGCCGGATTTGAGCTGGCGTTGGGTCATTTGCGGTGGGAGGTGCGGGGTGTCCAGGTGTCAGGTTCTTGTAACGGGCGTGGTTTGGCTCAACCTGATACCTGACACGTCGCTGATGACACTTCCTCAATCGCTTTGCGGCAATACCACTTCACGGCGTTGCTCATGGCGGGTTGAAGCGTCTCAAGCTCATCGCTCGAACACCAACGGATGTCGTGATGTTCCTCGGCGGCAAGTTCGGCGACGTGGGCGTCGCCGCCACCTTTCAGCCGCGCCCAGTAGATCATGCCGATGTGTTCGTGCGTGTCGCTGATGCGGTGAATATCAAGAAAGCGCGGGCCAATAAGTGCGCGTGTGCCGGGTTCGGTTGTGGGTGGACGTTCGCCGAAAAGTTCCACCTCTAGTCCGCTTTCCTCCTTTGCCTCGCGCAACGCGGCCTGTTCCGGGTCTTCATCGAGCTCGATGTGTCCGCCGAGTGGCAGCCACTTGTTGAGTTTGCGATGATGAATGAGCAGCACCTTTGCTTCGTGAACGACAAAGATGGCGACGGTGAAATCAATTTTTTCGTGGATGTGTGCCATGACCTGAACAGGCGCGAAGTGTGTCGTGCTGGTGAATGAAAGGAAAGCCAATCCGCCGGAGAGTGTCGGCAACTTTTTCCTTGGGAAACCTGCTCTGCGTTTGACACGGTGCGTTGTACGTGGCTAATCTGCCCGCCAGTCTCCACGACCAAACTTCGTGGGAATTTTTACCGTGGCAGAAAAAGACGATTATCTGGTTGATATGCTCGCTGATCTGGGGTTTGTAACCCCGGATCAGGTCGCGCAGGCCCGACAGGAGGCTCAAGCCGCCGGAGTGGGCGTGGTGGATTACATGGTTGCGAACAAAATGGCGCGACCGGCGGATGTCACCCAGGCCAAGGCCGCGCATTTTGGTGCGGAGGTGGTTCATCTCAGCGGCATCAAGATTGAAGACGATGTCATCGCGGCGATTCCCCGCCACATCGCCAAGAAATATCGTGTCGTCCCGGTTTTCAAAAGCGATTCTTCATTGACGGTGGCGCTCGCCGATCCGTCGGATATTGCCACGGCGGATGCCTTGAATCATCTGTTGCACACGGAAGTGATCGTGCAGGTCGCGTCCGAGGCTGACATCGAAGGGGCGTTGAGCAAGTATTACGGTGGACGGGACACGGGGGTGATCGGCGAGGCAATTCAGAAGTTAACGCAGAGCGAGGTGGAAATTGCCCTGCCTCAGACGGACGTCACAAAGTCCAAGGACTCTGTAGATGCTGATGCTCCGCTCATCAAGCTGGTCAACCAGATCATCGCTGATGCGTTCAAGATGCACGCGTCGGATATTCATCTCGAACCGCTGTCAAAACGCTTCCGGATGCGCTACCGCATTGACGGTATGCTGCACGAGATGAAAAACCCGCCAAAACGGCTTCAATCCGCAATCATTGCCCGTCTCAAGATTCAATCGAACATGTCCATCGCGGAACACCGCGTTCCGCAGGATGGCCGTATCCAGACGACCGTGGGTGGCGGCAAGATGATTGATCTGCGTGTTTCATGTCTGCCGACGAATCACGGTGAGTCCATCGTGATGCGTATTTTGGACAAGGAGGGATTGCGCGTAGGCCTGGCGGAACTGGGATTTCTTACGGACGATCAGGCGGTGATTGAAAAACTGATCAGCCTTCCGGATGGATTGTTTCTGGTCACCGGGCCTACGGGCTCCGGCAAGACGACCACACTTTATTCGTGTCTTCATTTCATCAACCGGCCGGACCGGAAGATCATCACGGTGGAAGACCCGGTGGAATATGTTCTCGCCGGCATCAATCAGGTGCAGGTCAGCGAGGCGGTTGGGTTGACCTTTTCTGGAGCTTTGCGCTCGATTCTGCGTCAGGCGCCGAACATTATCATGATCGGCGAAATTCGCGACTTGGAGACGGCGTCCATTGCCATCAACGCGTCACTGACAGGTCACCTGGTTTTCTCCACGCTCCATACGAATGACGCGCCGGGGGCTGTGACGCGCTTGATTGACATCGGCGTCAAGCCGTTCCTCGTGGCCTCCTCAACGCGGTCACTCATGGCGCAACGGTTGGTACGGAAGATTTGCAAGAAGTGTGGCGGGCCGTCCATGCCATCTGAGGCTGAGTTGAAGGCGCTTGGGATCGAGTCCGAGGCCGCAAAGAGCGCTACTTTCAGGAAAGGCAAGGGTTGTGACAACTGCTCAAACACCGGCTGCCGCGGACGCATGGGCATCTTCGAGATATTCGTCATTGATGACGAGGCGAGGAAATTGATCTACGACAAGGTGCCGACTTCAGTGTTGCGCGTTCGTGCGCGTGAGATGGGCATGAGGACGCTGCGCGAAGACGGCATCCGCAAAGTTTTGGCTGGATTGACGACTCCTGAGGAGGTCATCCGTGCCACGGTTGGCGACGATGAATAATCTGCGTGAAGAAATTGACGCGGCATTGTCCAAGGTAATGACGATTTAGAACGGAGAATTCAGCATGGCATATCAGATGTCCGATTTGTTGCAGTTGGTGGTGTCCGAGGGTGCCGCCGACCTGCATATCCGCGTGGGCACGCCGCCGACCATCCGCGTCCACGGCATTTTGCATCGCGTGGAAGGTCCGCCGTGCAAGGCGGAAGACACCGAGGCGTTGATGCGCAGCATCACATCCGAGGATCAAATCCAACACGTGCGCGAGCGCGGCGGCGCGGACTTCGGATTTGCGTTCGGCGAACTGGCGCGCTTCCGTGTCAGCGTCTTCAAGGCAAAAGGCGACTTTGGGATTGTAGCCCGCCAGATTCCTACAAAGCTTTTGACGATGGAGCAGATTGGCATTCCGCCAAGCGCCAAGGAACTCCTTTACAAGCCGCGCGGTCTCATTCTTGTGACGGGGCCAACCGGTTCGGGCAAGACAACCACGCTTGCCTCAATGATCAACATCATCAATGAGGAGCGCGATGAGGCGCACATCATCACCATCGAAGACCCGATCGAGTATTATCACAAGCACAAGAAGGCGCTGGTGACACAGCGCGAGATCGGCGTGGACGTGCCGAATTTTGCCGAAGGCTTGCGTCGCGCGTTGCGTCAGGACCCGGACATCGTGCTTGTCGGTGAAATGCGCGACCTGGAAACCATGGACGCAGCCATCACAGCGGCGGAAACCGGTCACTTGGTCTTCGGGACGCTGCACACAACCGGCGCGGCGAAGACGATTGATCGTATCACGAACGCGTTTCCAACCAACCAACAGGAACAGATTCGCATCCAGCTTTCGACGGTGTTGCAGGCGGTGATTTCGCAGTTGCTCCTTCCGCGTGTGGACAAGCCGGGGCGCGTGGCAATTTTTGAAATCATGGTCAACACACCGTCCATCGCGGCGCTCATCCGTGACAACAAGACGTTCCGCATCCAGTCGGATATCCAGACAGGATCGAAGTACGGCATGGTGACGCTTGATTCGTTTTTGATCGAAAAATACATGGCTGGAATGATTTCGCGAGAGGAAGTCATCACAAAATCGCAGGATCCCATCACCATCCAGCAGAAATTGCAGGAACTTGAACTCGCACAGGCGGTGGGTGAGGACGTGGCGGGAGAAGAAGGTCAGTCGTGAAGTCGAATTGAATTGATATGGCGGAAGAGAATTCCAACCCGTTGTTGTCCCTCGTGCGCGAGCAGGGGATGATTGATGATCTTCAGTACGAGGACGTGCTTGGCGAATTGAAACGCAGCGGGAAACCGGTGTTTCAAATCATCCAGGATTTTGGGTTGATGGATGCGGACGCGTTGCTCCAGACGATGGCGAATCATTTGGGCACGGAGGTGGTGGATATTCGCAATGCAAACATCACCAAGGAAGCCATCGCCGCGATTCCGGCCAGCAGTGCCAAAACCTACCGCTGTCTTCCTATTGAAGTGAATGGTTCCTCGTTGCGTGTTGTGTTCGAGGATCCGCTGAATCCTGGCCACATTGACGAGTTGACGTTCGTGGCCAAGAAGGACATCCAGGTCGTGGTTGCGAACCCGTCGGACATCCAGGCCGCTCTGGACAGGTATTACGGAGCCGACATGGGTGGGGAGGTGGATGAGATCCTCAAGCAACTCGGGGGTGATGAAAAAATCACCGAGGAAGCCGTGGCGGCCGTGGAGATGGATGACGAGGAGATGATTTCGAGTCTGGCGAACGAGGCTCCGATCGTGCGGTTCGTGAACCTGGTCATGTTTCAGGCCGTGAAGGACCGCGCGAGTGATATTCACTTCGAGCCGTTCGAGGATGAGTTTCGAATCCGGTACCGCGTGGACGGCGCGCTTTATGAAATGTCACCGCCGCCAAAGCATCTGGCGATGCCGGTTGTCTCTCGCATCAAGGTCATGGCGAACCTGGACATTTCAGAGCGGCGTTTGCCACAGGACGGACGCATCAATTACAAGCTGGGTAACAAACAGATTGACCTGCGCGTTTCCACGCTGCCGACGGCTTTCGGTGAATCGGTTGTGTTGCGCGTTTTGGATCGTTCCTCGGTGAATCTCGAGCTTGAGAACCTTGGTTTTCCGAAATACGTGTACGACTTCGTGAACGAAGTCATCCTGCGGCCCAACGGTATTTTCGTCGTCACTGGCCCGACCGGTTGCGGCAAGACGACAACGTTGTATTCGTGTTTGCGGCGCGTGAACGTGATAGATTCCAAACTTTTGACGGCGGAGGACCCGGTCGAGTTCGACATCGAAGGCATCATGCAGGTGGCGGTGAACGATGCATTGGGCATGACTTTCGGCAAGGCCTTGCGCTCGTTTCTGCGCCAGGACCCTGATATCATCATGGTCGGTGAAATGCGCGACCTCGAAACAGCGCAGATTGCGATCCAGGCTTCGCTGACCGGCCACCTGGTCTTGAGCACGCTGCATACGAACGACGCTCCCGGTGCTGTGACGCGTCTCGTGGACATGGGCACAGAACCGTTTCTTGTATCTTCTACGTTGATGGCGGTGCTAGGTCAGCGGTTGGTGAGGACGATTTGCAAGAATTGCCGGACGCCGTTCGAGCCGACCGAGCAGCAACTGGCGTTGCTCAATCTTTCGCCGCATGACTTGGGAGACAAGGCGTTTTACTACGGGCGCGGTTGTTCGACATGCAACGATACGGGGTATCGCGGGCGCAAAGGCATCTACGAGTTGCTGGTGTGCAGTGATACCATCCGGACGATGATTACGGAGCGCGCGCCGACGGTGGTGTTGCGTCAGAAGGCTGTGGAATTGGGAATGGTAACGCTGCGTGAGGACGGCTTGCGGAGCATCTTTGATGGTGATACAACTATCGAAGAAGTCGTAAAATATACTTAACCCGGAAATTTTTTATGCCCAAGTTCAGTTACGTGGCGATGGACCAAAAGGGGAAGGAGCAGAAAGGCACCATCGAGGTCGCCAGCCAGAACGAAGCCATTGGTCGCGTCAAAGAGATGGGGTTGTTCCCGACGAAGATCGTCGAGATGGACAAGGCCAAGCCCGAAAAAAAGGCCGCTGCCACCGGACCGGCCAAGTCCGCAGCCAAAAAAGGAAAGAACATTAAAATTCCCGGTTTTGGCGGGAAGGTCAAATCCAAGGTGCTGACCACGTTCACACGGCAGTTGGCAACACTGGTGGACGCGGGTCTTCCGTTGCTCCGCGGAATGCGCGTGCTCGAAAAGCAGGAACGCAATCCCACACTCAAATCCGTGATCGGTGAACTCGCGTTGTCTGTCGAAGGCGGCAGTACGTTCTCGGAGGCGCTTGCACAGCATCCCAAGATTTTCAATCGTCTCTACGTCAACATGGTCAAGGCTGGTGAGCTGGGGGGTGTGTTGGAAGTGGTTCTAAACCGCCTTGCCGAATTCCAGGAAAAGGCGCAGAAGATCAAGGGCAAGGTCGTCGCCGCCATGTTTTATCCCGTGGCGGTGATGATCGTGGCAGTGGTCATCATGGGCGTGCTCGTTGTTGTTGTCATCCCGAAGTTCAAGGAAGTGTTCGCTGGACTTGGCGAAGGTCGCCCGTTACCGGCCTTCACACAGCTTGTAATGAACATCAGCGACGCGGTGAGAAACAACATCATCGTCACATCAATTTGCATAGCTGCGGTTGTGATTGTGTTCTTGATGTTCATCAAGACGAAATTTGGCCGGCACGTCTGGGACAAGTTCAAACTGAAGATGCCCCTGATCGGGCCGGTCGTCAGCAAGGTGTCAATCTCACGGTTCACGAGAACACTTGGAACTCTTGTGAGCAGCGGTGTGCCGATCCTTCAAGCGTTGACCATTGTTCGGGAAACCTCCGGCAACGTCATCATTGCCAATGCCGTGACAGCCGTTCACGACAGCGTCAAAGAGGGCGAAACCATCACGGCGCCTCTCGAGGCTTCCGGAGTGTTTCCTCCCATGGTGGTTTCCATGGTGGACGTTGGTGAACAGACTGGCGCGCTGCCGGAAATGATGATGAAGATTGCTGACAACTTTGACGACGAAGTGGATAACGCCGTGGCGGCCATGACGTCCTTGCTCGAACCGATCATGATTGTTTTTCTGGCGGTTATTGTGGGTAGCATCGTCATCGCCATGTTTCTGCCGCTCATTGACCTGATGAACAATCTGGGTGGCAGCGGTGGCGGCGACAAGGAATAAGCCTCAATCAACTGTGCTGTTGTGGCCCGGTTCGGCATCCCTGCCGCCGGGCCACTATTACTGGGTATGAAGAAAAGATTTGACTCAACCGATGACTATGTGTAAATACATTGTAAGCACAAAGCATAGGCGAACTATTTACAACTGAGCGTGCATGGAGTTCGATTGGAATAATCCGCCTTTTGAGACTGATGGCTCTTTGACGCAGCGGGACATAGAAGAATCGTTCGAGGACCCCTTCGCCATCCGGCTGTTGCCGGATACGCCCCGGTTCTCGGTTCAAGCCCGGTTTTTCAATCTGGGCATGAGCGCCAACGGTGACGGAGTCTTTAGCGTGTATCGGACAAACGGGAAAATGATCCGGGTGATTCACGCGAGGGGATTTCAGCCCGAGGAACGCTACTTTTATCAGCGCAAGATGGAGCAGGCCCTGGCGCAATGACTGTGAGTGCGATGAAGACCATCAGGTGCGAAATGAGCAATGCGAACCATCGCAAATTGGGAAGATGTGCCGATTTTCGACAG
>CAYSDO010000010.1:0-27596 GCA_964429665.1 uncultured Bifidobacterium sp.
CTGTTTGATTGATTATGAAGCGATGGAATTTTTGCGGTTTGCCACTTCTCCTGGCGGTGGCGTTTGGAATCGTGGTTGCGTTTCCAGCGAAAGGTCAGGACACAAACGCCCTCCCGCTCGACGCGGCCATCCGGCTCGCGCTCGCGGATAATCCCGAAATCCGCGTCCTGTCGGCGGACATCGCGGCGGCTCGCGGCGAAGTCACGACCGCAAGGACGTGGCAGAATCCCGAGGTGTCCGTCTCACCGGGCTTCAAAACCATCCGCGATCCGTCCACGACGGAGTTTCACGGCGACTTTGGGCTGGAACAAGCCTTTGAGTGGCCGGGCAAGCGCGCCTTGCGCCGTGCCGTCGCGGAGAAGAATGTCGCCGTGCGCCAACTCGCGCTCGACGGTTTCAGGTCGCAACTCGCCATTCAAGTTCGCCGCGCCTACTTCACCCTGCTGGCGATGCGCGAAGTCGTATGGTTGCGCGAACAACGGCTGACGCTCGCCCGAGCGTTTGTGGATGCCGCGAAGAAGAAAGTCGAGGGTGGCTTTGCGCCGGAGTTCGAGGCGACCAAGGCGGAGGTTGAAGTTGTGACCTCCCAAAGATCATTGCGCGAGGCACAGGCACAATACGACGCGGCGCGTGTGGCTTTGAATGCTTTGATGGGCCGAAAGCCAACCGAACCGCTGGCCGTGGCCGGTGCGCTCTACGGCACAATCCAGTTACCCGAACAATCCGCGTTGTTGGAAATGGCGCTGGCACAAAATCCCGCCGTCAAAGTTCAGGAAGCCGAAGCCGAACGCACGGGTTTGAGCCTGCAAGCCATCCGCAAATCACGCCTGCCGGACTTCAAAGTCGGGCCGAGCGTCGAATACACGCGCGACGAGCAGATTGTAGGATTCGGCCTGTCTCTGCCACTGCCGCTTTGGGATAAGAAGAAAGGCGAGATTGCGACAGCGACCGCTACGCAGGAAAAGGCGCTGGCCGAGTTGGACAAACTGCGCCGCGAAATCCTGCGCGACGTGACCACAGCGGCGCAGAACCTCACGGCGGCGAAGGAATCGCTCGCGTTTTGCACGCCCGCGTTGCGCGACAAACTCAAGGCCGCGCTCGATGCCGCCGCGCAAAGCTACTCCGAAGGCCGTACGCCGCTGCTGCTTTACCTCGAATCGCAACGCACTTATTTCGACACGCAAGCTGACTACTTCGATACGCTGCAAAAACAGTTTGAAGCGCAGGCGGAACTGGAATCCGCCGTTGGCGTTCCGCTCAATCAACTCTCCCAGTCCTCCACCCAAACCAAATGAAATTCGCCATGAGGAAATTGATTACTGTCACCATGCTCGCCGCTGCCCTTGCCGGATGCGACAAGAAAGCAGAATCCATCGACACCAAGCCGGACACCGCGCCCGGGACGAAGCACGATGCGAACATCGTCACGCTCACAGCGGAGAATTTGAAACACATCACCCTGAAGACCGAACCCGCATCGTTGAGCAGCCTCGGCATGACTCTCAAGGCCGCAGGCCGCGTGAGCGCCAACTTGAACAAGACCGCCAAGGTTTCGCCCACGCTCGAAGGCCGGTTGACCAAGCTCAACTTCGACTTGAACGATCCTGTGAAGACCGGTGACGTGCTGGCGCTGGTGGAGTCGCCCGAACTTTTGGGCAAGCCGCTGGAACTCAAAGCCACCATTGATGGCGTGATCATCGAGCGCCCCGCCACCGCGGGCGAACTCGTGGACAAAAGCAAGCCGATCTACATCATCACCGACCGGGCGCAGCTTTGGGCCATCGCCGAAGTGAAGGAGCGCGACATCGCGGCGGTTAAACTCGGGCAGGACGCGGCTTTCACGACGCTGGCATTTCCGGGCGAGAAGTTTCATGGCAAGGTCGTACTCATCGGCAACCAAGTGGAAGCCGGTTCACGCACCGTGGAGGTTCGCATCGCCGTGGACAATGCGGACGGACGCTTGAAGCCGGGCATGTTCGCCGACGTGGAGATTGTGACCACGATTCTCGACAACGTGCTGCTCATTCTCGACAGCGCGCTCGAAACCGAAGGTGAGAATCAGATTGTTTTCGTTGCACTCGACGGCAACAAATTCGAGAAGCGCGTCGTGAAGCTGGGCTTGGAGCAATCGGGCCGCGTGCAAATCCTCGACGGCGTGAAGGCGGGCGAAAACATCGTCACCACCGGCGGCTTCATCCTGAAATCCGAAATGCTCAAGGGCCAGTTGGGCGAGGAATAGCATCATGATCAATACCATTCTCAACTTTTCCGTCCGCCAACGGCTGCTCGTCGTGCTGGCGACGCTGATTCTCGGGGGCTTTGGCTGGCTCTCGCTCCGGCAAATCCCGATTGATGCCTTTCCCGACGTGACCAACGTGCAGGTGCAGGTGCTCGCCAGTGCCGGCGGCATGTCGCCGCCGGACATGGAAAAGCTCGTCACGCGCCCGATTGAGATTGAACTCGCCGGCCTGCCCAAGCTCACGGAAGTTCGCTCGGTTTCCAAAATCGGCTTGAGCCTCATCACCGTCGTCTTCGAGGACAACGTGAACGATTACTTCGCTCGGCAGCTTGTATTCGAGCGGTTGCAGAGCGCCCGCGACAAAATCCCGGCGGGCGTCGAAGTGCAACTTGGCCCGATCAGCACTGGCTTGGGCGAGATTTACCAATACACGCTCGTCAGCAAGGACAAGAAACACGACGCGACCGAGCTGCGCACGATCCAAGATTACATCGTGCGCCCGATTCTCCGCACAGTGCCCGGCGTCACGGATGTGAACTCTTTCGGCGGCTTGGTGAAGCAATATCAAGTGCCGATCAAACCCGACCGCCTCACATCCTACGGCATCACGTTGCAGCAGGTCTTCGAGTCGTTGGAAAAGAACAATGCCAACGCCAGCGGCAACTATATCGAGCACGGCTCGGAGCAATACATCGTGCGCGGCCTGGGCCTGGTGAAAAACACGAAAGACATCGAGAACATCATCGTCGCCACGCACGAACACGCGCCCGTCTATGTGCGCGACGTGGCCGACGTGGTTATTGGCGCGGAACTGCGCCAGGGCGCGGTCACGGCCAATGGCGAAGGCGAGGCCGTTGCGGGAATTGTCCTCATGCTCAAAGGCGCGAGCGGTCGCGATGTTGTCAACGCGGTGAAACAAAAGCTCCCCGCGATCCAGAAGGCGCTGCCGAAGGGCGTCGAGCTTGTGCCGTTCTACGACCGCACCGACCTCGTGCAGAAGGCGATTCATACCGTAACCGATGCCCTGCTGGAAGGCGCGGTGCTGGTTCTTATCATCCTGATTGTGCTGCTCGCCGACATTCGCAGCGCGATCATCGTCACGCTCGTTTTGCCGCTGGCCGCGCTCTTTGCCTTTATCATGATGCGCTGGTATGGCCTCTCGGCCAATCTCATGTCGCTCGGCGGTCTGGCCATCGGCATCGGCATGATGGTGGACGGCGCGGTGGTGATGGTGGAAAACATCCACCGCCATCTGACCGAGAAGCCCGACGACGCGAAGCAACACGCCCACGCCAGCAAAACCGAAATCGTGCTTTACGCCGCGAAGGAAGTGGGCCGTCCCATCGTGTTCGGCATCTTCATCATCATCGTAGTGTTCCTGCCGCTGTTCACGCTGGAGGGATTCGAGGGGAAGATGTTCAGCCCGCTGGCGTTCACGATTTCCTTTGCGTTGCTTGGGTCGTTGATTCTTTCCCTCACGCTTGTGCCCATGCTCTGCACCTTTTTCTTGAAACAAGTTTCCCACGAGCATGACCCATTTCACATCCGCTGGCTGAAACACGTCTATCTCGTGTTGCTCAAGCCGTGCGTGCGCCGACCGTGGCTCGTCGTCATCCCAGCGATTCTGGCGCTCGCGGGTGCGTTCGCGCTCGTGCCGCGCATCGGCACGGAGTTTTTGCCGACGCTGGACGAGGGCTGCGTCGGCCTGCAAACGTTCCGCATCCCAAGCATCTCCCTTCCGCAATCGCTCGAATTGCAGGGCCGCGCCGAGCGTATCTTGAAGCGTTTCCCTGAAGTCATTGACGTGGTTTCCAAGACGGGCCGCGCCGACATCGCCTCCGACCCGATGGGCGTCGAAATCAGCGACGTTATCGTCACGCTCAAGCCGCGTGAGGAATGGACGACGGCCAAAACCAAGGATGAATTGGTGGACAAGATGCGCGACGCAATGGCGGAGTTGCCCGGCGTGGCGTCGAGTTTTTCGCAACCGATTGCGTTGCGCGTGGACGAGTTGGTCAGCGGCGTGAAGTCCGCCATCGGCATCAAAATCTTTGGCGACGACCTCGCAGTTTTGAAGGACAAGGCCGAAGCCATTGCCCGTGTCCTCGGCAAAGTCCCTGGCGCGGCGGACATCAATGTCGAGAAAGTCAGCGGTCTCGCGTATCTGCAAATCGAAATTGACCGCGACAAGATCGCGCGTTACGGCATCAACGTCGCCGACGTGCAGCAGGTCGTCGAGACGGCCATCGGCGGCAAGGAGGCCACGAAAGTTTATGAAGGCCAAAAAGTGTTCGGCCTCGCGGTGCGTTTTCCCGAATCGGCGCGGAGTGATGTTTCCCCCATTCGCCAGATCCTCATCGCGTCACCGCAAGGGGCACTGATTCCGCTCGGCCAGCTCGCACACGTTTATGTGACGGAAGGCCCGGCGCAGATCAGCCGCGAAATGGCGCAGCGCCGCATCGTCGTCGAGTGCAACGTGACCGACCGCGACATCGGCAGCTTCGTGAAGGAGGCACAGGCGAAGATTGATGCCAGCGTGAAGCTGCCGCCCGGCTACTTTCTAACCTGGGGCGGGCAGTTCGAGAACCAGCAACGCGCCATGAAGCGGTTCAGCATCGTCGTGCCGATTACCATCACCGCCATTTTCCTGCTCCTGTTCGGTTCGTTCAATTCGGTGAAACAGGCGTTGCTCATCATCCTGAACATTCCGTTCGCGCTCATCGGCGGCATCCTCGCGCTCGTCATCGGCCACTTCAACATGAGCGTCAGCGCTAGTGTTGGCTTCATTGTGCTCTTTGGCGTGGCCGTGCTCAACGGCGTGGTGATGGTGAGTTATTTCAACGAACTGCGGCGCGAGGGTATCACTGTTGAACTCGCCGTCATTAAAGGCGCGGTGCTACGACTGCGCCCCGTCCTCATCACTGCGAGCGTCGCCGCCCTTGGGCTTGTGCCGATGCTGTTTGCAACCGGGCCGGGCAGCGAAATTCAGAAGCCGCTCGCCGCCGTCGTCATCGGTGGACTCATCAGTTCCACGTTGCTGACGCTATTCATGCTCCCGGCGCTTTACAAAGTGTTCGAGCGCGAAGCGGTCAAGGATACGAACATGCATTTACCCGAACCACCAGCTACGACGGAGCTTTGATCAATGCTCTCAAGCATTTCAACCGCCGTTGGCTTTATCTGCTGACTGCTTGGCTATGTTGAATGGCGTGGTGTTGGTTGGTTATTTTAACCAAATGTAAGAAGTCTTGAAATGCAGGTCGGGAGTGCGTCATGCCGGCATAATAGCGGATGGATTCGGCACTCTTAATTGTGCAAGTCTGATTCTGTCCGCTTGCGCCCGAGTTCCTTGTGGAATTCTTCCATCCGCAGGTCTGATCGGGCCGCGACAAGGACGCACGGCCAGAGGATGAGAATCATTCCTGCCAGCGGCACTCCAATCACCAGTAACCATGCTGTGTTCATTTGGCGTTCTTCCGCAATGTGCGTTAAAGCGTCAACGCGTGCCCGCTTGGTGTGACTTGTGTGGGCCGATCATGGTCGTAGAGAACGCGCGCTACAAGAGGATTTTCATTCTGATTGAAACGTCCGATCAGCTTTTAACTTCCGCCGGCGTGTTCAACCTGTTACAAAGCCGCGCATGCCAACAAAACTCAGCATCGGATTTCTCGGCACGGGCAGGATGGCCACGGCGCTCGCCCGTGGATTCATTCGCGCGGGACTCGTCACCGGAAAACAGGTGACCGGGAGTGATCCTTTGCCTGCCGCGTGTGATGCTTTCAAAAAGGAGTCTGGCGCAAGCACGGTGAAAACAAACACCGATGTCGCCCGCGCCTCAAACGTTCTGATCCTGGCCACCAAGCCAGATCAGACCGCTGCTGCGCTTGGAGAAATCCGCGATGAATTCACCCGCCACCATTTGCTGATCTCGATTGCCGCTGGAGTGCCGATAGCAAAACTGGAGGCGGCCCTGCCCGCCGGCGCGCGTGTCATTCGCGTCATGCCAAACACGCCCGCGCTCATTGGCGAATCTGCCACCGCCTACGCACTCGGCAAATCCGCCACCGCAGCGGACGGCGTGCTGGCGCAGAAGCTTTTCTCCGCAGTGGGTGTGGCAATGCAGGTGAAGGAATCATTGCTCGATGCGGTCACTGGATTGAGCGGGAGCGGGCCGGCGTACGTCTATCAATTCATTGAAGCGTTGAGTGACGGCGGCGTGGCGGCAGGATTGCCGCGAGACGTGGCGACGAAGCTCGCGGCACAGACTGTTCTCGGCGGAGCGAAGATGGTACTTGAAACAGGTCAGCATCCGGGCGCGCTCAAAGACATGGTGACGAGCCCGGGCGGAACGACGATCGAGGGTTTGCACGAACTGGAAAAAGGCAGGTTGCGCGGCACAGTCATCAGCGCGGTTCGCGCCGCGACGGATAAATCGAAGAAGCTAGGCCAGGGCTGAACGCCTTCACCAGCTTCGGGACAGTTTCAAAGGGCATTGCGATTGCTAAAACAACTTCAGTCTATGTCGTTTGTCGGACTCTGGCGGTTGTTATTCAGCGGGATTCTCCTGTGGAGCAGTCTGTTCAGCCTGCATGTTTATGCGGGCGGGAGCGGCCTTAATACACTCGTTGTCATCAATCAGAACAGTCCCGACTCCATCGAACTGGGCAATTACTTCTCCGAACGCCGCCAGGTGCCGCCAGAAAACATCGTCCGCATCTGGTGGCCCGGGGGCAATACCTACTGGGATTCTACGCAGTTTCAGACCAACCTCCTTCAACCTGTGCTTCAGGCAATCGCCGCTCGCGGACTGACCAATCAGATTCATTACGTCGTGCTCTCGATGGACATCCCTTACCAGACTGTGAACGACGAGTTGGGCAACGGCACCACATCCGGACTTTACTACGGACTCAAGTCCGGCACTGGTGTTGGTTCGCTTGCCATCACCAACAGCTACTTCGCAAGCGAGTCACCATTCCCCGACGCGAAGCCCGCCAGCGCGCCGGGCTATTCGTTTCTTACGACGATGATCACCGCCGGTTCGCTCGCACAGGCGAAGCAACTCGTGGATCATGGCGTGGACAGCGATGCCACATTCCCAACCGCGAGCGTGGTGCTGGTCAAATCCTCTGATCCGCTGCGCAACATCCGCTATCGAACGTTTGACGACGCCATCTTCAACACGCGGCTGCGTGGGGATTATTCCGTGACACGAACGAATCTGGACTGGCCGTCGAGTCTGACCAACTTGCTTGGCTTCGAGACGGGGTTGATGACGTTGAGCATGTCGCCAAACGCATTTGTCCCCGGCGCCATGGCTGACAGCCTGACGTCGTTTGGCGGGGGAATCTTCGGCTACAATGAACAAACCTCGCTGCTGGCATTTATCCACGCAGGCGCGGCGGGCGGTTACGGTACCGTGAGCGAACCTTCACCTGCGCTCGAAAAATTTCCCAGTCCCCAGAACTATTTTTACCAGGCGCGCGGCTTCAGCCTGGCGGAGTGTTATTATCAAAGCCTCGAGTCACCCTATCAGGGATTGGTGGTGGGTGAACCACTGGCCACACCATTTGCCAGATCCGGCTCCGGTATGTGGGTCGGCATTGATCCGGGCGACATCCTGAACGGCATGTCCCAACTCACCGTGCAATTCACTGCATCAGACGCGGGTCGGCCGCTGCAACAGATGGATTTGTTTGTGGATGGAAAGTTTTTCAAAACAATCACGAACATCTCGCCGGAGGCGGGAAATCAAATCGCACTCAAGGTCAACGGCAAGTCCGTCCAATACACCGTGCCTGCGAACGCCACGTTGTTATCCATCGCGAGCGGTCTTGCGGCCACCATGAATTCGCCCGCCATCAGCAACGCGACGCAGACGATTGCGACGGCGTTTGGTGACCGGGTGCAGGTCCGTTATCTTGGAACGAATCGCCCGCTCTCACCGTCCAACCTGGGCATTTCCCAGACCGCCTCCGGAACCTCGGGCACCAACAATGGCCCGCCATTCTCCACAACCGCCGGTTCGGCAGGAGTGACAACGACGTTCCTGAAACCTGCGCGAATGAATTTTCTCGATCCAAGCGCCTACGGTCTTCACTCATGCAGCGTTGGCGGGATGGTGCAGATCGGCACGTGGCTGAAACTGACGCTTACAAAAACCAACGGCAGCATTGCCACCGTTGCGGTCACGAACCAGATCGCTGACGGGACTCCCGGCGATCTCGCCAACGCACTGGTCAGTCTCATCAACTCGTCGCCTGGAATGCAGGCTGGTGATGGCGTGGTCGCAGAGGACGTGTATGCGGGATTTTTTGGTGCGACCACCTTCAACCTCCGGGCACGCAGTCCCGGCCTTCGGGCGGCGGGGGCGAAAGTTGTTCTCTCCACATCCGGCGGACTGGCGCTGAACCCTGCCGCAACGGTCACACTCACGGAAAACCTCACCGACCTTCAACCGCGAAATCATTTTTATATCACTGCAGGTGCAACGCAACTCACCGCGAGATTCACGCTCAACACAACGACGCTGGACGATGGCTGGCACGAACTCACCGCTGTGGCTTACGAGGGCAGCCATGTGCGCACGCAGACACGCGTGCAATTGCCCGTCCGCGTACAGAACACTTCGCTGGCTGCCACGCTCACGTTTGTGGATATGGTTGCGACCAATTCCGTTTCCGGCTCGTATCAAATTCAGGTGGAGGCGAACACAAATGATATTTCCAGCATCACGCTCTTCAGCACTGGTGGAGCACTCGCGACGGTGACAAACCAATCTGCGGTGACATTCAACTTCCTGGGCACAACCTTGGGTGCTGGACTGCATCCATTTTTTGCGGTTGTGCAGAATGGCAGCGGCCAGCGCTATCGCACGGCAACGCAAACTGCGAGGTTTGTGAATCCCTGACCAGCCAATCAGGAACTGAGGGGCTGTTCCGCGAATTCAACTTCTTGCCATTATTGCGGATGAAAACGAAACTGAGCGCGCATGAGCCTGCGATTTTATGACGCGCACAATCACCTTCAGGATGAGAGATTCGGCGGGCGTCAGGCCGAATTGATCGCTGAGTGCGAGCGCGCAGGTATGGCCCGCATGGTGGTCAACGGTTCGTGCGAAGAGGATTGGCCACAGGTGCTGGAACTGACGCGTCACACCCAGGTTGTTCCAAGTTTCGGTTACCATCCCTGGTACGTTCACGAACGTACGCCCGAATGGCAGAAAAACCTGATTCATTTTCTCGACCGATGTCCGTCAGCGGTGGGGGAGATTGGACTTGATCGTTGGAAACCTGATCTTGATTACTCGGGGCAGGAAGAAGTCTTCATCGCGCAACTGCGAATTGCCGCGGAAAGGAACCTTCCTGTGAGCATTCACTGTCTCCAGGCCTGGGGACGAATGTTTGAGATTTTGAGAGATACACCACGCCCGCGCTGCGGTTTTTTGCTCCACAGCTTCGGTGGCCCCAAGGAAATGGTGAAATCGTTCAGCGAGCTGGGCGCGTATTTTTCTTTGCCGGGTTGCTTCGCGCACGAACGGAAGGAGCGTCAGCGCGAAGCCTTTCGTCACATTCCTCGGGAGCGGTTGTTGCTCGAAACCGATGCGCCGGATCAAATGCTTCCACAAATTCAAAATCAATTCGTCCCGGCTGGCGTGATTTCGCTCACGGAAGAAGCGACAGGCAAGATTCTCAATCACCCGGCAAACATCGCCGCTGTGTATGTGTTCGCATCGGCACTGTTTGGTGAGTCATTGGGATCGCTTGCTACTCGCGTGGAGGAAAACTTCTTCAGGTTGTTTGGCGGTGTGACTCAACGATGATGCGGACCGCCTCCGCGGCTGCTGCGAACCCGAACGCCCCCGTCACAAACGACGCAGTGCCGTAGCCGCTCCGGCAATCGAGTCGCAGGCTCGAGTCCGCTTCGCGCTTTTCGCAAACAGTTCCATCGTTTGCGGGGAAGACCTGCGCTTCAGGCGAAAACACACAATGCACACCGAATGACGTTCCGGGCACTTTTGGGAAACCATGATTGGTTCGCAGCAGCTTTCGCGTGACGGCGAGAAGACGATCGTGTGTCGAGTGGGCAAGATCGCAACAACGCAGAGCCGTTGGATCGCGGCGTCCGCCTGCACCGCCTGTTGTGATGACCGGGATTCCGCGACGCACACACTCGGCAATCATCAGCGCCTTCATCGAAGGGCTGTCAATCGCATCAAGCAACGCATCGAACTTGATGGCGAGGATTTCTCCAGCGGTAGAAGCCGTGAAGAGCCTCTGGCATTCGTGGATGACGCAATCCGGATTGATGAGTTTTACGCGTTGAGCCATCACGGAGATTTTGGGTTTGCCAAATTCACCCGTCACAGCGTGGGTCTGGCGGTTGACGTTGCTGATGCAAACGTCGTCGAGGTCCACGAGCGTCAGCTTGCCGACGCCGCTGCGGGCCAGAGCCTCGACAGCCCAGGAGCCCACCCCGCCAATTCCGATGATGCAAACGTGCGAGTCGCAAAGTCGTTGCTGACCCGCTGCGCCATAAAGCCGTTTGATGCCGTCAAAGCGCGCTTCGTAGTTTGTCATGCGCCAACGTGATACGACGCCACGAATCATCGCTCAATAGAAAACCACCATAAATCCCGGCGCATCGCAAAAGAAAGGTTGAACAATCTGGAGATTCTTCCGTCCAAACCTCCACGAAGGACGTGAAGCCGCTGTCTTGTCAGACCAATAGATTGATCTTGTAACCAGCACAGTACGGAATGCGTCTGTTCAATGTCGGTTAACAATAAAAATCAAACCAAGTTCGAACATGAAGAAATTACTGATAACACTCTGTGTAACCACCGCTATTGCGATCGCCGCAAACGCGGGAGAAACCAAAAAAGAAGGTGCAGGCAAGAAACACCAGCAATTGACCGAAGAGCAGAAGACCGCCCGCAAGGCTCTTTTGGAAAAATACGACACCAATAAGGACGGCAAGCTTGACAAGGAAGAGCGCACCAAGGTCAGCACGGAAGACAAGGAAAAATTGGAGAAAGCTGGCCTCGCCCGAAAGAAGAAGGGCGTGGATAAGAACTGATCTGAAGCTTCATTTTACACTCCATCGCCTGTCATGGCCGATGGAGTTTTACTTTGTTGGTCGCTGAGATTTCAGGCTTCGCCACTTTTCCAACCGCTCCTTGATCTTCTTTTCAACCCCCTGTTCGGTTGGTTCATAGAATCGTTTTTCCGCGCCAAGAAAATCCTGCGGTACGAAATGGCCCTCGTAGTCGTGCGCGTACTTGTAGCCTACGCCGTGGCCGAGTTGCTTCGCGCCTTTGTAGTGTCCATCGCGCAAATGTTCCGGCACGGCCAGGGTACGACCGGACTTCACGTCTTCGAGGGCTGCGTCAATCGCCTTGATGACGCTGTTGCTTTTGTTTGCCGTGGCGATGTAGATCGTCGCCTCGGCAATCGGTATCCGTGCCTCGGGCCAGCCGATGAACTCCGCCGCCTGAAACGCCGCGTTAGCCAGTACCAGCGCCATTGGATCCGCCAACCCGACGTCCTCAGCCGCATGAATAACAATCCGTCGTGCAATGAATCGCGGATCCTCTCCTGCATGAATCATCTTCGCCAGCCAGTAAAGCGCCGCATCAGGATCGCTTCCGCGCATCGCCTTGATGAACGCCGAGATGGTGTCGTAATGCGCGTCGCCATCACCGTCATACACGATGGCCTTCTTCTGGATGCTCTGTTCTGCCACGGTGAGAGTGATACGCACCGTCCCGTCGGACTCGGGCGCCGTGGTGAGCGCGGCGATTTCGAGAGAGTTCAACGCCTTTCGCGCGTCGCCATCGGAAAGTTTGGCGAGATGACGGGCGGCCTCCTTCTCGATCTTGATTTTCAAGTAGCCGACACCGCGTTCGGCATCAATCAGCGCCCGGGAAATCAGATCAAACAACTCGTCTTCGCTCAACGGGCGCAGCTCGAAGATTTGCGAACGCGAAACGAGCGGCGAGTTGACGAAGAAAAACGGGTTGTGAGTTGTTGCGCCAATGAGCTTGACCACGCCACTCTCGACGTCGGGCAACAGCACATCCTGCTGCGATTTGCTGAAGCGATGAATTTCGTCAATAAACAGAATCGTGGGCTGACCAGAGTTTTCGAGGCGGTTATGTGCGGAGGCCAGCACGCGACGCATGTCAGCCACGTTGGATTCCACGCCGCTGAGACGCTCAAATTTGCTCTTGGTCTGAAGTGCGATGATCTGGGCGAGTGAAGTTTTGCCGGTGCCCGGCGGCCCGAAAAAAATCAATGACTGGATACGATCGGCTTCGATTGCGCGCCGGAGCAACTGTCCTGGCCCAAGGATGTGAGACTGACCAACGTATTCGTCCAGCGAGCGCGGGCGCATCCGCGCTGCGAGAGGTTGATGTCGGGGCGCAGCGGCATCCTCAGGTTCAGAGTGTTCCAGTTTTGGATTGGGAGTGCTCGCAAACAAGTCATCGCGCGCCATGGAACGGAGACTAGCAGTTCGCAGTGAATTGCCAAAAAAGAAAAAGCCCGCCATGAAGGCGGGCTTTGTCTGCAATACGCACGTTGTCGTGCGCGTTAAAATAACCCCACCATTGCCGTGTGCGGCGGATCCTTTGAACATGTTGTAGCAACATGCGGAACTGGCAGGATGGTTTTCGACTTCCAATCAAGGCCTGTCGGCTGCCATCACAGCTTCGTCCCAGGATTCGTATAATTACGGTTCAAGGATATGGCTGCTAATCACGAACAGAGCAGGGTAAATCTGTTTTTATTTCTACTGAAAATCAAAGAACGGTTACGGCTTTGCACAACACGAATGCAGCCGCCGTGCCAGTGATGAACTCCGAGCCAAACATTCTCAAGGAAAATCTCCGTGACAAATTGGAAAGAAGGCTTGACCCGGAAAATGACGATTGAACAACAAAAGAACGCAAGAGCGAAGTTGATATCAAGAAATACGAACGACGAATGAAGAATCTGTCACGACCAGTTTTGTGCCTTTGTTGCTTTGCTCTTCAATTTTCAGCCGCGGCAGACTGTTACGGCACGTCTGTCCACTCCGGCAGTTCCGCGAGGTAATCAGAGCAAGCGCCCTTGACCCAGACAAATTCCTTGTCGATTTTTGCGGCGGAAACAATCGTGGCCTTGAGTGCACCCCAGACGATGCCCGTGATCAACAGCAACACACCCGAGATTGCCATCCAGCCATTCTCATTCACGGCTCCGCCAATCAACAGTCCCAACCCAACCACCACTCCGAAGG
Source organism: uncultured Bifidobacterium sp. (assembly GCA_964429665.1). Classification (GTDB taxonomy): domain Bacteria; phylum Verrucomicrobiota; class Verrucomicrobiia; order Limisphaerales; family JADLHS01; genus JADLHS01. Next base: position 13,520 of record CAYSDO010000010.1, read on the forward strand.
TGCAAATGACAATGGCCCATTTTCGTTGCGACCGGTGTTTGTCGCACAACCCGACGTGGATGGTGGCCTTCTTGCGTATGATCATTGCCACGATGATGTAAACGAGCAGGCTGACAACGATGAGAATGTAATATGCCGGAGGATGCCACGTGAGTTCGCGCTTGAGTTTCGGACCTTGAGAGGGAGCGTTACAGCAGACGCATTTGTCCGGCATCTCGGTGCCGGGGCGCATGACGATTTGTTTCTTGAGCCGCCAGAGCAATCCGGTACCCGGCGAAGGAGCCGCGCCTTCAGCGAGCCTTTGGAGGAAGACCGGTTTGCAACCGGCGCAGACCCAGTTCTTGTGCAGGAATACCATGTCGCTCTGCGAAAACCATTGGCGGCATTCGACACATGCGGCGTTTGTACCATCGCTCACAGGCGGCGGGATCACGGGTGGAATCGCCGGGGGCGGCACGGCACGGGCCACGTGCAACGGTTGCCAGTCCGTCATGCCGGAACGCCAGACAAGTGTGTTGCGACCGATGGTCCCGCTGCGGAGAAGTTCGTCCAATTGTGACTCGGAGACGGGGCCAGCCTGTTTGTCGTTGTCCGAATAGAACCAGTCCATGCGTCAGATTCATGGATTTCTTGAGTTTAACTCAAGGGAAAAACAAAAACGGGATCCGGCAAACGCAGGATCCCGTCGTAAAAAATTGAATCGAATCAGTGATCAGTAACGACCGCCGCGATCGCCGCCGCGGTCACCACCACGTCCGCCGCCACCGCCACCACCGCCGTATTCACGACGCGGGCCACGGTCGCGTCCGCCACCGCCACCGCCGGGAGGACGTTCTTCGCGTGGACGTGCTACGTTGACCGTCAAGGCGCGACCGTCGAATTCCTTGCCGTGCAAGGTATCAATGGCCTTCTGCGCTTCTTCGGGGCTGCTCATGGTGACGAACGCAAATCCACGGGGGCGACCCGTCATGCGATCCATCATCAGGTTGGTTTCCACGACCGTGCCGCAGGCGGCAAACGCGTCCTGGAGGTCGTTTTCAGTAGTTTTGAAGGAGAGATTTCCCACAAACAACTTCGTGCTCATGTGATGTTTCTGTCCTAGACCAACTTTGCTTTCTCCACACTGTTCCCGACCGCCGGGTTTCAAATCATCACTGAACCGAGTTCACTTGAAGATTTACCATGTCGTGGAAGCGACAAGCCATCTATCAGACGAGGCAACTATTTCATCTTTGCCTGGGATTGCAAGAGTTTTTCTGATGGCGTTTTCAGCGGATTCGAGCGCTCGGAAAGCAAGATTGAGTTTGCTCCTTTGCTGTGCCGGGCGAATAATTCCTCTGCGATGCTCATCCAACCAGTCATGTTCGCTAAACGACTCATCCTGATGCTTTCCGGCCTGCTGTGCGCCTCGGGATACGGAGCAGACTGGCCGATGTTCCGGGGCAATCCTGCCCTGACCGGTGTGGCGGCAGGCGCATTACCCGACAAGCCTTCGCTGCTGTGGACATTCAAGACGCGCGGTGATGTGAAATCATCCGCAGCCATCGTGGGAGGGCGCGTGTTTGTCGGATCATCTGACACCAATCTTTATGCACTTGACCTGGCTTCCGGCAAAAGGCTGTGGTTGTTCGGAACCGGCAGCAGCGTTGAATCGTCTCCACTGGTGCTCGACGGAAAAGTCTTCGTTGGCTCGGCCGATGGATTCCTCTACGCATTGAAGGCTGATGATGGAACTCTTGTTTGGAAATACAAGACCGACGACAAGATTCTCGGCTCACCAAACTGGTTTGCCGGAACGAACGGCGAGAAAAGAATTTTGATCGGAAGTTACGATTATCGTCTGCACTGCGTGGACGCAAACACCGGAAAAACAAATTGGGTGTTCGAGACAAGCAACTACATCAATGGTTCGCCTGCCGTGTCAGAGGGGCGGACGGTGTTTGGTGGTTGCGATGCATTGTTGCGCGTGATCTCGCTCGCTGATGGGAAACAGATCAAGGAGATTGATGCGGGCGCTTATGTGGCCGGCTCTGCGGCGATCGTGGAAGGTCGCGCCTATTTCGGCCACATGGACAATGAGTTCAATTGCGTTGACCTCAACCTTGGAACGAACGTCTGGAAGTTTCGTGATCGCGGCTTTCCTTATTTCTCATCGCCCGCCGTGACAAAGGATCGCGTCGTGTTTGGCGGACGCGACAAACAATTGCACTGCTTGAACCGTGCGGATGGAAAGCGGATATGGACATTCGCCTCGCGCGGCAAGGTGGATAGCTCGCCAGTGGTTTGCGGAGACAAGGTTGTCGTGGGTTCAAGCGATGGAAGACTCTACATCGTCTCTTTGAAGGACGGCAAAGAACTCTGGTCTTACGAACTCGGCCAGCCTGTTGAAAGTTCTCCCGCCGTGGCCGACGGCAGGATTGTGATCGGCTGCGATGACGGAAGCGTTTATTGCTTTGGAACAAAATCCAACTGACAGCGCAAGCTTGTCATTGTCCCACTCCCGGGCCGATACTCCACGCACCAAACAATCACCAACGCATCATGTCCATCAAACTCACATTCCTTGGGGCGGCCGGCACGGTCACTGGCTCGTCCTACCTTGTGCAAACCAGCCGCGCGCGTGTGCTGGTGGACTTTGGCATGTTCCAGGGTTTCGGCGAGAAAGAGGAAATGAACCGTGTTCCAGCCAGCCTCCAACCCCTCAAACTCGACGCAGTGGTTTTGACGCACGCACATCTCGATCATTGTGGTCGTTTACCGTTGCTGGCCAAGGCCGGTTATCGCGGGCCGATCATCACCACCGAGCCGACCATTCCGCTCACATCACTCGTGCTGCGTGACTCCGCACATCTGCAGGAGCTGGAGGCCGAGCGTTACAATCGCAAGCATCCTGACAAACCACGCACCGAGCCGATCTACTCCGCAAAGGATGTGGACGATCTCGTCGGGTTATTGAAGCCGGTGAACTACGATCAACGCGTCGAGGTCGCGCCGGGCATTCGCGCGCAATTTGTTGAAGCCGGCCACATGCTCGGTTCGGCCAGCATCCAACTCACCATTGAGGACGGCGGTAAAACCAAGACCATCGTTTTCTCCGGCGATGTCGGGCCGAAGGGTGCGCCCATTCTCAAGGACGCGGTTGGTTTTCATCGGGCTGACTTCGTGGTGATGGAATCCACCTATGGCGATCGCGATCACAAGCCGCTGGCCGAAACCGTCGCGGAGTTTGAAGGCATCGTGCAGAAGGCGGTTGCCAGCAAAGGCAAATTGCTCGTGCCTGTCTTCGCCATCGGTCGCACGCAGCTTCTCCTCTACTTGCTCGCGCAGATGTTCCGTCACCGTAGCGTTCCAAAGTTTCCCATCTACCTCGACAGCCCGATGGCAATCGAAGCGACCAAGATATATTGGGAACACCTGAGTTTGTTCGATGAGGAATTTCAGGCGTTGAGTCGCGAACGTCCGCTCACACAGGATTTGACTTCGTTGAAAGCCACACCCACCGCGCAAGATTCCATGGCGCTCAATGAACAACCCGGACCGTGCCTCATCATGGCGGGGGCGGGCATGTGTACCGGCGGACGCATTCTCCATCACCTCCGCCACAATCTCGGCAAGCCCGAAGCCTGCGTGCTCATCGTCGGCTATCAAGGCGAAGGCTCGCTGGGCCGCCGCCTCGTGGATGGCGAGAAAGACATCTCGCTGTTCGGCGAAAAAATCCACGTCCGCGCCAGCATTCACACGCTCGGTGGATTCAGCGCACACGCGGGGCAGACGGATTTGCTGGATTGGTTCGGTCATCTCGCAGGCTCACATCCGCGCGCGGCTCTGACACATGGTGAAGATCGCGGTCGTTTGCCTTTGGCAAAACGGATTCAGGAACGTCACGGCATCAAATCACTCCTTCCGCAACTGGGCGACACCATCGAATTGTGAATATCCCTGGCGATAATCTAGTCTGCACACACTGGACAGCGAACCATTGTCCGATTACACATTGTTGAAGATTCTAGAGATTGCACCGCCATGAGTCCCGCCATGTCCCAAGCCACGCCACCGCTACGGCACGAAACGACCGCGGGCAACTACTTCGTCGCGAACTACCCGCCCTTCGCGTTCTGGAAGCCAGAATTTATCCCGCAGTTTGAGTCCGCTCTATCAACCATCAACCATCAACCATCAACTCCCCTCGGCCAGTACGTGCACATTCCGTTTTGCCGAAAGCGCTGTCACTTCTGTTACTTCAAAGTCTATACCGACAAGGATTCCTCCGAAGTGCGCGGCTACATTGATGCCTTGCTGAAAGAGTTGACCATCTATGCGAGCAAGCCCGTCATCGGCGGACGCAAGCCGAAGTTCGTCTATTTCGGCGGTGGCACTCCAAGCTATCTGTCGCCGGATCAATTGAAATTTCTCACCGATGGCATGAAACGCCTTCTGCCGTGGGATGAGGTCGAGGAGGTGACGTTCGAAGCCGAACCGGGCACGCTTACGGATCACAAGTTGCAGGCCATCCGCGATCTCGGCGTGACCCGGCTTTCTCTGGGCATCGAACACTTTGACGATCACATCCTGGAAATTAACGGGCGCGCGCATCGTTCCAAAGAAATAGCGCGGGCCTACGCCTTCGCCCGCGATATCGGTTTTCCACAAATCAACATTGATCTGATTGCGGGCATGGTGGAGGAGACGGATGCGAAATGGCGCGAAGCAGTCGCCAAAGCTGTGGCAATGCAGCCTGATTCCGTCACGATCTATCAAATGGAGGTGCCGTATAACACCGGCATCTACCAACAAATGAAAGCTGGCGGCAAACTGGTTGCACCTGTCGCCGATTGGGAAACGAAGCGCGCGTGGGTGGATTACGCGTATCGGGAGTTTGAGAAGGTCGGCTACACCGTCACGAGCGGCACAACTGTCGTCCGCGATCCGGCCAGGGTGAAATTTATTTATCGCGAGGGCTTGTTCACCGGTGCGGACATCTTGTCGATCGGCGTCGCAAGCTTTGGCCATCTCAACGGCGTACATTATCAGAATCAGCACGAGTTCCAGCCCTACGTGGACGCCGTAAATGCGGGGAAACTCCCCGTCTATCGCGCACTCACACCCAGCGCCGATGAGCGCTACATCCGTGAGTTTATGCTTCAACTCAAGCTTGGCTCGGTCAGCGCGGAGAAGTTCAAAGCCAAGTTCGGTGCCGACCCTCGCGAGACTTTCGCTGCGCCGCTTGCGACTCTGAAAGAATGGGGTTTCCTCACCAACGGCGGCGACCGCATCGGCGTCACCCGCGAAGGCTTGCTCCAGATTGATCGTCTGCTCCACGAATTTTTCAAATCTGAACACAAAACCGGACGCTATGCCTGATACGTTCATCTACCCGCTGTCGGATTTTTACGCCCACGCCAAGCTGCCGCTGCCACGCATCGAACAGGTAAGCGGCGAGGCCGTGCCCGAACCATATCGCTCGTTGCTGGTTCACAGTAAGGACATGACTCCCACCCTCGAAACATTTTACAAGTCCCCCATCCACCTCGAAATCGTGAGTCGTGAACGGCGGGGAGACTTTTACTTCCGCGAAGTCGTCTTGCGGCTCGACACCGACGACAAGCCTGTTGAGTTCGGGGCAAACAAGCTTTTCATCGCACGCTTCCCGGAGGATGCCCAGGACTTGATTCTTCGTGAAGAAGTACCGTTGGGCCGCATACTCAAAGAATGCGGCGTGGCGCATCGCACGGAAGCGAAGTCGTTTCTCCGGGTCGAACCCGATGGCCTCATGAGAGAGAAATTCAACCTCGAATCCGCCGTGGCGCTCTACGGACGCAAAGCAGTCATCTCGGATCTTCAGGGCCGTCCGCTATCCGAGATCGTTGAAATACTTCCTCCCTGATTCATCACGCGCACTTGAATCTGCTTGTCAGACCCGGACGCGACAGACAGTTTTCGGTCGTTCGTCGCGCTCATGCTTGATTAAATCGCCATGAATTTTCGTTTCATCTATCGTGCGCTAAAGGCCCGCTATCGTGACCAGAAGACCGAGGTGGCGGCTTCCCTGGCTGCGCTCAAACCCGGCGATACGGCCGTTGATGCAGGTGCAAACAAGGGCGCGTATCTTTACTGGCTGCGCAAGGCTGTGGGTGAATCTGGAAATGTGTATGGCTTTGAACCCCAACCTTCACTCGCGGGTTACCTGAAATCCATCGTCAGCGAGATGGGTTGGAAGAATGTTCATGTGCAAGATTGCGCCCTTTCGGACAGCGTCGGAACGGCAACACTTCACGTGCCCGGGGAGACCAATTCACCAGGAGCATCGCTTGAGGAGGTCACTTCACAGGGTTCGGAAGGACATACCCACGTATGTCGAGTGGACACGCTGGATCGGGTTCTAAGGAACGCACTGCGGGTCGCATTACTCAAGGTGGATGTTGAGGGACACGAGCTTCAGGTCTTTCGAGGAGCGAAGGAGACGATCGCAAGACATCGACCCATAATTATTTTTGAATGCGAGAATCGTCACCTGCGGAAGAACACAATGCAGGACGTTTTCAACTTTCTGGGTGGCTTGGGTTACTCGGGGGAATTCTTTGCGCCTGATGGTTTGCACCCGCTCATCGAATTCAATCCGTCAGTCCATCAGAAACAGATCGGCAATCGCTTCTGGGATGCACCAGATTACTGCAACAACTTCCTGTTCCGCCCTGGTAACACTTGACCGCGCCTCGAAACGCCGAAAGTTCCTACTTTCGTACAAGAAAGTCGCCAATAGCCAGATTCTTGAGGTCGCTTCCGTAAAACATGTTTAACGCGTCATCAGGCGAGCAGACCATCGGTTCGCCGCGACGGTTGAGCGAAGTGTTCAGCAGCACGCCGATGCCCGTCTTCGCCTCGAACTTTTTCAGCAGTTCGTAGTAACGCGGGTTGCTTTGCGCCGTGACGATCTGCGGACGCGCCGTGCCGTCTTCATGCACAACCTCCGGGATGCGCGGCTTCCACTTGTCCGCCACGTCGAACGTGAAGGTCATGTAGGGCGACGGATGATTCGTCTGCAAAATGTCCGGCGCAACTGTGTCGAGCATCGAAGGACAGAAAGGCCGCCAGCGCTCGCGGTATTTGATCTGCGCGTTGATCATGTCAGCGACGCCGCGCGATGCGGGATTGCCGAGGATGCTGCGATTGCCGAGCGCACGCGGTCCCCATTCCATGCGGCCCTGACACCATGAGACGACCTCGCCCTGGGCGAGCAAATCTGCGGCAACATCCGTGATGGACGCGCATTTCTCGTAGCGGACGTTCCGTTTTTTAAGAACGGCTTCGATTTCATCCGCAGAATACTCCGGGCCGAGATAGGCGTGAGGCATCGGCTGGATGGTGTCGCCGAGTTGATGCGCCGCATAGGTGGCCGCGCCCAGGGCCGTGCCGGAATCGCTGGCGGCGGGCTGGACGAAGACTTCGCAATCCGGCGCGAACGCCTGGATGAGCCGCTGGTTCGCCTTCACGTTCAACGCCACGCCACCCGCATAGCAAAGCCGTTTCGTACGCGTGATGTGTTCGCCGAGAAAACTTTTCGTGAGCGCAAGGATGATCTGCTCGAGTTGCTTCTGGATGGCGGCGGCGATGTGGACGTAGGGATCGTCAATCTCGTCGCCTTCGCGCGGTTGTCCCCACATCTCGATCAGCTTCGGCGAGAAATAAGTGCCCACGCCTTCCGAGCCACCGCGCATCGCACGCTTGTAGCGGCGTGTGCCGATGCAATTCACGAGGCGCGTGTTGACGCGGAATCCATGCTCGTTCCACTCGATGAGTTGCGAGACATCAATCTTGCCCGCATCGCCGTAAGGCGCCATGCCCATGACTTTGAATTCGCCGTCAAGCATCTCGAAGCCGAGAAATTCCGTGATCGCGCCGTAGCAGCCGCCGAGCGAATCCGGCGCGTAAAATTCCTTCACGCGATGCATCGCGCCGTTCTCGCCATGGCCGAACCACGTCGTCGCGTACTCGCCCACGCCGTCCACGCTCATGATGGCCGCGTCCTTGTAGCCCGAGACGTGATACGCACTCGACGCGTGCGCAAGGTGATGTTCAACCGGGATGAATTTGATCTTGTTCTTGTCAATGCCGAGGCGGTCGAGCGCGGCGAAGACATTTTTTACATTGCGACGGAAACGACGGTTGCCATTGAACAACGCCGTGAATGCGCGATCGGGTGCATACCAGTGCCGCGCTGCAAAATGCCAACGGGCCGGGCCGAAAATGCTCACGGGCGCAAATGGGATCGCCACAGCCTGCACGTCGGAAGGTTTGAGGCCGGCGAACTTGAGTGCCCATTGCGTGGCGTGCTCGGCTTGTTTTCCTTTAGCGTGCTTGTCGCGGATGAAACGCTCCTCCTCGGCGGCAGCAACAACGCGGCCATCCACGACAAGCGCGGCTGCCGGATCGTGTCCCACCATTCCACCGAGGCCGAGGACGATCATGGTTTGGATTCGCCGACGCGCTCGAACAACGCGAGGTGCATCGTGTGGATGAGCGGCAACTGGGCGAAATCCTTCACCAGCTTGAAGCCCGCCTTTGCGAAATAGGATTCCACTTCCTTGAGCGGCGTGGCGTGCTTCTCGGATTTCTTGCCACCTAGAGCCGCACGCACCTTGCGCTTGACCGAAGTCATGGATGCGGGGCTGAAATAGGAAAGCGCCACGTATTTGCGCGCCACGCGGCAAAGTGCCGTGACCGCGCGCTGGCGGATTTCTGGATTTGGAAAATGATGGAACAGCCGGAAGCTGATGATCGTGTCGAACTCCTTTTCGCGGAACGTGAGGTTCTCAATGTCCTGCTTCTCCACCGTGATGTTGAACTTGTTCTTCGCCACGGTTTCGCGCGTGATGGTAATCATCGAGTCGGACAAATCCGCCGAAGACATGGCGTAACCTTTTTTCGCAAGATGGATGGTCACACGCCCGCCGCCGCACGGTACGTCGAGAACGCGATGCGTCTTGGGCACGAGCGCAAACGCGCGATCCACCATGCGCATCTCGGCGTTGTGCTTGCCTTCTTTGCGGACCTGGTATTTGCGGGCGGTCTTCTCGTCATATTTGACGCGACCACGATAGGCTGCTTTTGTCTCAGACATAGATATTGATTGCGCTCTCGATGCCGGAAGACACAAACTTCCGCCGGTTATCGTTTGTTCGATGACGCTAGTTTAGGAAGTAGGGAGCGAAGGAGCAACGGAGATTTGCTATCTGCTTCAGCTCGGCCAATTGACCAAGGCTGTCATAGATAAAGCAAATCGGCAGGCATCAAACAACAAGTCAAAACAGCACCAAAAGAAGCCAAGGTTTTCCATGAAAAACAATCCCTCATCAATAACCCGCCGCCGCTTTCTGGCGGATTCAACAAAAGCCGTCTCCGCGCTCGCCGTTGCACCGGCCTTTATTTCCAAAGCGGCTGCGCCTGGCGAACGCCGGAAGCTCTCGCCGAACGATAAATTAAATGTCGCGTTCATCGGCGTAGGCGGTCAGGGGGCTGCCGACATTGATTCCGTCACGCGCGCCGAAGAGGTCAACGTTGTTGCGCTTTGTGATGTGGACGAAACCAGACTAAACAACGCCGGCAAAAAATTTCCGGACGCGAAGCATTACCGGGATTATCGTAAATTGCTCGAAACCGAAAAATCCGTGGACGCTGTGGTGATCGCGATTCCGGATCACAGCCACGCTGCTGCGACCATGATGGCTCTCAAGCTTGGCCGGCACGTCTATTGTGAGAAACCGCTCACCCGCACGGTGAAGGAAGCTCGTGCGGTGGCGTTGGCGGCGCGTGAGGCGAAGGTGGCGACACAGATGGGCAACCAAGGAATGGCCTTCGAGGGAAACCGGTTTATTGAGGAGTGGCTTGCAGATGGATGCATCGGAACGGTGCGCGAGGTTCATGTATGGTCCGACCGTCCAACAAGTCGCGGCAAGCTTCCTGGCTGGTGGCCGCAGGGCATCCAGCGTCCCACCGACACTCCGCCCGTGCCGGGCAATCTGGACTGGGACTTGTGGCTCGGACCTGCGCCGCAACGGCCGTATCACCCGGCTTATGTTCCATTCAAATGGCGCGGCTGGTGGGATTTCGGCTCCGGTGGACTTGGTGACATGGGCATCCACAACCTCGCGCCAGTTTTCTCCGCGCTGAAGCTGGGTGCGCCGACAAGCCTGCATGCACGATCCACGCCCGTGTTTCCAGAATCAATTCCCCTTGCAAACATCGTGCATTATGAATTCCCTGCGCGCGGAGAAATGCCACCGGTGAAACTGCATTGGTACGACGGCGGGATGCTGCCGCCCCGTCCTGATGAGCTGGAGGACGATCGAGAGTTGAATCACGAGGACGGCATCCTCTTCGTCGGTGATAAAGGCAAGATGCTGGTCGAGGGCTGGGGTGGCGAGAAACCGCGCCTGATTCCTGAAACTCGAAACAAGGAATACCAGCGTCCGCCGAAAACGCTTCCCCGTTCTGTCGGCCATCACAAGGAATGGCTGCTCGCGTGTCGCACCGGATCGCCGACCCGCTCGAACTTCGAGTTCGCGGGACCGTTGACGGAAGCGGTGTTGCTCGGAATGGTCTGCGTGCGCAACGGTGGGGACAAACTCCTATGGGACAGCGCAAATCTCAAAGTGACCAACGACCCTGAAGCAAATCGCTTTCTGCATTACGACTATCGTCCCGGTTGGGAACTGTGAACCAGTGGCGATGCGAAATGATTGGACATTTCCGGGCTGGACTTTGTCATCCGGTCCAGTTGGCTGAACTACCATGACTGGCCTCGGTGGGAGGTATCAAACTTACCAGGCAGATGAAGGTGACGAGAGTGGTGGTAAGTAGAGAAACCTTTCGGGATTGAACTCGTTCATCCTGGCTGTTGCTGGAGATGGTGCATGGTTGAACCGTTGTTTACGTTGAGCCAGATCGAAGCGCGGTTCATGGAACTCGATCTTGGAACTTCATTCGTGGCTGCCGACGTAAGTCTGCTCAAACTTTCGTCATGCACCAGCAGGAGGGGACTCACGTCCGTTGCTACAATTTTATGAAGTAACTCAAGAGCGTGAAAAGGAGCATCGCTGCCTGGAGCGAGAATTGATTCCAAAGTGCCGAGGTATTGATCACTGCGGGCTGTACGCGCAGCCCACCCCTTATCAACTAACAACCCGAATAGTAGCAGGTGTTCCCTCCTGCCACCGTCAAGGGCTTAAGCGAACACGATAAGCGCGATTGCCGAAGGCGCTGGTGTTGGTGAGCGTGAACGGCATCGCCACGGGTGTGTTGGTGGCGAGGTCGGTAAAGTTCGTCAGTGTGGTTGATCCTTGCAGCACGTAGTCAGGGCCGAGCGAACCGGTCACGTTGAGGCGGAACTGACCGCTCGCGTAACCCAAGGGAGTGAGCACCACCGGCAGGATCGGATTCACCGTCACCGTGAACGTATTCGTGCCGCTCAAATTGGGCGAACCGTTATCGGTCACGCGCACGGACAAAGTGTTCGTGGTGTTCGCCAGCCCGGCGGGCAGACGCCAGGAGAACAAGCCGCTGCCGGATACGATGCTCGCGCCAGCCGGTGGATTCACCAGGGTGAAAGATAACGTGTTCGTCAGCAGATCCACGTCCGTGGCCGTGGCAGTGAAGCTGATCGTCTGGCCCGGATTGCCGCTCTGCGGTGCGAGTGCGCCGACGACCGGCGCGAGGTTCACCTCGCTCACAGTCAAGGTGTAGCTATTGGTCACACTCAAAGAAGTCGCGTTCACGGCGAGCGGGTTCGAATCGGAGACTTTGATTTGCACGGGATAGACGCCCGGGCCTTGGAATTCGCTCGGTGTCCAATTGATCGCGCCGCTGCTGGCGTTCACGACGAGGCCGGTCGGACCGGAGACGAGCGCATAAGTCAGCGGGTTCAGCGGCGAATCGGGATCCGTGGCGGAAGCGGTGTTGGCGTACGCCACGAGTTCATTGATGTTTGCGTTCGCAGGCAGAGTCAGCGACGGCGGCCGATTGGATTCGTTCACCGTCACGGTGAATGTGTTCGTCACGCTGAAGGACTTGGTGTTGATGGCGGGCGGGTTGGTGTCGGTGACGACAATGGTCACTGTGTAGAAGTTCGAGCCTTGGGCCTCCGTGGGTGTCCAGGAGATCGCGCCGCTGGAGGAGTTGATGATCATGCCGCTGGGCGGCGAGACCAATGAATAGGTGAGCGCATTTGCCGGCGAATCGGGATCAGTCGCGGAAGCGGAGACACCGGTGAGAGCGGTTTCCTCGGTGAGGGTCTGGTTGGAGGGCGGCGTCAGCACGGGCGGACGGTTCGATTCGTTGACAATGATCGCGACCGAATTGGTGGCGCTCAACTGTTGCACGTTGACGGCGGCGGGATTGGTGTCGGTCACACTGAACGTGGCGCTAAAGCTGCCCGGCCCTTGCGCTTCGGTGGGAGTCCAGCGGAACTCGCGCGTGGCCGGATTGAAGGTCGCTCCGGTTGGACCGGAAAGCATCGCGTAGGTTAATAAGTTGGCGGGCAGGTCAGCGTCATTCCCATTGATCGTGAAAACCAGTTCGACCTGCTCATTCACCGTCTGTGCCCCAGGCAAAACCAGTTGTGGTGCGAGGTTCACCTCGTTCACCGTCACGGTGAAGCTGGTGGTGTTCGCCAGGGCGGGCAAGCCGTTGTCGGTCACGCGCACCGTGACATTGGAAACTCCGGGGCCTTGCGCTTCGGTCGGCGTCCAATTGATCAAACCGGACGAGGGATTGATCGTCATACCCGCCGGGGCAGTATCCAGCGAATAGGTCAGCGTTTGCGCGGGTAGGTCCTGGTCCGTGGCGTTGGCGGTCAAGGACAGCTGGGTCAATTCGTTTACCGACTGGTTGTTAATCGCAGCGAACGTTGGAGCGCTATTCTCGACGATCAATTGGGCATTGGTTGGACCGTACTCCACACGCCAGACAATGCGGTCGGGTTCGGCGGACTCGATCGTTGCGAAACTCCCGTTGTGCGAGGCGTAGGTCAGGAAGGTGATGGCGTCGTCCTTGCGCGGGAAGAATCCATTGATCAGGTCGGCGCGGATCGTGCCATTGAGATCCGCCACGCCGGAAACGGCGAGCCGGTCGTGTCCGCTCCCTGCGGTCAAACTGCCGATCTCGATCTCCAGCTTGGCACCCGCCGTCTGTGGGTAATTGCCTGTGATCTGAAGGATGCCCGGTGATACCCCTGGTGCGACGGTGCCTTCGTTTGTGAAGGTGGTCCCCACGACATTCAAAGTGCCTGAACCTTTGATCAATCCCGCCACGCCGTTTGCGAGTGGCCCGGACACCTGAAGCTGCGCATTGGAAACCACGTTCATGACTCCGCTATTGGTGTGCGAGCCGCCGGGCAGGTTGGACATTGCGACATTTGCCTCGACCTCGAAGCTGCCGCGGTTATCCAGATTGACGTTGAGAGTGCGCGGCCCGGCGGCGCCCGCCAGTGCCTGGAGTGTCGCGCCCACCGCGTTGACCAGCGTGCCGCCCGGTACGTTCAGAGTGGCTCCGTAGGCGTCCCCCGTGTCCGTCAGTTCCACCGTCCCCTGGTTCGTCAAACCATTGGTCACCGTCAAGGTTGCAGTGCCCAGCGTCGAGTTGCCCACCAGGCGCAAGAATCGTCCTGCCGGCACCACGAAATTGCCATTGATCGTGGTGTTTCCTTCCACCCGCAAATCCCGTCCCGGCTCCAGCACCGTATTGAGCGTCCAACTGCGGAGCGTGGTTTCCGGTCCTGTCCCCAGAATCAAATGGCCCGGCCCGTTGACCGTCAGGCTGGGAGCAACAAGGATGGTGTTGGTTAGCGCGAAATCCGTATTGAGGTCGAGCGTGGCGGACAATTGCAAGGTGCCGCTGCCCGTGACTGTGCCGCCCTGGTGCGTCCAGACTCCTGAGAAAATCGCCCCGACTGGAAGGCTCAACGTGCCGCCCGCCGTTTGCCGCCAGGTGCCTGCGTTCAACGATTTGCCCGCCGCAACGGATACCGTGCCGCTATTGGTGTGCGAGCCGCCGGGCAGGTTGGACATTGCGACATTTGCCTCGA
>CAYSDO010000010.1:27696-31295 GCA_964429665.1 uncultured Bifidobacterium sp.
CATTGGTCACCGTCAAGGTTGCAGTGCCCAGCGTCGAGTTGCCCACCAGGCGCAACGTTGCATTGGTGTTGCTGATGACCAGTCCGCCGACCGACCGCGTGCCCGTAACATCGATTAGGAACGTCGCCGTGCCGTTGACGACCGCAATGTCGCCGTCGCCTGGAACTGCGGCAGATGACCAATTGGTGGCGGCAGCCCATTCGCCGCCGGTGAGATTTGTCCATGTAATCGTGGCGCCGGATAAGTGTGAGAAAGAGGCGCAAGCGATTAGCAGGGTGGCCGAAACGATTAGTCGGAGCCGGAGTAATGAGTTCATTGGCTTGAATAAGGCGATGTGTGAGTTCAGATAAAAATTGCGAAGGCGACAAGGAACTTGCAGACGGGGTAGTTCATAATGCCGAAGGCGTTCGTTGTGGTTTCTCATTCAGGCTAAGAGAATTGATACCGCCAGAACTGTCTAGGGAGGCAAACACCCTTCTGCCTGGGAGGCAAATGCCTCCTACCCCCAGCGCGGAATAGTTTCGACTTGCCCCGGTCTGTTTCCGTAGAAGGAAGGCGATGCCCGCTCGCCTACAGCACTTGCTTCGCGCTCGCCATGCGCCGTGGTGGACGCTCCTGACCGGGTTGGCGCTTACCGCCGCGCTGGGCTGGAAGATGCATCTCGACGCGGTCCAAATGGATCGCCAACGGCTGGCCGTGCGGGTCGCGGAGGTGACGGCGCAACTGGACGCCCGTCTGGAAAAAACGGAAATGCTGCTCCACAATCTGCGGGATTACTTGACCTGGAGCGGCGAGACGCACCAGGAGGGATTCAGCCGGTGGTGTTACGAAAACGGCTTGTCCATTAACTGCCCCTGGCTTCACGGCGTCGCCCTCGCCACGAACCAATATGTGTCCCAATGGCAAGACCGGTTGCCGGCGCCGCCCCGGACTTGGGCGGCGACAGAATGGGAACAGTTCCGCCTCCTGACGCGAACGCAACTCGTAGATTGCCACATCGCTTTGACGAGCGAGCTAAAGGATGGGAATCTGTTTCGTACCAACTACGCTCTACTCAGATTGGTTCATGACCCCGACCCCACCGCCAATGCGATCCGAGGTTCGCGGATCACCATGGGCAGGCGGACCGAGGTAATCTTGGACGCCAGCAGCAACGTGATCACCGGCACGATTTACTACCTGCCCGTGTACCGGCGCGAAGTCGCGGATTTCTTTGCGGTGAGTGGATTGACCAAGGATCAACGTGATGATGCGCGCTGGATGAATCTGACCGCGTTGATCATGTCTCCGGTTGACTTCGATGAATTGGTGCGTTCGGTCTGGGATGGGGTGCCGGCCGATTTGGGCATGGAAATCTATTCCTCCAGCAACCAAACAAACGAAACGTCGTTGAGCAATTCCAAAGCCCCGTTACGCGCCACAGATCCGCGGTTCAAAGCCTACCTGACTCATCGCCAACCTTGGCCGATGTATGGCCACAAGTTCTCGATCTTCTACTACACGACTCCGTTGTTCGAGGCGCAGTCGCCGCGTCGCCTGGCGAAAATTGCAATGATCACCGGCGTGATTGTGACGCTACTGGCAACAGCGCTCGTCTGGCTAGCCAGGCGGGCGCACGATCGGCAGCAACTGATGACGGAGCAAATCCGCGACGCGCGGGATGCCCTCACCGTTGCTCAACGGGAACGCGACCGGGTCAGCCGGGACTTGCATGATGGCGCGGTGCAATCGCTTTATTCCCTCCAACTCCGGCTTGACCACACCATGGGAAAACTGGATCGCGATCCTGCCAAACCTCGGCACGACCTGCCGGAACTGCGGCGGGAACTGGATGGGGTGATCGCGGAAATCCGCCAGTTCATCACGGCGGAAAAGCGCGCCGAGAAACGCTTCGCCTTGGACGCGGTGCTGAAAGCTGTTGTGCGGCGCGCGCAAGCCAGCTCATCGGCGGAACTCATGTTTCACTGCGATCCCGGTGTAGCCGACCAGCTTACCGCCGAGCAGGCGCTGCAATTCGCGAGCATTGCGCGCGAGGCCATGAGCAACAGTCTTCGTCACGCCAAGCCAAAGCAGGTCGAGATCAGTTTGCGGGCGCGTGACCGCTGCATCGTTCTCGAAGTCGCTGATGATGGCGAAGGATTTGATCCCCATGCGCCCGCACGCTCCGGGGTGGGACTGGCCAGCATGCAATCCCGCGCCATCGAATTGGGAGGGCAGTTCCAAGTCCAATCCGCGCCGGGCCAAGGGACGCGCGTTTCAATCCGGCTCGCCTTGGAGGCCGCAGCATGCGAGCCAGAAGATTCCGAGGGAGGCGGGGTCACAAAAGCATGAGCGACCCCGCGAAAATTCGGCTGGTGGTGGTGGACGATCATCCCGTTGTGCGAGATGGCTTGTGCCGGATTCATGAATTGGACACCAACATTCAAATCGTCGCCGAAGCGGATACCGTGATCTCCGCCCTGGCGGCGGCGCGGCAGCACCGGCCGGCGGCCATCTTGATGGACATCCGCCTCCCGGATGGCGACGGCATTGAAGCCTGCCGGCAAATCAAAGCCATCCTGCCTGCCGTCCGTATTTTGATCCTGACCTCCTACGCCGACAACGAACTGGTATTGGAGGCCATGGAAGCCGGTGCGGATGGCTATCTGCTTAAAGAGAGCGGCGCGAAACGGATTCTCCAAGCGCTCCATTCCATTCTCGAGGGTGGCATCGTGTTCGACCCGGTCTCGGCCCACACCGTCCGGCGCGACAGCGCACCGACTGAGAAGAATCCATTGGACCTTTTGGCCGTGCGCGAGCGGCGCGTGCTCGCAGAAGTGGCGCAAGGCAAGACGGACAAAGAAGTAGCCGCGACACTCGGACTTTCAACCAAGACCGCGCGGAATTATCTCGATCATATCTTCGCCAAACTGGAAGTCCACACGCGCACGGAAGCGGCCCTGCTGTTCGCGCGGTTCAGCGAGAAAAATCGCTGGCCGGATTAACGGTTCGATCCTGTTCAACCGGGGTGGACGACCCAGCATTGTTTCTCGTAAGATGCAACCACCGCAGCAACCGTACATCATGAAAACCCAAAAACTGACTCCCTCGTTGGCACTGGCCGTCGTCCTCGTTCTGAACTTCACCGCCCACGCCGCAGGGGAAGCGGACGATCTCAAACCCATCTTCAACGGCAAAGACCTCACAGGTTGGAAAACACCTGATCCAAATCCGTTCTGGAAAGTCGCGGGCGGCGTGATTGTGGGTGAAAACGATGAGGCGAAAAAGGGCAGCATGCTCTGGACGGAAAAGTCGTATCACGACTTCGTCATCGAGTGCGAGGCACGCTGGAGCGGTGAGATTGACAGCGGCATCATGTTCCGCGCGCCGGAACTTCAGTTGCAGATGGGCATCTCTCGCAGCTTGAAGCGGGACCTGACCGGTTCGTTTTACACTGGCGGAAAGGAGAAATATCCCGAGGCGGGCCAGGCCAGGGACCTGGAGAAATTGTTCAAGCCCGGCGACTGGAACCACTACCGGCTTGAGGCCCGGGGAGACACGTTTACCGTCTGGCTCAACGGCGTGCAGAAAGTTAAATACGCCAACACCAACTCCGCCGG
>CAYSDO010000011.1:0-31210 GCA_964429665.1 uncultured Bifidobacterium sp.
GATGTCTGCGTGGCCATCGAGATCGAGATCGCCAACGGAGATTGTGGAAGCTGCAGCACCACGAATTGCCCGACGCCACAGCACTTCGCCCTTGCTGTCGAGACAGACAAACTGGCCATCGCTCGACGCCGCAGCGACGCGACCACGACCATCCGCTCCTGCAAAAATTACTGGAGCCGACGTGCCCCACGATTGTGAATAGCCGCTGATCTTCCTTTCCCACATCACCACGCCCTTGCCGTTCAAGGCCGTGAGCATTCCCTCACCTGTAGCCACGACGATTTCTGGTTTGCCATCGCCATCCAGATCACCCACAGCCGGGCTGACGGGAATTCCCTTGATCGTCGCCTGCCAGATTGGTTTGCCGGTCAGCGCCTCAAAGGCCCAGACTGTCCCGGCTCCGTCCGTTTGAATGACTTCGAAGTTCCCGTCCCCTTCCAGATCGCACACCACGGAAGCGGACCAGCTTGAGCCTGCCTTGAGTTGTGCGCGCCAGATTTCCTTGCCCGCTCCATCCACACACGCAAGTACTCCACCGGTGTCGGCCAGGTAAATCAGCGAAAGTTGTCCAAGCCGGACAAGCACGGCGGGATAAGTCATGAACCGCGTTTTGGTGCGCCAACCCCACAGCGCCTTGCCGCTGCCGTCGCGGGCGAACAATTCCTCGCGTCCGGCCACCAACACCTCGTCGCGGCCATCGCCATTGATGTCTGCCACCGTAGCGGAGGTTTCGAGGAGGGACGCAAGGTCGGTTTGCCAGAGCTGCGGCAATTTAGGTTCGGAGGCAAAGCTGGTCGTTGCAAGGGCAAGGATCGTCGCGATGCTTCGCAGACTGTTGCCGATACGATTCTGTGTGAGCGGTGATTTCATACTGTGCTTGAGCGCCAACATTTTCTTCCTTGGTTGGAGAAGTGGTTGCTCACTTTTGAAGATTTCATCTGACCCATTCCGGGAAAGCGTTCATTGCGTCCACGAAATTGTGAAGCTTGTCTGTGTGAGCGTCTTCCTGCCAACCTCCCCGACGTTTACCCTTCCACACGGCTTCGGATGGACAGCCATCGTGGTCGGTGGCGTAGAGCGCGTAATTCAACACCTGCCAGGCGAGGCCCTTGAATTCGTTGGAGCCGGCGGCCCTGGCATAGACCGCCAACACACCCCCATAAGTAGAGACCGCCCCGCCCCAGGGATTGATATCATCATCCTGCTCCCCGCAGACCAGCACGCCGCTGTGGATGCTGGTGAAACGTTTGTTCACGAACTCAAGCAATGACCTCGCGTCCTGCTGCCAGTCCGGATCGAGAGCCTCCTTCTTTTCGCAGAGGTAGCGCACCGTGTTCAATGGAGCCCACGAATTGCGGTTCGTCGTCATTGCATAATCCTCGAAGAATTGCACCCACAGCATCCCGTCCTTGGAAGCGTTTGGAATCTGAATGTTCTTGATCCAGGCCCAAAGTTTATCCCGAGGCGACTTGAACTCCGCATGGCCGAGATCAATCAATTTGTCGAAGAGCCGGAGCGTGAAGGACTGGTTGGCGGCCACATCGCCACGAGGAGCACCGGTGCGGAAATCGGCGCGGAACGGCCAGGGTGATTTCTTATCCGTACCTTTGCCCATGTTCGCAGCCAGCACACGCGCGGTTCGCAGTCCTTGAGCCAGGTAGCGGTCGTCCTTGGTCTCATCGTAAAGCATCAACAAGGCGAAGCCGGCAAGACCGCCTTTGTCCGGTTGGATTTCAAAAGGTTTGTCCTCCTGCGAACCACAATCTGGCGGCTGTGGACATTTGAATCGCATCCCGGTCGAGCGGGGAAATCGCGGATACTTTCCCTCGTTGGGCGTGAGATTCTCCTTCACCAAGAAATCACCCATGGCGCGGGCGATTGACAGCACCTGTGGATTTTTTCGCCCGCTCCACGCGTGATACTTGAGGTAGGAAATGATGCCCATGCCGTTCTGCATGGCGGGAATGAAATCCGGCCGGTCTTTCCTTGGATTATAGCTGCCATCCATGAATGTCATCACAACGAAATTGGGATACCCGTTGGTCAACGGACATTTCAGGTACCAATTCACCTCGCGATCAAGGGCATCCGACCACGAAGTCCAAGGCTGCAAAATGCCGTTCGCGTCGTAAACGGCAGGATGATTCCCGATCGTTTGAGCCAAGGCGGGAGGCAACCCAATGCAACTAACAACCAACGATACAATTGCAAGGAAGACGTTCATTGTTCTGAACTGCCTGGTGAATCCCTGATAGATCATGAATACGCTGCTTCAGGATTTGCCATTACTCCACCCCACGCTTCTTCGCCCACTCATCGAGCGTCTGACCTTCGCTGATGTTTGAAATGCCAGCCTTGCGGGCGATGGCAACGAAGCGCCTGGTCATTTCGGGCCGTGCGTCCATTTCCAAACGATTGGCGGCAATCAGCACATACCACACAGGCAGACGCGCGACCTGCACGCGGAAACGAACTTCGTCGTTCTCCGCCAACTGCTCAGCTTCATCCAGCAGTCGCTGACCTGTCAGCAACACCTCTTCGCCCAGGTAGGAGGAAGTTGGCCGGTCAAAGATGTGGATGTGCTTTCCCTGCTCACGCACGGGACGATGTATGTTATCGAGGTATGCGAGAATCTTTGGTGCAGCCTTGCCATAATAAGCGTTCACGAATTCGTTGATGTGTTTTTGTACATCGGCATCAGGATTCCACAGCAGTTTTGCCAGGATGTAGGCGCGGAGCGGTTCCAGTTCGCCAGCACCGCCGCCTGAATAATTGCCCTGCTCGAAAAGACTTTTGACTCCGTGCTTCACAAAGAAACGGACATTGGACTGGAGCGCGTCGAAGTTCGGGAATGGCTGCTGATAATGACCGAAATCGGTTGTGTAGTCCCATACATACAGCAGAGGCGCGATCGGCCCCCAAGCGACAATGTCTTCGCGGAAGGCGCGATTTTTCTCCTCCGAACAGGTTTCAAGCGGGTGCGAAAAACAACATTCGATGGAGCAAAGGCGAATGATGACATTACGATGCGGGCGGATCGTCTTTGGCGGTTTGCGGGTGTATTGGTACGCCAGCGTGTCAATCCGGACCTTTGGGTGATCCTTCTCGATCGCCACGGCGACCGCGTTCACAAATTTGAGCAACGAACCACAAGGACTGCCCTCGGCATCGTCCACGGCCTTGCATTGATCGCATTGGCAATTGTTGATCGTGTCGTTCTGCGAAACGCTGATGATCGTAGCCTCGGGATGTTCCTTGATCCATTGCCTGACGCGCTCGATTGAGATTCGCAACACGTCAGGGTTGGAAAGGCAGCGCTGGACGTAACCGTTCTTCCGCTCGCCCTTGATGAGCGGAAGGTATTCGGGATGTTCCTTGCAGAGCTCCGGCGGCACAAGTCCATCAAAGCTGTGAACGAACGGATGATAAACGGTGAACGCACCGCCGTGCTTTTCGGTCAATCCGTAGTGCTGACCATTGACGCGGTGGCGGGCGGCGAAGTCAGCATTGTGCATCACCTCACTCCAGAACACATCGCGATTTTCGAGGGCAGGAATTTTGGTTTCGTCCAACCTGGGCAATTTGACACGGGCCAGACTTGGAACGGTCTCGAGTTTTGGCGTGAACCAACGCACGCCGAGCTTTTCCTCCAACAGTGTATAGACGCCATTCAGGGTGCCGCGCGGTCTGCCACCGGCAATGATCAGACGATTGCCGTCCTCACGCAGCACGAAGCCGTCGGAGCCAAGGCCGGCGAAATCAACTTTCGTGCGGAGTTTCGCGAGACGTGTGTTATCGCCCAAGAGGATTTCACGCGCGGTCGGCTTATCTGCGTCGGTTACAATCGGAAGTTTTGCACCGCTGATTTTCTCGAGATACCGCTGGAGTTCCTCTGCCGCGTAACGCTCCGAAGGAATTGCGGCGACCGGCACAACAATCCGGTACTTGCTCTGGCCTTTATCTGCGAGAGTGACGTCGGCCTTGATGTTGAAAGCAACGCCTAGGTACAAGAAGCCAGTGGCCATCAACGCCAGCCGGTTCCCTGACCGGACGTTTGTCGTTTTGGAGTGAATCGTTGAGCAAGGTGTGGTTTTCATGGATCATCTTGTCGTTTCAGTTGACCTGCCCTCAAGATCTGCAGCCCTGCCGATGCATGAATAACGGCTTTGCATCGGAAAAGAGCTAGATTCCTTGGGAATGGTTTGAGTGGCGGAGATTCGCTCCGAGGGCTCTGGCAGGAACGATTGGCAAAGTCTCCCTCAGCGCGGCAAGCAGCTTTCTTTCTCGAGAGCGACGGTGGCATGTGTGTTCACGCGTGGTAACGGAACAGCATTTGTTTACAGCACGTTCCAATAGGCGGCAATTCATTTGTTTGCTGCATCGAACTGCTGAACTCTTGCAAAACAAACTTAACCTTGTTGTATCCCAAGCTCCCATGTCGGGATGCTGATCCCTGTTGACCAATCGTCACCGCAGACTGAATTCAGTGCTCCGGATCAAACTTGTTGCGCAAATCCGAGTCGAACGGGGCATCACGAATCGTCCTGTCGGAATTGACGGCCTTGTTGCTGACGCGCCACTTCACCAGTCCAACGTCCATTTTGCACAAGGGTTGGGACGATTCGTTACGAAAACCGGTGCCGAACGTTGTCAGCAATGAACCTTCCGGCAAAAGAATGGTGGAAGTGGTTTGACTCAACCCCCACCACGAGTTGCGCCCGGTCACCTGACCGGTCCAATATGCAAGGATGTATTTATGATCGAGATCCCAGGTCCGGCCGTTATCCTTGCTGATCACCGCCTCGATTCCAAAGCGCGGGTGACCGTTCCCAGCGTCTGTGTAACCGATTCGCACAACGTAAGTCATCACGATGTCGCCGTTCGGGAGCACGACAAGACTGGGGTGATGACGGCCGTATTCGTAAAGGTGGTTCAGCGTGGACCAGCTCGCGCCGTTGTCACTTGAGATCGAAATCCCTAAACCGGAATACATGTCGAGTTCGCCGACAAATCTCACAGGATTGTCAGTGCGACAGGCGGCCACAATGTCGCCATTCCTGGCACGGATCAGAGCGACTTCATTTACGCCATGCCAGGCCGGAACGATTGCTTCTTTGCTCCAGGACTTTCCAAGATCGGTGCTGGACCAGAAATAGGCCTGGGAATATTTGTTGTTGGGATCGTCGCGCTTCGCGCCGGTTTCATTCCACCGAGTTTCAGAAAGTCGAACAATCTGACCGGACTTGCTGCGATCCACCAACAACGGATCCCAATGATAAAGATCGCGACCGTTCGCGCCCTTGGGCACGGGTGCAGTTTCGTTCCAGGACTGGCCGTAGTCGCGACTGAAATAACGTGTGCCTGATTCCGGGCTGGTGGTCAGGAATCCATTCCCTAGATAAGTAAGCCCGGCAGTGATTCCAACATCGGGCTTGCCCTGAGCATCCGTATGCAACCAACGCCACTGACTCCAAGTTGCGCCAAAGTCATCGCTGTCAATCACGACAGTGCGCACCGTCGGCGGGCCGTATTCAATCGTCATGAGCAGCCGCTGTTTCTCCGGCATATAGACGATGTTGGGCATCTGCGCGTTTTCGTGCCCCCACGTCGCGGTGACAAGTTGGAAGTGCGCTGGCAGAGAATCGCGTCCTGCAGAACCATTCACGCGCTGAATCGTGTATTCAATCCAACCCGGCGTCGGATTGGTTGCGGCGATCAACCCGGGCATTTTGGAAACCACAAGATTGTTTTTGTCAGCGCTGACTGCACACGAAGTCTCCGATCTCAAGGGAGCTCGACACGAACACCCCATCCAGCCTGACAAAAAAGCAAGGATTGCGATCCATGCCGAAATGCGCGGAATCAATTGGCAATGAATGGAAGTTGATGCCGCATGTGTGAAGGAAAATCGATTTTGCCTCAGATTCATTCTTGGCAAGGCTATGTTTGCGCAGGCTTTGATCAAGTCCAGTTGTGATGCCTTCATGCGAGCCGGCAAAATCCTAGCCTGCAAATGAACGCGAAGCGATGCCGCAGCCAATGGCCGGGCGGGTTTGTGTTCCCGCCCGGCACATGGGTGTGATCAAACACTAATCGCAAGTCCGGAGGCGCAGTCTGCGCTCCATTGAACACAGGCGTTACTTCACTGTCAGGTGATAGGTCATGTTGATGGGCAGATCCAAGGGATCAGGACCAAACTCCGGAACCTCCCCCGCGTCGAAATGGAATAACGCTTCAAAATGGATCGTGTGCTGGCCCCGGCAAAGCGGTTCCACCATCACGTAATAGCCATCGCCCACGGACAGGCCGCTCCCGCCGATGTCCCCAAAAATCCAGGGCGTGGGCGCCGTGAAATCAAACTGGGGCGATGAAACTCGGTAGCGATCCAGGTGTCGAACTGCCACTCCATCGATAATGCAGGCCAGGCTCGCGGTCACAATGTGATCGGCGAAGAACTGGGCCTGGGCCCGCTGATCGGCCTCCGTCGCGCCGTAGAAGGGGGGCGCCTCCAGAGTCGAGACTTCGACGTTGGCCAGTGATATGAACAGCGCTTTGTTCCTGGGAATGGTGGAGGTGCGCTCCACGGTGCCGAAGGGACCACCCAGGAACCACACGTTCCCGCTTTGGCCCGCACTGACGTCGAAGTCCGGGCTGTCAATGGCCGGATGGCCAGCCAGCGGCAGTTCAATCGCCCATTTCAGCGTCGCCGCGCTCCATTCGGCGTAGCTCCTGCCCTGATAGCGTTCGTTTGGGCGAACGACCTCTGGCCTGTCCTCATGTTTGTTTCTGTCTCCACCTGCCCATGCTGGCGCGGTGAGGGACAGTGTGAGCGCCACGGCGATCAGTAGCGCGGGTTTCAAACCCGCGAATTTCGTATCCTTGGATGTTATTGTTTTCATTTTTTCTTTCTATTTGTCAGACGGCTAGCGCCTGGTTTGATTTGGTTTCTGCCTTAAACGAAAAGGACCTTATGGGCTTCACGTATTTGGCCTACATCTCCTTGCTACAACTAATCAGAGGCGGGGTTACAAAAATCTGAAGGAGGGACGAAGTTTGACTTCCGAGCCAGACTACGAATTACTGAACGCCCACACGGTAGAAGAACGGGCCGGGGCCGACTGCACTCGTATCGGTGAAGCTCGTCGTGCCGGACTGCCCGAAACGATTGCTGGTTAGCAGGGAATAGGGTGACGCTGCGCCTAGATTGGTGGCACGCTCCAGAAAGTAGAGCTTCCCGCCCGCGCTCTGCCAGGTGACGACAATTCCCGACGCTCCGTTGGTCGGATTGAGCATTCGCAATGCGGACTCCGCATCCGTGGGCACCGTGCCGGCGATCCATTCCTGCCAGTTGTTAAGAGTGTCGCCGTCGGGATCCAAGTAGTCTGCCGAACCATCGGTCGGGAATCCGTATTGCTGCAACCAGGCGTAAGAAATCATCGAGGACGGGGATTGGAACTCGTAAGCCCCAATATCAACTGTCCCGCCCACGATGCGCGGATTTCCATCAAGGTCGGTCGCCGCTGTGGCATAAGCATTGTAACCCGCGTTGATGCATGGCGAGCCGGCCTGCAAATGAAAATCGCCGTTCGTGGAATCAACAAAGAGCGGTGCGTTGGTAAGGTTGCCAACTCCGTTGGTCGGCGCTGGTGTCGTGCAGGTGTAGGCGACAAAGTTGTCCGCAGCATGATTGTCACCCTGGTTGTCATAGACAATGCAGTTGGTCAGCCAGCAGGAATAGACGGCGGCTCCCGGCCCTCCCGAGTTCTGCGCGACCGTGCAATCGGTGAGGGCACTGTACGCTGCGGCCCCACCCGCACCTTGCGAGAATGAATTTGTCGTCGTGTTTCCCACCAAAAGACAATTCTGAAGCACACAGGCATAGGCGCCGCCGCCGGAAACGGGGACCGAACTGTTGGCATACTTGCCGTTGCCCGCGAGGGTGCAGTTGATCAGTCGGCAACTTAGCGCTGCGCCTCCATTAGGCCCGACGGGTGGGAAACCCGGCAGGCCGGTGACCTCGTTGTTCGTCAACAAACAATTGACGAGCGTGCCGCCGCCAAAGTCGGGCGCGTTCCCGGTCGAAGATGCCGAAGCCGCCCCGCCGCCGCCCACGGCGCTACAGTTGACAATCACGCAGTTGGAAACGACCGCGTCCGAGGGAGAATCCCCAAATGCGACGCCGCCGCCCAGCGCGCCGGATTGAAACGCCAAATTTCCGTTCGTGAGCGCGAAGCCTGTCAGCGAAGTCCCGTTCACCATGTAAACGCATCGCATCCCCACGTCTCCCTCGATGAGTGTGGACCGCGGGCCGTTCACGCTCATCACCGCTACCTGTTTGTCGAGAGCCACACGATTCATCGGAAAGCTCATTGATCTTCCGCCCGTCCGATAAACGCCATTGGTCACGAGGATTTGGTCACCCGCCATGGCGGCATCCACCGCGTCCTGAATGTTCGTCGCTGCGGTGGCCCAACTGGTGTAGGGCGGCGTGGGCGTGGCACTGTTGAGGTCAACGTAGCGCACGGCGGCTGGAGCAATTGCGATGGCGATCAGCCAAAGCAGAAGTGTCGGCAGGATCTGATTCGATTTGATGTGGAGCTTCATAATTGAATGAATGTATTTTCACTGCGAGCGAACGCGGTAAAGGCGGCTGGGATAGTTCGTCCACGCGGGGTCGCTGAAATACGTCCAGCCGCCGGTAAGGGTGTTGGTGGCCAAGGGAGACCAAACCGGCGCGAAAAGATTTGTGCAGGCTTCGACTACTACGGCAACATTTGTGGCCCAGGAGACGCGGAAACCGAACGCGTTCGCGCTCATGCCGAAGCTTGGACTTCCGGTCAGTATGGTCGGATTCGGAAGAAACCACGGCTGAGTCGGTCGCCCGGCCACAGTGGCTGTCCAACCGACCGTTCCCGGCAGGTAGTACAGGGTCGGATTGCCGGAATCGAATACCGTTTGTCCAAAACTTGGCGCATCGCCGCGGAAGTAAGCGCTGGTCAGGTTGGGGCAAAACGCGAACGCATAGAATCCAACGTTGGTGACGAGATTACCAATGACCACACTCGTCAGGTTGGTGCCATACAAGAACGCATAGTCGCTGATCGTGGTAACGCTATCGGGAACAACATAGATCGTATTGGTCGATCCGACGGGGTACTGGAGTAGCCTGGTCTGATTTTTATCAAACAACACACCTTGGGTGCTGCGGTAGGCGGAATTATCCGCCGCCACGGCAAAGTTCGTCACGCTAGGGCAAGCATAGAATGCATTGTCGGCAATGCTCGTGACACCCTTGCCAATGACCACACTGGTCAGGCTGCTGCACTCCGCGAAAGCCCCTGAGTTATACGCGTACGGCCCTCCCCCGATGCTTGTAACGCTGTCGGGAATGACGATGCTCGTCAGGCTGGAGCACGACTGGAACGCAGCGGCACCGATGTTAGTGACGCCAGTACCAATGACCACGCTGGTCATACCAGAGCAATTGTAGAACGCCCCTCCGCCGATGCTCTTGACGCTGCCGGGAATGACCATGCTCGTCAGGCTGAAGCACCCCGCGAATGCCCCGCCGCCGATGCTGGTGACGCCACCGCCAATGACCACGCTGGTCAGACCGGAGCAAAACAAAAACGCCCTGTCTCCAATGCTCGTGACACTGTTGGGAATAACGATGCTCGTCAGGCCAGAAGACGCGAACGCATTGTCGCCGATATGGGTGACCGGCAGACCATCAATCGTTGCCGGAATGGTCACATCACCACCCGGACCGAAGTAGCCGGTGATGGTGATCGCGCCATTGTTGGTCTCGTAATAGAACTGTGCTTGCGCCACGGCGGGCAGGATCAAAAGCAGCAACAGGAACTGACGAAATCCCAGCAGAAGGTGAATGTTCGTCCGGGAGCGTTTGGTTTTGACGGTGTTCATAGGCATTAGGCTTATTAGCTTTCACGCGGGTGCTACAACACGCCGAGACCGGTGTTACAAAGAATCTGGAGTTACCTAGCGGAAGAATTCACTGCGAGCGAACGCGGTAAAGGCGGCTGGGATAGCTCGTCCACTCCGAATCGCTGAAATAGAACCATCCGGCTGGGGCAAGGGAGTTGGTGGTCAACGGAGTCCAAACCGGGGCGGTAAGATTTGTGCAGGCTTCGACCACGACTGGAACGTTCGTGGCCCAAGAAATAATGAAGCCAAACGCGTTGGTCTGAACACCAAAGCTCGGGCCGAAATTCAGAATCAGAGGAGACGGAAGCACCCAAGGCGCAGTCGGTCGGCCGCCGAAAGTTGAACTCCAGCCGAGGGTTCCCGGCAGATAATACACTGTCGCGTAGTTTTCGTTCAGAAAAACGTGCGTGGGGCTGCTGGGCGGAAAGGAGGCGAGGACTGGCGCATTTCCCAAGAAGCTAATGCGACTCAGATCATAGCTTGTGTCTGCAAATGCGTAGTCGCCGATTAACACAACCCCTTTGCCAATGGTGATATTCGTCACGCTATAGCACCCCCTGAATGCCGAGGACCCGATCGTTACGACGCTGTCAGGAATCGTGATGCTCGTCAGGCCGGCGTCGGCGAAGGCAAGGTTTCCAATCGTAACAACACCGTTTGGGATGGGTGCGTTCGTCAACTTGTAGCAGGAATCGAACGCTTGGGCTCCGATGTTGGTAACAGTGCCGGGAATGCGGACACTTCGCAGCTTCGAGCTCTCAAATGCTCTGTCAACATTTTCAAACGCATAGCTACCAATACTGGTAACGCCATCGCCAATCGTGACGCTCGCCAGGTTCGTGCAGCTTCGGAACACCCATCCCAAGTGTCGGACGCTTCCAGGAATCGTGACGTTCGTAATTCCGCATCGGGCAAACGCGAAGTCGCCGAGGTTGGTAACGCCGTTGGGGATCACCGCGCTGGTCAGGCTGCCGCAATCGGCGAAGGCAGAATTCCCGATGTCAGTGACACTGCTGGGAATAACGACGCTAGTCAGATCGGCGCGACCCCCGAACGCATTGACACCGATGCCTGTGACCGGCAGGCCGTCAATCCTTGCCGGAATGGTCACATCACCACCCGGTCCGGAGTAGCCGGTGATGGTGATCGTGCCATTATTGGTCACATAACTGAACTGGGCTTGGACCGCCGCAGGCAACAGCCAGAGGAGCAACAGCAGCCGGAAGAAGGTGCATTGGCCCGCTAACAAGCAATTCTTCGTGGTCGCATGGGCCGCCGGGAGTTGGGCGAATTTGTCGTTCATGCCCCCGTGCTACAACTCGTCGAAGCAGGTGTTACAAAGAATCTGAAGCCTAGAACTGAGAATCCGCGGGGTAAAGCAGTTCGCAGGTACGCTCGCGCTAGCGTCAAGGCTGGCCGACTTTTAGGACATTCGTGCCTAGCGCTGCATTCGGCTGGATGAGCGCTTGGGCTTCACGTAGCAGCAGGTGGGCGATGAGAACATTCTCCCATTGATGGCCGAGGTCATCGCTGTCAAGTTTTGGAAGCTTCCCGTCAATCAATTTTGTGGCCGCAATCAAAGCCTCCTGTGCGGCGCTGGCTTGTCCAGTTTGCTTTTGGGCCATGGCGAGCACCGAATAGGTTGCTGCATCGCAATCCGCGGGACGCTGCGCTGCCGCCAATTCCTTTTGCGCCCAATTAATCGCCCCGGCAAAGTGGCCCTGACGATATTCGACCATGCTTTTGCACAAAGCGAACCAGTGAAAATACTCGGAATCTTTGCCCAACGTAACGGCGGTTTCTGCTGCCTCAGCGACGGGCTCCAGTTTCACGCCGGCCCTTGGATCAAGCGAGCAAGCTTTCGCCACCATATCCGCCGAACGAAGGTCTTTCGTGCCAGAAAACCTTTGGACGATCTGTTCGCAAAGTCGGCGATAACCGTCCACATTTCCGTCGAATAACAGGAGCGGTGCCAATTCCAGATAAGATGGCGCGTCGTCCGGCTTCAATTCGATGCTCCTCAGATAATTGGCGATAGCCTCCTTCCTCGGACCGGCCCGACCATAAATGTAGCTCTGCTGCGCAAGGGTGAGCGTCTTGCTCTTGAACAAAGACTCAACCTCGGCCAGATGCCCACGCTTCAAGAGCAGTAGTGAAAACCTTGTCATGCGCGCCTCTTCATTCAAGCACGCCACCACCGCCGGCAAACTGTTGCTGTAAGCCCAAAACAAACGCGTAACAATTTCCTCATGAACCGAATCAACCGCCGGCGGCTCTTCCTGTCTCAGAGAATCTTCAGCCAGCTTGAAAAGCGCGTTGGCCAGAAAAGAATTTGTCGGCTGAAGTTTAAGGGAGTTCAGCAATTCGACTGAAGCTGCCTGCCATTGTCGTGTGCGAACGAGATCATCAGCGCGCATTGCGACTTCGAAGGCCAAATCATCGGTGTCTTTTACTTCAGGGCCTTCAGTGACCGTGGCTGGGATTGCGGTAATTGCCTTTTGAGCTTCCGCAGCCAGATAACGGGCCAGCATCCATTCGTCTCCCATGAACAGATACGCTTCAGTTCCGTCCGGCAGGTTCTTCGCGAGAAGCTCATTGCCCTTGGCGAACGATGACTTGGCGGATTCGGGAAGTTGCAACTGGGCACAAGCCAAAGCCCTGATAAACCAGCCTTCGGAAAGACGCGGTTTCCATTCCTCATTCTTCGCAACGTGGCGGCTGGCCCATCTCTTGGCAGAGGCGAACTGGCCACGCCGCAAATCCAGCAATGCGTTCAGTTGTTCCAGATAATAATAACGGTCGCCGTCAGAGGCATTCGTAATGACCAGCCCCGCAAATTGACAGGTCCGCTCAACCTCCTGGGCGCTGCCGCTGTGCAGCAAGAAAACCTTCGCGGTATCCATCTTTCCCTTGAAGTCATTTTGCGCGAAGGCGACATCCAGATACTTGCGGCGGTATTCCTCGAATTTTTCGTTTGCGCCAACGTGCAGTAGTGAAACCGCCCACGACACCGAGAATTCCCCCTTTTCCAGTTTGGCCTGTAGATCGCGCGGCAAAGCTTCCGTCGCACCAACAAGACTGCCAAACTGCATCCTAAATCGGGCCAGCATCAGATAGTAATTGATATTGCTCGGGAACGACGCCACATGCTCGCGTAGTTCAGTTTCCGCCTCTCTCATTTTGCCCTGCTCGACCAGTACGCGAATCAGGAAACGCAACACGATGGATTGATAGGGATGGTCGGGGGCGTGGGTCTTGTGAAAACCGTCGAGGGCTTTCTTGAGGGTTTGCTCCGCCTCCTCGAATTTGCCAGCACTCACCAAAGCCTGACCCAAACTAAACTCTCCTTGAACCGTGTGGGGATGTCCTGCCGGCAGCTCTCTCTGAAACACTTCCAGAGCCTCCCGAAGCAATTTTACGTATTCGTCGGCGTTGGTTGAAAAGCTCGCAAATAAATGCTTGGCCTCAGCCAAACCCACAGGATCATTCCCCATCCGCTTCTTCAGTTCCAACGCTTCTCGCTCGTACGGTTCCGCCTCCGTCGAACCCATTCCCCAAGCGTTGAACGAGCATGCGTAGTTCATCAAACATCTGAACAGTATCTCCTGGTCACCGCACCGCCGTGCCATTTCCAGGCCCAGCCGGGCGTTCCGGTTGCCGTTGGTGACGTCCATCGTGAAGCTTTGGCAAAACCCGAGCGCACTCAAGGAGTCGGCGAGATTTCGATGGTCGTTGGTGAAAGCCAAACGATAGCTCGAAACGGCCAGTTCCAGATTGGTGATCGCGCGCCGATGATCACCCATATCCACGAAGGTGGAACCGATCGTTGAATAGATGTCGCCTTGGACTTCGGGCTGATCCTTGAGTTCTTGCCCAATACGAACAGAGGTCTTCTCCAACATCTCCCGCAACACCGTCGCATCCCGGCCAAGCGCCACCGACGGACCTGCGGCGCCCAACATCTCCTTGAGGACTTTGGAAACTTGCCGGCTCTTGGCAGCCTCCGTCTTTGCCTTCTGTTCATTGGCTTCGGCCTGCTTGCGGTGTGCCGCTTCCTTCGCGGCACTCTCTTGGGCCCGCTGTTCAGCAGCGATCGCCAGGTTGAACGCGTGGCTCTTCTCAAAGTACTGCCAGGCCGCGATCCCCAATCCAGTCACCAGCGCCACCGCCACACCGGTCACGGCACCAACGGCCAGCTTGTTCCGGCGCACCATTTTCTGGAAGCGGTAGGCCGCGCTCGGTGGGCAGGCCACCACCGGTTCGTTGTTCAGATGCCGCCTGATGTCCGCCGCCAGTCCATTGGCAGTCTCGTATCGCCGTGTCCGGTCCTTCTCCAGACACTTCATCACGATCCAATCCAGATCACCCCGGATGAATCGAGTCAACTTGGCGGGTTCCGCCTGGCGTTGCTGCGCGATGGTCGTGAGATCAGCATCCGCCATCGTACTCAACCGGGTGCTCGGCCGCATCGGTTCTTCCTCGCGGATGCGCCGCCGCATCTCATCCAGACCGGCCTGTAAAAGTTCCTTCGCATCAAACGGTGTCTTGCCCGTGAGCAGTTCGTAGAGCAAAACTCCCAGCGCGTAGATGTCGCTGCGCGTGTCAATGTCCAGCCCGCTCAACTCCGCCTGTTCGGGGCTCATGTAGGCGGGCGTGCCCATGAACTGGCCAAACGCCGTGAACACCGTCTTCTCCGTCAATGGCTGCTCTGT
The DNA here is from genome assembly GCA_964429665.1 of uncultured Bifidobacterium sp. Lineage (GTDB taxonomy): Bacteria > Verrucomicrobiota > Verrucomicrobiia > Limisphaerales > JADLHS01 > JADLHS01. The sequence goes on from CAYSDO010000011.1 coordinate 14,658, forward strand.
CGCCTTCGCGATTCCAAAGTCAATCACCTTGGGCACCGGAACGCCATCGTGCAACGTCACCAGGATGTTGGACGGTTTGATGTCGCGATGGATGATTCCCTTTTGATGCGCATGCTGGACGGCCTGGCAAACCTGCGTAAACAATGCCAGCCGGTCCGAGGTCGGGAGATGGCTCTGATCGCAATAGTCGGTGATGCGGACGCCCTTCACCAACTCCATCACGAAGTATGGCCGCCCTTTCTCAGTGGTGCCGGCATCTAAAACCTTGGCGATGTTCGGGTGATCCATGAGCGCCAGCGCCTGGCGTTCCGCTTCAAACCGGGCGATGACCTGCTTGGTGTCCATGCCCAGTTTGATCACCTTGAGTGCGACCTTCCGGCGCACCGGCTCCGTCTGCTCGGCCATGTACACCACACCGCAGCCGCCTTCGCCGAGCTTTTGAAGAATTTTGTAGCGATCAATGCGCTCCCTGATTTCCTCCTCGGTCTCGGGTTCGACGCGCATCGTCGGCTGGACGGCGGCGGGACACGCCGGATCGAGCGCCACCGCCATCAGACAGCGCGGACACAGTCCCTTGGGTGCATCAGTGGATAAAACCGCGCCACACTTTGGACACTGGTGTTCAACGGACATAAAATGTTGGTCGCTGTGCCACTGAATAAGCTACAACAAAAATGGGAGCCGGTTACCGAGTTTCCCGTCAATCGCTCAAGGCTGCGATCAAATGCCGGATCTCCTCATCCACGATGTCCGGATCATCCACAGTCCTGAAAATTTCCTTCTTTAACAGTTCGCGATACCGCTGCCGGAGGCGATGAACGGTCACTTTAATATTTCCTTCCGTCATCCCAAGACGCCTGCCGATTTCCGCGTACGAACCTTCAACATCCTCGCCGGAGAGGTAAGGCTTTAGTTTTTCAAAAACCGGTCCCCGCCCGGCGGAGGCAAATTCGGCCTGCAACTGGTCCAACACCCGGCCCAACAGCACCAGCGCCCACTGCCGCTCGAACGCCTTGTCCGGTGATCTGTCATTGCTGGGTTCGGCCATGAATCGTGTTTCCATTTCCGAGCCGTCCATCGAAATGTGATGGCATCCGCCACCACGCTGCTGGCGACTGGCATGTTTCCATTCGTTGATAAGAAAATTCTTGAGCGACGTGAGCAGGAACGTGCGAAAGCGTCCGCGAGCGCGGTCGGCCAGCCGGAAATATTTCCGCTCCAGCAACCGGGCGAAGAACTGCTGGGTCAGGTCCTGTGCATCCTCAACATTGTGCCCGTGACGCCGTACATAGGCGTAAAGCGGATACCAGTAAGCACGGCAGAGATTTTCCAAGGCCGCCTGCACTTGAGTCGAAGTATCGCCGCCCGCCTTCAACACCACGCTCCAATGCGTTGTGTCAAAAGCCGCTGCCTCGATTTTATGTTCTGACTGGGCAGAATTGTTCTGTGCCATGGATTATCGTCGGGTTCTATTGATGTAATAACCTCGTCCTCAAAGCCTGACAACCTAATTCCAACCATCAATGGCTTACTGGACAAAGCCAAGTTTAGAAATGCAAAGCAAAGGCAAACAGTTCTGCCGAAAATCGCAGGAACCAGAACATTCCCCAAGATTGATCCCAACCTGTTGCCCTGATGCTTCTACACCCTATCCCACTTGTTTCCAGTGGATTCGGATAATTCGAGCGTGGCTCTTAATCACCAGCAACGTTATGCAACACCATCTTTTTCGCCCAAGCCAACCACTTCATCAGCAAAAGGACAGCATCGCCCAACATCCGATAAAAAGAGCCCCGCACACCAAGCCTATTAGTGTGCGGGGCATTCCGCGCGCCATGCGACTTGCGCAGACCCATTTACGCAATTCGCCTGCCAACCCATTCTGAAGCCTGGCGCAGGCGGAAAAGCTGCCTCTATTTGAGGCCAACGATTCGCAAGCAAAGGTTTCGCTTCCGTGGCCTTGTGCCCATCACGGGGTGCTACAGCAAATTTGGGCCGAGGTAACAAGAAATCTGCATTTAATTTGAAAAAAATTTCTGCACGAAGTTTTCGATGGTGATTTGGAGGGAAAACACCAAAAAAACTCCAATTACGATTGAATTACTTCACACCAAGAGCCAATTCCAAATGCAATGGCGCCAACGGCTGGGGCGCATCTTGGCACTGCCCCCGAGATATGAGAGATGGGAGGCATCGGTTCCTCATCCGAGCCAGAGACGAGAACCCTGAACCAAAGGAAAAGGATGAGCCTGGAAAAAGTGCACGTGCCGTCGTTGCGTGAGATGGAGATGGAAGCCGAAGCCGAAGCGCGGGAGTACGCGCGGGTCAGACTTCAACAAAAACTTCAAGCCGTCGCCGATCAACACGGCGAGGTTTTTCCCCCTCAGCGGACGGAAGGTGGTGCATCGGCGCCAACGGCAGATGCAACTTCGCACCGGCGTCGGGGTGATTGAACTGCAAGTCCTGCACGGACAGGATCCGGGCGACCAGCGTTGGGGCTGTCCGATCCGGGAACAATGGGGATTGAGCGTCCACCAACAACTCAGCCTGGCACTGGCGGGCAAATGGGGCGTGGCGGTGGACGACTCCACCTTGCACGCGCTGACCCAACGCCTCGGCATCAAAGCCGAAGCGCACACCCAAGCCGTCCTCAAAGAACCACCCGTCGAACGCGAACCGGACATGAGTATCGTTCTTCTCTCGCGCTTTGGGAACGAGTAGAGTCCGAGCCCTGTGGCCTTGACACTTTACGATCTGATTCCATGTGATGAGAAACTGAGCAACGATGTGTTGCTCGGTCGCTTCCTTGATTATGCCGAAGGACGGAAACTCCAGCTCTATCCCGCGCAGGAATCCGCCATCTTGGAATTGTTCGAGGAGAAGAACGTCATCCTCAACACGCCCACGGGTTCGGGTAAATCTCTTGTCGCAACCGCGCTGCACTTTCAAGCCATCGCCAAAGGCCGCCGCTCGATCTACACCTGTCCGATCAAAGCATTGGTGAATGAGAAGTTCATGGCTCTCTGCCGCGAGTTCGGCCCGGACAACGTCGGACTCAGCACCGGCGACGCTTCGGTGAATCGCGATGCGCCCATCCTCTGCTGCACGGCGGAAATCCTGGCGAACATCGCGTTGCGAGAAGGTGCGGCAGCTAATGTGCAAGACGTGGTCATGGACGAGTTCCATTACTACGCGGATCGCGAGCGCGGCGTGGCATGGCAAGTGCCGTTGTTGACATTGCCGCAGGCACGTTTCCTCCTGATGTCCGCGACGCTCGGAGACACGACTTTCTTCGAGGAGGAACTTACACGGCGCTCCGGGCGTCCGACTGTGGCGGTCACCTCAACCAATCGGCCGGTGCCACTTGAACATGCTTATTCCGAATTGCCGCTCGCCAAGACGCTCGAAAGCTTGGTCGCCGACTGCAAAGCCCCGGTCTATGTCGTCCACTTCACGCAATTGGAGGCAGCGCAAAGCGCGCAGGATTTCACGAGCATCAATGTCTGCACGCGCGACGAGAAAGCCGCCATAGCGAACACGTTGGAAGGTTTCAAGTTCTCCAGCCCCTACGGTCCGGAAATCAAGAAATGGCTGCGGCATGGCATCGGATTGCATCACGCCGGGTTGTTGCCGAAGTATCGGGTGCTCGTCGAGCAACTCGCGCAAAAGGGTTTGCTCAAAGTCATCTGCGGCACGGATACGCTGGGCGTTGGTATCAATGTGCCGATTCGCACGGTGTTGTTCACGCGCCTGTGCAAGTTCGACGGACAGAAGACCGTCATCCTCAGCGCGCGAGATTTTCATCAGATTAGCGGACGCGCCGGGCGCAAAGGATTCGACAACCAGGGGTGGGTCGTCGCGCAGGCGCCGGAGCACGTCATTGAGAATCTCAAGCTCGCCGAGAAAGCCGCGCGCGATGGCAAAAAGTCCGTGAAGCGTCAGCCACCGGAAAAGAATTTCGTCAACTGGGACAAGAACACTTACGTCCGATTGATCGCGGCGCCGCCCGAAAAGTTGACCTCCCGCTTCCAAGTCACGCACGGGATGCTGCTGAATGTGCTCAGCCGCAAAGGCGATGGTTGCGCCGCTATGCAAAAGCTCATCCGCGATTGCCACGAGACACCGCGTCAGAAGCAGGCGCACATCAAGCGCGCGTGGCAGTTGTTCCGCTCGTTGCTGGATCGCAAGATTGTAGAGTTCATCAATCCCCGTAGCAGCGGACGTGAGTCCGCTTCATCTGAAGACCCGGGAAGTGAGAGCCGACTCACGTCGGCTGCTACGGGGCAAAAGATTCGGGTGAACGTCGAGTTGCAGGATGATTTCTCGATGGATCAGGTGTTGTCGCTCTATCTGCTCGAGACGATTCCGTTGATGGACCCGCAAGCGCCGGATTACGCGCTCGTGCTGCTCACGCTCGTCGAATCCATCCTCGAAGACCCGGACATCATCCTGCGCAAGCAACTCGACAAGGTGAAGGATCAGAAGATGGCAGAGATGAAGATGGAAGGCATCGAATACGATCAGCGCATGGAGGAATTGGAGAAGTGCGAGCATCCCAAGCCGAATCGTGAGTTCGTCTATTCAACATTCAACAACTTTGCCGCGCGGCATCCGTGGGTGGGCGAGGAAAACATCCACTTGAAATCCATCGTGCGCGAGATGTTCGAGGAGTTCCGCTCGTTCGCGGATTACATCAAGCTTTACGAACTGCAGCGCGCCGAGGGCGTCTTGCTGCGGCATCTGAATAGCGTGTTCAAAGTCCTCGCGCAAACTGTCCCCGACTCCGCCAAGAATGAGCAGGTGCGCGAAATGGAACTTTATCTCGGCACGATGATCCGACAGGTGGATTCCAGCCTGCTCGACGAATGGGAGAAGATGCGCGACCCGAATTATCGCCCCGGCGAAACCAAGGAAGTCCGCCCGCCCGGGGCCGAGGAAGCCGCGCAGGACATCACGCGCGACACCAAAGCCTTCACCGCCACGATCCGCAATCGCATCTTCACGTTTCTGCGCGGGCTGGTGATCGAGGATTACGAACAGGCCATCGCGAATCTCAGTTCACCGCAGGACGCCGAAGGTCAACCTTGGACGCCCGCGCGCCTTCAGACGGCATTGGACTCTTACTACACTGACCATGAACGCATCTGTCTCGAACCCAACGCCCGCAACGTACGCCACACCTACGTGCTGCCGTCCGACGACAAGAAATCCTGGCGCGTGCAACAAATGCTCGTGGATCCGGAGGAACACAACGATTGGGTGGCCGAATTTGAGGTGGACCTCGCCGCCTCGCGGCAACAAAACGAGCCGGTGCTGCGCCTGCGGCGGATCGGTTCACTGACCTGAACCGCTAATCTGCGCTAATCGGCACTAATGAAAAGCAGGGACGATTAGCGCGGATTAGCGATTTCCACTTCGGTTTCGGATTTAACCGAGTATGGTTTGACGCTCGCCCTCATCCCGGCCTTCTCCCCTGGGGAGAAGGTGAATCATTCGCCGGTTTCTTGAAACATTGTGCGGCGGAGTTGGTGGGAGGCGCATCGAGCAATCGCGACGGGAAAAGGAATGTCCTCTCCTTGTGGAGAGGAAACAGGTGAGGGAGATCGTGACACAAATCAGGTGAACCGCGAAATACACCAAACACGCGAAAGGATTTCGGGAATTCCTTGTTCGCGTATTTCGCGTGGTTCGCGGTTGAATCCAGTTGCGCGTTCCGGGGAAAAGCGGCGGTGAACGCGCCGCAGTCCAGACGCTTTGCGAAGTTCGAGGACGCAGGGCCAGCGCGCCAGCGTTTGGAGCGCGGTGGCTTTAAGACTGCTCAGCAGGTGAACCTCGAAACTGCGATGCAACACCCTACGCGTTCAAAGGCAGTTGGGGTTGCACTGCCATTCTACCAAGTAGTTTTTGCGCAAGACTCTGAAAGTCGGTAAATGCCTCTTGGACTGCGGATGCGTGATTGCCGATAGCACCATCTCCAGGAGACAACTTAAAGATTGGTTTACGGGCTTCCTGTGCCATCGGAACAAGACTGCGATAGTGCTTGATTGTGGCAAGACAGTTTGAGTCGGTCGCTGGCGTTGTAGAATTTCCGGATTGCTGGAGCACGCTCTCACAATAGATGCCCGGAACTCGGTTCACCCAGCGGTCATACGCTTTCACCGGACGGCTCAGACGGACGCTGTATTGCTGAATAATATAACCGAGAGGGCGAATCGCAGCTTGAGGGAGGGAAAAATCCAAATTGAGTGGACGCTGAAGTCGTTGTGACCATTCCGTTCGCCAATCCCGGAGAGTAGGTCCAAGGTTTTTCAAGCCTTGCAGAGAGAAAAGATCTGCCCCCAGCGGAATCACTACAAAATCAGAAGCAATCAGGGCAGAACGGTTGATTGCACCAAGGTTGGGGCCAACATCCACAAAGATGAAGTCCGCCTGAACCCGGCGAGCGGCAGTTTGAGCAATCTGCCAGAACGATGTGAGAACACGGAACGAACGGTAGGGGTCATTGCCAAGACTGTTAGGCCATTCTTGAGAAAGTTTTTCCTCAAAACGCGCCAACGCAACATCTCCGGAAATGAGATGAAGACGTGGCGAAATGGGAGTGATCAAAGGTTCCAGCAAATCACCAACCTTGGTGAGCGGTTGAATTGCACGATAGATGGTTGTCGGTCCGGTTTGCGTCTCCCACAACGATTCCAATTGGTCTTCCTCCAGAAAAGCGGCGGTGAGATTGGCCTGTGGGTCGAGATCAAGTGCGACAACACGTTTCCCCATCTCGGCAAACATCCAAGACAAATGATATACGAGCGACGTCTTCCCGACGCCGCCCTTGTTGTTGAAAAATGTGATGACCGGAACACTCATGCTTTTTTCCTGACGATTGCCAGAACCGCAGAAGGTTGCACCTTGAATTCAGCGGGAGGGTTTCCATTTTTCCGCAGTTCAGCCTGTGCCGTCGCAATGCCAACCCCGAATCGTTGCACGAATCCAAGCACCTTCATGGCTTCGGCGATGTGCGGGTTGCGGTAATCGGTGATGCCGGGCTGCCCAAAGTTCTCCGTCGTAACTGCACCGTACGGGCCACCAGGGTTGTGGATTTCGATGCGGTCGTCGAACCAGTAAACTCGGACGGGCGCATTTGTGCCCTCGTAAGTACGGTGCATAACTGCATTCCGCGTTAGTTGCTGAAGCGCGGCGCGTGAATAGGGAGTCGAACGCGTTTCTGTCGAATGGGACGTGATGTCCACCGCCACCGAGTTGTGAACATCGAGTTTTTCATCCAGCCGTCGGATTACTTGGCCCAATGCGCCGTCAATAAGAGATTCGTCCACAACGGGGTCGGACCAGTTATTGCCTTGAATGCGCAAGAATTGAACGAAAGCACCCGGCAGCCAATCGCGTGGCGACTTTCCCAGTGTGAGAAGGCCCAGAACAGTTGGAATCGGATTGTCCACCGCTGCGATCATCCGACACGCTGAAAGACGTTGCTCGTAGGTGCGCTCATTGGCGGCCAGAATGTCTGGAGCAAAAGCGTTCGGAAGGTATTCCTCTTCAAAAAGAACACGGCTTAATGATTCGACTCCACTGGAAGGAACTGGTTGAAGGTCAAACGACAGGTCACGGTATTTACGCCGCTCATTCAGAATCCGTTCGTCTTGAACCGTCGCAATGCCGCGTCGGGGGCCGAGGCGAATCCAAATTCGCCCGTCATAAATGACCGGAGGCGCGTCAGAAGGTTGGACGGTAACTACGGCGATTTCCGCATTCTTTAAGACACGCTTTTCAACGATGAGCGTCGGAGGGGGAAGAATTTTACCGTCAGTCTTGATAGATCCCAGAGTCTGAAGCAGTTCGTCAGTAATGGCTAGGTTGGTTGGGATGCCATTGTCTTTGACCCCGACAAAGAGCACACCAGGTTTGCAATGATTCGGAAGGTCATTGGCAAAGGCGCACACCGCTTGCCTCCCCTTTTCAGGAGCATCTCCTTTCCAAGTCTCCTTCCGTTCAGCCAAATCTGACTCCGTCTCGTCGAGGAGTTTTAGCAGTTCGTCGTCAGAATAGCGCATCGTCGTGCCCATGTCGCAATAGTATCTTTACCCTTTCGGTTCGCCAACAAACAATAAGCACTTGAAAGGTTTGCCCCCGTCCCATGCCAACTCCCTTCATGAACGAGTATTTCGCCGCCACTACCGCCGCCGTCGTCCGCCAAACTTCGAGCGCGAGTGGGAGGATGGAATCTGCGGGCGCGACGGACCAGCGCGGAAGTTTCCGCCGCCGGATTGCGGACGGGCTGGTTCTGGTTTGGCATCGCGGGACGGGCGGGACGGCAACGGTGGGCGCGACTGCGATTGCGTTTTGAATTTCCCGAACTTCTGCTGCGGCCCGCCTTGCGGCGGGCGTTTGGAGCGCGGACGGTCCCCGTCCGCAGCGCGTTGCCAGTCGCGAGACTTCTGAAACTGCGGACGACCGCCGCGGCGTTCATCCGCTGCGACCGGGGACCGGTCGCGGTCCTTTGGTTGCGGCTTCGCCCCACTGCGTTCGGCACGGGCGAGGCGGAAGTCCACTTGCTTCTTGAAGCTGTCCACCTTAGCGATCTGCACTTCCACTTTGTCGCCGAGGCGAAACACGCGGCGATTGCGCCGGCCCGTCAACGTGCCGCGCGTTTCGTCGAACTCGTAGAAGTCGTCGGTGAGGCTGGAACAGTGAATCAACCCGCTCATGGCAAGGCCGGGCACGTCCACGAAGAATCCGAAGTTGCGCACGTCCGTCACCAGCGCGGGATATACCGGCGGTTGCGCCATCTGTAACTGCGCTTTCAGGAACGCATACATTTTCACGTCCTTGCTGTCGCGCTCGGCGTCGGCGGAATTGCGTTCGGTATCGGAGATGTGTTCGGCGGTTTCCTTGAGCGGATGAAACTTGGGGAGCACACCCGCCCCGGGTGTTGCGGGCCGCGCCTCGCGGCCTGCTTCGTGCGCGTGGAGGTGACTTGAACGATCGGATGGTTTCGGTGCGCCCGGGTTTTCCGCGGGGGCGCGGAAAACTGCGCCCGAGGCGGGCGCGCTCCCCGGAAACAGCGCGCGGTGGACGACGAGGTCGGCGTAGCGGCGGATGGGCGAGGTGAAGTGCGTGTATTTGGCCTTGGCCAGCCCGTAATGCCCGAGCGGCTCGACATCGTAACGGGCACGCATCAACGAGCGGAGGAAACCGATCTTCAACGCCGCGCCGATGGGAATGGTATCAAGCTTCTCCAACAACTTCGCAACTTCGGGGCGCTTGGTGAGATTGCCGCACGGGATGTGATGGCTGAGGACGTCCTCGCGAAATTCGTTCAAGCGCCGTTCGTCCGGCTCTTCATGAACGCGATAAATCGCCTTTTGGTTCCGGCTCATCAGCCGCGTGGCCACGGCTTCGTTGGCCAGCAGCATGTATTCCTCGATCAACTGATGGGAGACATCGTTCTCGATCTTCTCGATGCGCAGGACGCGGCCCTGGTCGTCGAGGCGGATCTTGGTTTCGGGAAAATCCAGCGCGAGCGAACCGTTCTTGAAGCGCAGGCGGCGGATCTTTTGCGCGAGCTCATGGGCGTCGTGGAGCATCTGGACGATGGAATCGTTAGGTAGCGGTTGTCGCGCTGCGACTACCCCGCCGCGTACGAGCGGCGGAGCGGTGGCTTCGTTGGCAAGCGTTGCGCCGCTGGACGCGGCGCTAATCGTCGCAGCGCGACGATTTCCACCACCAAGCTTGTTCGGTCCCGACTGCAAAATCGCGAACACTTCCTTGTAGGTGAAACGGCGCTGGGAGTGGATGACGGCGGGGTAAAACTTGGTGCTCAATACGCGGCCATCGTCGGCGATGAGGAACTCGACGCACTTGGTCAGTCGATCCACATTCGGTTTGAGCGAGCAGAGTTCATTGCTCAAGGCTTCGGGCAGCATCGGGATGACGCGATCCACGAGATAGGTGGAGTTGCCACGTTTGCGGGCCTCGTCGTCCAGCGCCGTGCCGGGCTTCACGTAATGGGAGACATCGGCAATGTGAACCCAGAGTTTCCATTGGTGGTGGCCACTACGTTGGAGGCAGATGGCGTCATCAAAATCCTTTGCGTCGTCGGGGTCAATGGTAATGACTTGATGCGCGCGGCAGTCCTCACGTCCGGCGAGTTCATGCGATTGGACTGTTGTTCCGTTGGCGCGGGCTTCAGCGAGCACCGGCTTGGGAAAGTGCAGGGGAAGGTTGTATTGGCGCAGGACGGAGAGCATATCCACGCCTTCCTCGTCGGGTGCGCCGAGGACTTCGATGATTTCACCCTCGGGATTGTTGTGACGTGAAGTCCATTCCAGCAGCTCGACGACGACTTTGTCACCAATGTTGGGCTTGCGTCCGACATCGCGCGGTTCGGGCACGTAAATGTCGTGGGGCATCCGCGGGTCGTCGGGTATCACGTAGAGAAACTGCCGCCCGCGCTGCAACGTGCCGACGATTTGGGAGCGCTTGCGTTCGAGGATGCGGATGACTGAACCGGTTTCCGGCGCCGTGCCGCGCTCGGGCCGCAAGCCTCGTGAGCGAACGTTGCGCCGGACGAGCACGCGGTCGCCGTGAAGCGCCGTGCCGGTCTCGTTCTCGGGAATCATGATTTCCTTCAGGCCCGCATCGTCCGGCTGCAAGAAGCCCTTGCCCGCACGATTGATCTGGATGCGGCCGGGAATGAGGTCGGCCTCGCGGGATTTGATGTAACGGTCGCCTTTGGTACGAGTGATCTGGCCGGTGCGTTCCAACTGGCGCAGAGAGCGGTTCAATTGAGATTGACGATCCGGCGGCAGGTGGAGGGCGCGGAGCAATTCCGGACCGGTGGCAGGTGAGTAATCTTTTTCACCAAGCAGACTTAAAATTTGTTCTTCCATGCATGTGTCGCAGCCTCAGCCGCGAACCTTTCACCCCAACTATGACGGAATTGCGCCGCATTACCAGAGCCGAACCGGGATTCGTGGAGCGAGAAAGAGTGGATGAACAGCTTCATACAACGGTATTGCTGGAATAATTCTTGAAAAAGCCAAAGGGAAGCCTCAAATACTAGGTGAATGACACCCTTGGGCTGTGACGCGTTTGCGCTGATCTTACGTTTTGCTGCCGGCCTCTCGCGTTTGCGACCAGCCTGGCTGCTCCTCGGCCTCACGCTGACTGGGATTGTTCCCTCGAATGTCCATGCGGCTGAAAGCAACAAGGCTGATCCCAAACCAGCGGCGACGGTGAGTTATTACCGCGACGTCCGACCAATCCTCCAGGCCAATTGCCAGGGTTGTCATCAACCAGCAAAATCCAAGGGCGGATACGTGATGACCGATTTCAAAAAGCTGCTTGCCGGCGGCGAATCGGAGGGCGCTGCAATTGTCCCAAGGAATTCCGATCAAAGTTCGATTCTGAAAATGATCACGCCCCAGGATGGCGAAGTGCGGATGCCGAAAGGAAAATCGCCCCTGCTCGAGAACGAAGTGGCGTTGATCAGTTCCTGGATTCAACAAGGCGCGTTGGACGATACGCCCGCAGACGCAAAGCGACATTACGATGCCGAGCATCCACCGGTGTACTCCCGCCCACCCGTCATCGCGTCTCTGGATATTTCGCCCGACGGAAAGCTGCTGGCGGTGGCAGGTTTTCATGAGGTGCTTCTGTATGAAAACAGCAGCAGCAAGCTGGCAGGCCGGCTGGTCGGACTTTCCGAACGCGTCCAGTCATTGCAGTTCTCGCCGGATGGCCAGTGGCTTGCGGTGGCCGGCGGCGACCCGGCGAGGCTGGGTGAGGTTCAGGTTTGGGATGTCGCGAAACGCAAACTCACTATTTCGACTCCGGTCAGCTACGACACTCTCTATGGCGTAAGCTGGTCGCCAGACAGCCAGATGATCGCTTTCGGCTGCCCGGACAATACCGTGCGCGCCATTGAGGCGGCTTCCGGCAAACAAGTCATGCAGATGGGGTCGCATACGGATTGGGTGATGAGCACCACGTTTTCGGCGAAAGGCGAACACGTAATTTCCGGCGGACGCGACATGAGCGTAAAGCTCACGGAAATCGCTGAACAACGCTTTGTGGACAATGTCACCTCCATCACGCCCGGCGCGTTGAAGGGCGGTGTGCTGGCCCTGGCGACACATCCGAAGTTTGAAGAAATCGTCGCTGCCGGGTCGGATGGTTTGCCGAAAGTTTATCGCATCTTTCGCGAGGTCAAACGCGAGATCGGCGACGATGCTCAATTCATTGCCGATCTGTTTCCAACCACAGGCCGGGTCTTCAGCGTGCGGTTCAGTGCCGACGGCAAACGCATCGCGTACGGCGGCGGGTTGGACAGGGCGGGCGAATTGGTGATATGCAGTTATGACTTTACCAACGAGGTACCAAAAGCTCTGCGTGATCTCATGGGCAAAGTTCCCGGAAATCGCAAGCCCGAGGAAAAGAAACGGCTTGAGGAATACAAGAAGCAGGGAATTCATGAAATCGCGCGGGCATTGGTTCCACACTCGGAGATTTACTCGGTCGCGTTCAGTCCGGATGGTAACCAGATTGTCGCGGGCGGGTCGGACGGCATCGTTCGCTTTTTCAACGCCACGAACGGAAGCGTGATCAAGGAATTCGTGTCCGTGCCTATCACGAAAGGTGCCGTTGTTGCAGCCCGACCGGCATGGGCGCCCAAGACGGACAGGAACATTGAGCCGGTCATCGCTCCCGAGTCCTTGCCGGAGGGCGCAAAGATTGCCGCACTGGAACTGCAACCGGCGCGAATCAAGTTCAGCAGCCCAAACGATTACGCGCAACTCCTGGTGACCGCGCGGCTCGATTCCGGCGACACAGTGGATGTGACCCGGATGGTGAAGTTCACTGTGAAGCCGGAAATGCTGGCAGTCTCTCCTCGTGGTGTTTTGCAGCCGCAAAAAGACGGCACAGGCAAACTCACCGTCGCCCTGGCGGGTAAGACAACCGAAGCACCCGTCGAAATTACCGGGCTTGGCAAGGTTTACCACGCTGATTTTATTCGAGATGTCTCCCCCGTCATCGCCCAGTTGGGTTGCAGTGCCGGCACCTGCCACGGGGCCAAGGATGGCAAGAACGGCTTCAAGCTTTCCTTGCGCGGATACGACCCCGAAACGGATTTACGCGCGCTGACGGATGATCTGGCTTCACGTCGCGTCAATGTCGCCTCGCCGGATGACAGCCTTATTCTATTGAAGGCGGTGGCGGAAGTGCCGCACGAGGGAGGGCGGCGGACCACCGTTGACAGCAAGTCGTACCAGATACTACGGCAATGGATCGCAAATGGAGCGACGCTGGACATGAAATCGCCTCGCGTAGTTAAGATCGAAATGTTTCCCCACGATCCCGTGGTCCAGAAGATCGGCTCGAAGCAGCAGATGCGCGTGGTGGCCAGCTATGCGGATGGAACAACGCGTGATGTCACAACGGAAGCCTTCGTCGAAAGCGGCAACGCGGACGTTGCCACAGCCGAAACGGGAGGGCTCATCACCAGCCTGCGCCGGGGTGAGTCTCCGGTACTTGCCCGTTATGAAGGCAACTACGCCGCCACGACCCTTACGGTGATGGGCGAGCGCAACGGCTTCGTCTGGAAGGATCCCCCTGCGTGGGGAAAGATTGACGAACTCGTGGCCGCCAAGTGGCAGCGGATGAAAATCGAGCCATCTGATGTTTGCACCGACCTTGAGTTTATCCGACGGGTTTACCTGGACCTGACCGGGCTGCCCCCGTCGCCCCAAGAGATACGGACTTTCCTTGATGACACTCGAGCAACGAGACTCAAACGCGACGAATTGGTTGACCGCCTCATCGGCAGCCCCGAGTACGTTGATTTTTGGGCCAACAAATGGGCCGACCTCCTCCAGTGCAACAGCAAGTATCTGGGCAGCGAAGGCGCTGAATCGTTTCGCGCCTGGATTCGGGGGGAGGTCGAGAAGAACACACCTTACGACAAGTTTGCCCGGGAGATTCTTACAGCGTCCGGGTCGAATCGCGAGCACCCGGCGGCAAGCTATTGGAAGATCGTTCGCACTCCGACCGAGGCGATGGAGAACACCACGCATCTGTTTCTCGCCACACGATTCAATTGCAACAAGTGTCATGACCATCCTTTTGAGCGCTGGACGCAGGATCAGTATTATCATCTCTCCGCTTATTTCGCGCAGGTCTCGCTGAAGGAAGATCCGGCCAGCGGGGATAAACGGATCGGCGGCAGCGCGGTCGAGGGCGCCAAGCCGCTTTATGAAATGGTCAGCGATATGACTGAGGGAGAAGTGAAACACGACCGCACTGGCAAGGTTTCGCCGCCGGCGTTTCCGTATTCGGCGACGCACGAAGCGAATGAAAAAGCCACGCGACGCGAGGCGCTTGCCGCCTGGATCACCACACCAGACAACCGCTTCTTTGCGTCAAGTTATGCCAACCGCCTATGGGGTTATCTGACCGGGGCGGGTATCATTGAGCCGCTCGACGACACTCGCGCCGGAAATCCTCCCCGGAATCCGGCCTTGCTCGACCACCTCACACGCGAGTTTGTGGACAGCAAGTTCAACGTGCGGCACCTGATGGAGATCATCTGCAAGTCGCGCACCTATCAGCTTTCGATCCGCCCGAACAAATGGAACGTGGACGACAAGGTGAATTATTCGCACGCGATTGCCCGCCGGTTGCCGGCGGAAACGCTTTTTGATGCCGTGTTCCGCGTTACGGGCAGCACGCCGCAGATTCCGGGCGCCAAACCCGGCCAGCGCGCCACGCAATTGGCGGACGCGGCCATGGATGTCGGCAGCGGACTGCTCGCCACGCTTGGACGTCCCGTGCGCCAGAGCGCCTGCGAATGTGAGCGCAGCAGCGACATGGGTCTGGGCTCTGTCATGGCGCTGCTGAGTGGGCCGACCATCTCTGGCGCCATCAACGAGCCCACAAATTCCCTCGCCACATTGGTTGAGATGGAGAAAGACGATCGGAAGTTGATCGATGAAGTTTTCCTTCGCGTGGTCAACCGGCCCGCCACCGGATCGGAAACCAGGAATGTTCTCGCCCTGCTCGGGTCTGTGGATAACGACAATGCGAACATCACAAACGAACTGAGCGCCCTGGAGGTGACGATGGCACCCAAGATTGTTGAGCTTCAACGCCAGCGTGAGGAAGCGATTGCGAAGTCCAAGGCGGATCTCCTCACCTACGACGAGATGACAAAAAATCTTCGCCAAGAACTTGAGAAGCGCCGATTGTCGGAATTGGATCTCACGCAACGCCAGTTGAAGGATTACGAAAAATTGCTCCCGGCCCAGGCCGCCTTCTGGGAAACGAAGAACAATCCAGCGGACACCAAAACGACATGGATGCTGGTGGATCCGCAGAAAATGTCTGCCACCGCCAAGATCAAACTGTCCCGGCAGAGCGACGGTTCGATCCTCGCGTCCGATGGAAGAAGCCCCTCGGACTATGTGATCGAGGCCGCATCATCGTTGACCAACATCACTGGTGTGATGCTCGAAGTGTTGCCGGATGAAGGCCTGCCACAGTTCGGACCCGGCCGGCACAAGGACGGCAATTTCGTCCTAAGCGAGATTGAATTAAAATGGGCTACAGGCACGAACTCGCCAGACACCGAGGCAAAATTTATCGATGCCAGGGCTGACTTTTCCCAGACCGATTACGCGGTCACGCAGGCCATTGACGGCAGAATCGAAGGTGGAAAAAACGGTTGGGCACTCGGAGGCGCACCGGCAATCCAGCGTCATACCGCGGCGTTCAAACTCGAAACCCCGATCGTCAGCACAAATGGCGTGATGTTGCGATTCATGTTACGGCAGCATTTTGGTGAGGACTATTTGCTCGGCCGCTTCCGGCTCTACCTGACCGCCAGCGCTGAACCGCTGGAATTCGGCATGCCCGAAAATGTGGTGCAAGCCGCGCGCGCACCTGCCGGTCAGCGCAAGCCCGAGCAGGCGTCGGCGATCCTCGACTTTTACCGCGATTCGGACGGTGAATTCTGGAAACGCAAACAGGCCGCCGTAAAAGCGTCGGAGCCGCTACCGGTGGATCCAAAATTCACGGAATTGCAGAAAGCGGCAACACAGGCGGAAGATCCAATCCGCCTCGATCCTTACCTCGTGCAGTTGCGTGAGGATGCCAAAGCCAGTGGCCGGCAGAGCCAAAACAAGCGGCTCACGGTCGTTCAGGATCTGACGTGGGCGCTGATCAACAGTCCGGGATTCCTTTTTAACCATTGAACCAATTCCCTTGATACAAAATTACAGCCCAAGGCAAAGAATATGATCAATATAACCGGCGGCACATGCAGCGACCTCTGTGACCCGCAACTGAAAATGACGCGGCGCGACCTGTTGCGTGTCGGCGGGGCCAGCATGTTGGGCCTTTCGCTCGGATCGCTCTTCAAATTGCGGGCCCTTGCGGGTGAGCCGGGCAAACACGCCGGCGGTCCCGGGTGGGGCACGGCCAGGAATGTCGTGATGATCTACCTTCAGGGAGGGCCGAGCCACATTGATCTGTGGGACCCGAAAGAA
>CAYSDO010000012.1:0-30870 GCA_964429665.1 uncultured Bifidobacterium sp.
CGCATGGTTCAACACAAGCTCGATGGAAAATTGATTTCACTCAACCGTTCGTTCAATGCCACACCTGACGCAGTACACGGGGACGATTACCAGTTGGAACAAGCGTTCGTGAATCTTTTCCTCAATGCCGCCGAGGCCACGGGCGCAAATGGTTCATTGACCGTGACCACTGAAGTTGTCGCCACAGCCTCGAAAGCGGCACCGCACGTACGCGTCATCGTCAAGGACACCGGCGTCGGCATCACGCCCGAGCATCTCCAAAAACTGTTCGAGCCGTTTTTCACCACCAAGCATCACGGCACCGGCCTCGGCCTTCCTATTACGCAACGTATCATCCAGGAACACAGGGGCGAAATCACTGTGGAGAGCGAACCGGACAAGGGCACGACGTTCTTCATCAAGATTCCCATGGCCCACCGCGCCTGAACGGGCATGAGCCGCAGATTCACCCTCGCCGTTCTCAGCGACATCCACTACGCCGGCCCGACCGAACGTACCGCAGGCGACGATTACGAAACCCGCGTCATCGAAAATCCCCTGCTAAGGTTTGCACTGAGAAAATACCGCGACCTCGTGTGGCTACGATATCCGCTTAGGCACAACGACAAGTTGGATCGCTTCATCGCCGAATGTCCACCGGTGGATTACGTGGTGGCCAATGGCGATTTTGCCGCCAACGTCGCCGCGCTCGGGCTAGGCGATGATGCCGCGGCGGAAAGCGCCCGCGAATGTCTCGGCAAACTCCGCGCGAAATTCGGCGACAAACTTCTCTGCAACTACGGTGACCATGAACTTGGCAAGCTACGGATGCTCGGCTCACGCGGCGGCTTGCGACTCGCTAGCTGGCGACGTTGCACCGGTGAACTTGGCCTGCAACCTTTCTGGTGCATTGAACTTGGCAACTACGTTTTGATGAACTGCGTTTCAACGCTCGTCGCGCTGCCCGTGTTCGGCCCGGACATGCTCGCCGAGGAAAAATCCGAATGGAAAAATCTTCGCAACCGACACCTCGATGAAATCCGCGCCGCCTTCGCGGCGCTGCGCCCCGGTCAACGCGTGCTGTTGTTCTGCCACGACCCCACCGCCCTGCCATTCCTCTGGCGTGATGAATTCATTCGCCCCAGGCTCGCACAAGTCGAACAGACAATCATCGGCCATTTGCACTCCAACTTGTTTTTACGAACGAGCCGTATCCTCTCAGGAATGCCTGTAATAGCATGGCTTGGCCATTCCGCACACAGGATGGCCACCGCGCTAAATGAGGCACGGATTTGGAAACATTTCCGAGTGCGGCTTTGTCCGTCACTTGCCGGAATCCAACTGCTGAAAGACGGCGGCTTCTTTATTTTAAGATTAGGCGATGAAACAACGCAGCCGGCAGAGTTTCAATTTCATCGGCTTCGTTGGTGAACAGCGCGGACATGCAACGACGGCGCATCATTGTTTGCAACATTGGTAATAGGGCAACAAGCTAAGGCGCGGAGTTCGTTGATTGCCGGTTCGCCCAAAGTTCGATGGCGCGCATGACGCGCAACGGATGATCTGTCTGAATCAAGTCAATACCCCACTCCATTGCCTGCAGGTAATCCTCGACGCGCTCGTGTTTGCCCAGCGCGTCCGAAAAAACCTTCACGCCGGCGGCGTGACATTGGGCAATCATCTCTTTCGACAGGATGTCCCAATCGGCATCCACCGCGTAGGGCTTCAGGTCAGTGGCCATTGCGGCAAGGTCCTTGATATCCCCCAACGGCGGCAGCCCACGAATCCGGGGGTTGATGGCCTTGAGCTGCGCCAGGTACTTGGGCGATTGATAGACCACCGTCCGGTCGCTCATGTGATGACGTTCAACGGCTTCCGCCAGCGCCTCAGGCGGAATCGCCTTGGCATCGAAGTAGAGTTCAATCTTGCCCTCGGTGGCCGTCAGAAATTCCTCAAGCGTTGGCAATCCCAACCGGGCGTACGGCTGTCCAAACTTCACCCCCGCACTCAAAGAGGCCACCACGCTCGACGGCGTGTTCGCAATCGGCCCGTGGCCATCGGTCTTGCCGTCCAGCGTGCCATCATGCAGCAGATAGAATTTGCCATCGCTGGTGGTTCGCACGTCGAATTCCACAAAGTCCACGCCGAGCCGGATCGCCTTGGCAAACGCAGGCAGGGTGTTTTCCGGCGCGTAACGATTCGCACCGCGATGGAGGGAAATGCGCACGGGCCGCTTCTTTACGCGCCGCCAAAGCGCCTGAGCCACTACTTCCTCCGGAAAATCGGTTTGCAACCAGTCCGCACCGTCGGCGATCACCCGCTCCCATACCTCACGTTTGTCCCATTCATCGAGCACCTTCGCCTGGACTTTGATGCCGGCGCGGTGAAACGACGCAGCGATGGCTGGCGTCAAGTCTGGCGCATCAATCTCGACGGCAGCAAGGCCGTTGGTCACAGCCCATTCCGCACCGCCGAAGCCAGGTCGCCACTTGGTCATAGTAGCAACTTTGCCCGCCGAAGCCTTCTGGACTTTCCGCGACTCGGCCATGTTCAGATAAACGACCACCTGCCGCTCCATGCCCTCGTCAAGAATCTCGCGCGCGAGTTGCTCCGGGTTCACGGCTTTGCAGTCGAGATAGAGATTCAACTTTCCTTTGCACAGCGCGAAGCAATCCTTGAGCGGGAGCAATTGCTCGCCTGCAAACTTTGCTGCAAACCTTGAACCCACATCAATCTTTCGCAACTCTGCCAAAGCGTGTTCGTTTATCTTCCATACTTTGCCAGCCGCATCCATAACACTCGCGTCGTGCGAGAGAATGTGCTGGCCATCCTGAGTCAGGCGGACGTCCACTTCGGCCCACTCCAATCCGTCCTCGATGCAACGTTGCAACGCAGGCCGGGTGTTCTCTGGGGCTTGGCGTGACTGGCCGCGATGGACCATGACTTGAAAAGGACGAGGTGGTTGAACCGGCTCAAAGAATGAAAAGCCTGCACCTTGCCCTGACAACAGGCTGGTCAACAAGATTGCGGTCGGGACGATACGACGTCCGAGCGTTATTTGATTTATCACAAAATGGAAAATATTCGGCGACCTTCGGTCGGGTTACTTAGGCGCACAATATAGCAGCCCGGGGTTGCGGGTCGCCTCCTGATCAAATGTCTGGAGAGCAATCCAATGTACCCGTGAGTCAAATCCAAGTATGCCCGCCCCTTTACCGTGACGATTCCCGATTCCTTCCGCTGCGTTGGGTACCTGGCTGGCGTCGAGTCCAGGATTATAGGCGTAGAAGCCGCCGTAGTTGTTGACCTTTGGCTCCCACTGAACATAGGCGGCCGGGTTGAACTGGCTGATCTTGTATCTCGGCTTGCTAAGAGCTCCGAACCCACAAACGGCGCCGTTCATGATATAACTTGAAACTCGCTGGACGCGTTTTTTGAAATCTTCATTTTCCTTCTTGTCGAGCGGGCAATAATAAACCTGCCGGTTGCCAATGTAAGAGTAGTAAGCACCTTGGAGGATATTCGAAATCGCAAGAACGTCGGGATTGTCTTCCAGCACACCGTTGACGAGCTTGTAAGGATCAGGTGCCTGCCCTCGATACGGTATGTAAATCCAACTCGGGCCATAATTGTTATACCATTGACACCAAGGCAACATGTCGTTGTTGTCGTGGGTGTACATCGCCATGGCCAAACCCAACTGCCGCAGGTTATTGACACAGGCAGTCCGGGCAGCTTTTTCCTTGGCTTTGGACAAAGCCGGAAGCAGGAGCGCAGCCAGAATCGCGATGATCGCAATGACCACCAGTAATTCGATCAACGTAAATGCACCTGGCCACTTGCGGGATTCGTAGATTTTCATATTCATCCTGATGTCACCACCCGACCGACCGGACGGCACTAAAACACTTTTCCCGCCAGGTGGTGACAAAAACATTATCCCTACCCGCCAATCATGCAAGTCTTCTGTTTTGGCTCAATAGAGGCTATGATTCGCATTATCTGAAGGTGAAACACCTCCAGATCGCCTTCGCTCCATACGACGTGATTGGATCGCTCCATTTTTTGAGTTACTGGCATCTGCGCGGCGATGCGTCTTTGAATCTCTTCGTCCGTCCAACCCCGAAGCCGAAGCCGGTCTCGTTGAGTTACGACAGAACACGCGATACAAACGACGGCATCAAACTCCCTCTCGGCGCCGGTCTCGAACAACAGCGGGATGATGACCACGGCGAGCGGCTTGTTTTCAGCACGCCAGATATCAAGTTGCGCCGACCAAAGGTCATGAATTCGTGGATGAAGTATTGCCTCCAGTTTCTTCCGGGCAGCGGCATCTGCAAACACGGCATGGGCAAGTTCATTCCGGCGAAGTTTTCCATCATCACCAATTACGTCGCCGCCGAACATCCCCTTGATCTCGTCAAGAGCAGGCTGACCCGGCTCGACCACGGCTCGCGCGAGGTCATCCGTGTCCACCACGGCAATGCCATGCGATTGCAACCATTGGGCGGCGGCGGATTTTCCCATGCCGATGCCGCCAGTAAGTCCTATGGTTTTCATTGAAACAAAAAGACCGCAGTGCGTCGGGCGCAACTGCGGTCTGAAACTTTCAGTCAGGCAATCCTCACGGTTTGGCAAAAGCCCGATAAAACGAGCGTCCCGGAGCAGTGCTGTAAGGATCCACCACGCGGATGAATCCACCCACAGCGATGTTTGTTGCAAACGGCTGCCAGTTGACCGCATCACTCGACGCCTGAAAGACGTAGGTTTGATTGGGTTGTCCGGTCAGGTCAACGAACTTGGTGCCATCCGTGGTCGTACGAATCTGCAACATAGCTTGGAACACTGCCGTTGGTGCAACTGCCAGGGGCAGATTCACATTGTCAATGAAAGCGGCATCCTGACCGGCCACAAGACTGCCATCCTTCACGTATCGCCATTCAAGCGTATGATTACCAGCAGTCAACGGCTGGACATGTGTCGCCCATCCCAACTCGCCAGCCCAAGACTGCTGAAGGACGTTGTCCACGTAAAATTCAAGCGCATCAAAATTCGGCTCGCAACTGACCTTGTAGTCGAAGGTAACATCACCATTTTGGAACGTACCGGCATATTTGAGCGAGGTGGACTGATCGTGACCGATGAAGCCGGAGCGTGCTGCAAAATTTCCGGCAGACACCGGATTCGTTGTGATGATCCAAGGCTGATTGCCACTGAAAGTCCAGCCAATGTTTGTAAAGGTGCCAGTCTCAAATCCGTCGGTAAACGAAACGGAACGGAAGTTGGCCGTCAACGTCATGTTACTGGTAACCGTGATGGTGAGAGGATTGTTCAGAGACGAGAACGCTCCGCTCCAGATATCAAACAGGAAATTTGGGTCTGGCGAGGCGGTCAGGACCACCGATCCACCACTGGCCACATCCGTGGAAGCGGGCGAAGCTGTGCCACCCGCTCCGCTGCTTACCGTGACATGGAAAACGGTTGTTGGAGCGAAGAAATTCGTAATGTTCACAACGCCGGACACACCATCAAACCCATCCACCGCGATATAATAGGTCTGATTGGAAAGGACGGCATGGGAAATGGCGCTCTTGTTGCCACCAGATGGAGCGTCATCATTGAATGCGATTTCTGTCAACCCTGCGACACTGCTTCCCTGATAGAGTCCCAGCAACGTATCAAAGCCAGAACCTGCGGTATTAAGATTGAGCACACCATCCTGCGGCGCAGTATATTTCCACCACACAGACTTTCCTCCACCGTTGCCAGCGTGGCTCGGCTCACCGATTTCCTTGGTGGCACTCGTCGTGTTAGCAGCGGAGGCGCCGGAAATGGGATTCAACGCAACTGCGTTTGCAAAGAAGTCATTCGTCGGACCTGGAACATAATAGGTCACGAAGATGGTAGCCGGGTTGCCGATGTTACCCGCCGCGTCCACAGCGCGGGCCTGAATGGAGTTCAATCCTGCACTCAACAAGACCACTCCGCTCCAATTCGTGGTCCCCGATGCGCTGCCTCCAGTCGTACCTGCCAAACCCAGTTGAACCTCAACGATGCCGGAGGAATTCGGAGCAGGATCGGCGGCGGTTCCAGAAAACGTTACAAGGTTGCTTGTCACAATGGCTCCGTTCAACGGACTGTTGATGAAAGCAAGGGGCAATGTCGTGTCCGGACCACCGCCGGGCGCAATCCGAAAGAGCAACGAACCCGTCGAGTTGGTGCTGGCGCTGCAAACAGCGATGCGATACGTCTCGCCTGCCGTCGCATTGAAGCTGAGATACGCCTGCAATTTCGGACCGATGTCGTTGGTGGAAGTGACAGGAACGAGCGAAGCGAGGTTGTTGCCGGTATAGACAGCAATGATGGTGTCAATGCCGCTGCCGCTGGTATCCAGAAATACATTGGTGTTTGCAGTCGCCGTCCAAGCCCACCACAGGGATGCTGCACGATTTGCTACACCTGCGTGTGTTGGTTCGGTGTTGGTTTCAATACTGGCAAAGCGATTGTTCGATTGAAAAGTCCCCCCAACACCCGTCAACTTGATTGCGTTGGTAAAATGATCGTTCGGTGGAGGCGGGACAACCACATATTGAACCACGTTGGTAACGCCGATCTTGCCCGGGGCGTTGGCCACAATTGTCATGGTCAGCGGATTTGTCGCCGCCGGCACCGCAAGGTTGGCAGAATAAAACTTGTCGTTTGCGGTCTTGTCTGGAGGCGTGCCGTTGTTGGTGAACACTAGCGTACCCACTGTAGGAACATTAGCTGTAACTGTTGCGTCCACCACGCTGAACGGTGGATCCGTAACAGTTGCGACAACGGGTTGCGTGGATGAAGCGAGAATGAATGATCCGTTGGGAGGATTGACTTTGACGTTGAGAACACCTGCACCGGTCAGAACCAGCGAATTGTAGGCATTGAGGCGTCCCCCCGTCGTGCAACGACCCGCCAGCGAAGGTATCGGCACCGCGCCGCCAAGAATACGCTCCTTGACTTCGGAATAGTCCGCGCCAGGGAACCGCGCAAAAATCAACGCGGCGACACCTGTGACATGCGGAGTCGCCATACTGGTGCCGTTAAAACTCTGATACTCTGTATCCGACCCCGAAGTGGAGGAGTAAATGGCAACTCCGGGGGCACCAATGTGAACGGTCGTGGAACCGAAATCGGAGAATGTGGCAAGGCTGTCACTCCGACTGAGGGCGGCAACTGAAATGACATTATCCACCTGGTAATTGCAAGGGTAGAAGGGGAGGATATCGTTGTCCGTTCCATTATTGCCTGCGGCTGCGACAAACAGAACACCCGCGACACGGGCGCGATCAATGGCATCAAACAACGCCTGCGAGTAACCGCCGCCACCCCAACTGTTGTTCAACACTTTTGCCCCGTTGGCCACTCCGTAGTCAATGCATTGTATGGCATCCGACGTAGTGCCAAATGGATTCAGGAATTTTAACGCCATGATACGCACCTTCCAGTTCACCCCGACATGCGGGTTGCCATCGTTGGCGGCGGCGCCGATCGTTCCTGAGACGTGCGTGCCATGATCATCCACGTCAATCGGGTTGCCTGAGTCGTTCGCGGCATTGATGCCGAACACGTCGTCAATGTATCCATTGCCATCGTCGTCAACTCCGTTGGTAGCCTTGTTTCGCCCCAGGGAATCCAAGCCAGTTTCGCCCGGATTACGCCACATCTGGTTCGTCAGATCGCGATGCGTGTAACGGACGCCGGTGTCAATCACACCAACGATTACGTTGGTCGAACCGGTTGTGATGTCCCAGGCGTTGGTCGCTGAAATATCTGCACCCGGTGTACCGCCCAGCACCCCAATGTTTCTCAATCCCCACAGCGTGCCGTTTGTAAAGGCCGCGTCAGTCGGGGCAAGTGTGGTATGAACGATGTAATCCGGTTCAACGTATTCAAAAAGACCGGATTGTTTGAGCGAATCCATCCGGCTCATCAAATTTGCGCGGCGGGCAGAACTGTCTGCCGGCACGGGCTGGGTGCGATCGTCATCAATGACCGCCATCCGGCTCATGAGCTTGAAGTTTTTCTTTACCGTGGCTCCAAACTGCCGGACTTGAATGTCACGTGACGCAACAGACGCTTCGTTCTTAAATTTGACAATCAGCCGGGTGGGATGTGCGTCATGCCCGTTGACCTTTACCCAGTCATTTGTGGTCTGGGCAACAGCGACACTGGCGACAAGCAAAATGCACAGCATCGCACCGCGCAACAGTGCGGCGCTTGAAACTTTGATTTTCATGGATTGGTCCTTCATCACAAAGGTCTTCAAAAATATATTGTCAGTAACTCAAACCTGCCTGCCGACCAGATCTTTTCCCTCGCCAAGCTTCTTCAGATGCAGCAGGACTCGCATTACGGTGCGACGAGCACCTTGCCGCTTTGGTCAGTGCCGAGGAAATATCCACCGCCAACACCCTGTTTCTGCAACAAAGCACCGCTGTATTTCAACGACCTGCCCGTGGAAGGATTCACCGCGCTGCCACTGAACGTTCCGTCAGTTTTGAGCTTGAATGTCAATTTATTCGGACTCAGGTTCACCACCTTGTTGCCGGCCGCAAAGGCCACGTCATTCATAAAATCCATGGTCAGATTGCCGCCAGTGAACGAGACGAATCCGTCCACGAAACCGGTCGCGGGTGACAATGTGGAATCATAACGGGAGCCTATTCCGTTTGGCTCAACATCAAATCCAGCAGGGTAGAAGCTTGCCACAGGGTTTGGCTTCTTGAACCAGCTTAACGGGCCCTCGATATCTCCACCGCCTGAGTTGGCAAATGTCATCCAGCCCAGCAATTGACCGCCACCCGCATAGAGGGACGTATAGAGCGGCCACTGGCCCGCCTTTGAGATCGCCGAGCTTTGGGAAATCTTGCTCCCATCCGCAAGGGATCCTTTCAATGAGACGCCTCCCGCCGTGCTCAACGTCACTGCTCCAAAGCCATCGCCGTGCGGCGTGGTTGTGTCGGCTTCATTCCCATTACCCGGGATGCTCAACGTGTATTTTCCAGCCAGACCGGTTGGGTTGGCCTTCGAGTAAACTGCGCGGTCAGCCACTAGGTTGGCTGTCCATGTGCCATCACCCACGGTGCCGGTGATCTGCTCGAACCCTGCCAGCACATTCAAGGTTAGCGTGGTGTTGCCACTGCGCGGAATGAGAATCGTCGCCGTGCCCGCTGCGCTCAACGTGCCTTTGAAAGAATGTTTGTTCTTGCCGATCTGGAGCGACCCGCTGATTCCACGTTGCGCGGTCGTTGCCGCCTGGAACGCACCGGATTTCAAGAACTGCACGCCAGCCGGTTCATAGAACAGGCCGCGATACGCTCCCGCAACAGCCGCGTAACTGAAGTTGGCCGTCACGTTAAGATTGCTCTGCATCACAAATGTCAATGTGGGGGAGGCGGAAGGTATGCTGCCGGTCCAGCCCGTGAACGAAGCGCCATCCGCAGGCAACGCAACCATCGAGTACGTGAGACCGATCAGCAATGACTGACCGTTGTGATTCGGTGCCAAGCTGCCATTACCATTGACCGTCACGGTAATCGGTGCTGCCTTGAACTTATCGCCGTTGGCAGGGAGCACACCATCATCGAAGTTCGGCACGCCATCTCCGTCCGAGTCAATAATATGACTGTTGAACAAAGCCGAGTTAACGATGTGCGTCTGGCCGTTGATAACCACAGGTGTCGAACTGTTGGGCCCGGCAAATGTTTTCACCCAGCGCAGGCGACCACTGAATTTGCCATCCAAAAATTCCTCGGGAAGAACGGGGATGTTGTTGCTGTTCGGGGGCGGTGTGAAACCAAGCTTCGCAGCAGCAAAGTAAATGACCATGTTCGGTTGAATCAGCAACCGCGTTGCGTAATCCGTCCCGAGATCCGTGAGGTCAAGCAGGTCCACATACAGCGCACGCTGTCCACCACCCGCTCCAGCAAACCGGAAACTTGACTGGGGATGGTTCGTGCCAGTCAGCACCAACTGACCAATGGCTGCGTTGTTTACGTAACCCGCCGCGCTTGCGCCACGATCTTCTCCAGCCCATGTGCTGTCCATTCGATCTGAGATTGCATTCGCTGGCGCATTCAGACTGAAGGTAGTCCCTATCAGGTCTCCTTTTTTCGGCTTGGATTCCATCTGGAATCCATCCGTGAGCAGGAACAGGTTTGCTGACCCGGAACCTGCATCACTCAAATCGTCTGCAATGGACAGAATCAGCTTGCCGGACGACAGGATTTGATACTGGTTGAACTTGAGTTTGTTGATTTCAAAGCGCGTGATGCTCGCCGACGTGCTGTCGCCACCTTCGAGTTTTCCAATCTGTCCTTTCATCTCAATATCCGACTGGGAAATAATCGAACCGCTGTTTTCAAAGTAATCGCTACGCAGCCTGAAACCTGCAGATGAAATGCCAGCATGATTGATGAACGCGGCGTATGGAGACACCCGGTCGGTGCCAAAGATGGCCCGGTTGGCAATGCTCAGGTTCCCGTTGTTGGTGAAATACTGCAAGCTCGGCGCAACTGCGGTGCTCCAATCTTCCAGCACCGGTTCAGGCGGAGAAGCGCCCGTGACGGGATCAGGGGGATAAAAGCCAGGGAAAGTCAGGTCACCGTTAAGAGTGAGGCTGCGCCCGGAAATCTTGAAACTCCGCACCACCGACATGTTGTCATCAATGATAATATCGCGTGCGCTTGCACCAGCATCAAAGACGTTGACCGGGAAGAATGTGGATAGCCCATCGCCACCGATCATGGTCGCAGAGTACGCGGTGCTGATTTCGTTTGTGATTGGATCGAAGATGGCGAAGACGTTGGTCACAAAATTCGTGCTGCCAGGTGGAGTAGCAATCCCAACATTCGTGAAGCTGTAATTGGTGGCCCAGACGACCGCTGTGTTGGTCCACACGGCACTCCATGCCTGCACGGCGCCGCGAAGCCGTTGCACCTGGTCCGGGACAATGCTTTTTATTTTAAGACTGCCGGAGGCACTCGACAATTTGAAGCTGATGTTCTCACTGTCCACGATTGCGTTCTGGCTGGAGATCAGGTGATCTGACTGGAGGATTACCTGGCCTTCGCCCCGGATGCGGGTGTTCTCGAGATTCAGAGCGTCTGCATAAATTCGGATGCGGCCCTGGTAATTTGTTTCGTTTCCACCGGCAATGGCAGGCGGGCGGATGAGTATGTTGTCATACAGGCAGGCATAGTTTCCGTAAACTCCTGATCCCACCACGGAGTTGGTCACCGCATCTATGTAGATGTTCGTCGGGTAGCGAAGCTTGTAGCCGGTGGCAGTAAAAAAATCCGCCGGAGGAACACGACGAGGCACATTGGGTGTTCCTCTCAATCCGCTTAATCGGGAAAACTCAAAATTCATCGGTTTGGTGGTTGGTTCCGCGCAACCAAGAATGTTGGTTGATAAACTACGGAAGAGGCTGTCTGCCGCAATCGAATCGTATCCATTGATAAATCCACCGTCTCTTGCCCCTGTCACTACGTTGGTAATCGTGGTGGTGAACAAGACTGCCGCAGTCCGGAATGGATTGCCAGCCTCCACGGAATCTCCAAATCCAACCTCGGTAATGAACTGCGGTTGCGCCGCCGCAAATACGGCATGTTTGAAGATGTTGGTGGAGATTCGGATTTTCACCACCACTTCTCCGGTCACATTGTCCGGAGGGCCGGTAAAATTGGTGAGGCTCAAATCAAATGGATCAATCTCCACCACATAGGAATCAGAAATTGTCGAACTCATCGAAAATCCCGGCGTGTTTGTTCCACCTTGTGCGTCGGCCACATTTCCATCCCACAAATTCCCGCTGAATAGCGGTTGTCTGTCTGAATAGCCTCCCACCTCTGAATAAAGATCATATACCGCCACATCGGGAATGAAGTTTGTCCGTATTCCGGGCGGGAAGAAGAAGCTGCCGGAAGGTGCCAGCCAGACCGGCAACACCTGAAGCCCGCTGTTGGAAACATCCACGTTCTCGCCGACCAGTTGCATCCAGCCTCCGGCACCAACCGTTAGGGATGCGCCATCGGCAGGGAAACCGGCACCTGTGGTAATGTTGGTGGCACCAATAAACAGATAGCTTGATCCAGACAACGCCTGTGAGCAGGGCAGGCTTGGATTGCTGAAAAAGGCATCCACTGCCTCAATCGTGCCCGGATTGAAATTCACGAAACTGTTCGCCATTCTGCGCCCCGCAGCGTAGGTCGGTGTATGCTCAAAGCGCCAACCTACTGAACTGATCATCGTCCCATCGTTCGTATAATTTAGCGTATCGTAGGTTTCAAATGGCTGAAGTGTCGCTGTAGCAATGTTGAACGTGCCGTGATTCAAAAAGTTTGTGGCATCTATCACCGGGGCGGTGAAAACATTCCCAAAATTTTCGTACAACAAATCAGCCGCCCGGCTGGTCACCGGCAACAACATTACCGCCAGCAGACTTGAAATAATAGATCGCTTCATAATACGCTAAAAATCGTGCGGCCCGTCAGTTCCCCAACACTTGTTGCTCGAGAGCTTCAAGCGAACTGCCCTCCGGATAAATCACCGGCGGATTGGTTGTGCCATCAAATGAACCCCAGACGAAACTAAAGTCGCTGAAGGCGGTTTCCTCCGTAAGGAATGAACGGTTGTTGTCCACGCTGATGTTCAAGAGGAATGGGCCAATCTTGTTAAAGGTAATGAACTGCGGTGTTGTGCATACGCCAGGCCCGGCAAGAACCACTTGACCATTGAGTGCTGCGTTGTTCTGCCAATCTGTGGCTACTGTCCGTTCCATGGGTTGTGGGGGTATAAAATTGAACATATCTCTTGCACCAAAAATGATATCCGGCTGAACTAAAGCCGTACGCAGGGATTGTTTGATAACATGATTATTCGTCACGTACAAATCCGAATACGTGTTGACGGTGGCAATGAAGTTGCCGAACTCGGATTCATATTTGCCTTCCACGAATGTGATCTTGTCAACACCCGGACGTAGGGCTGTGTTCACGAAATTTGATCCGCTGCCCGCCGGACTCCACGTCACGCCTCCGGATGTGATGTTGTTGCTGAATACAAGATTCTCGATGTTGTAATTGCCCGGACGGTAGAGATAGCGCAACCCGGCAACATCATCCCGCGTCAAGCCGGTGAAGAATTCACCCAAATTCAACGGGCCAGCGAATGGGAATCCAGGAATGGCACTCGCCACTGTTGAGTGCGTGGGAGAAGCAGGGTCCACAGGGAACTCCAAGGCATCTGCCCAATCCGGTGCCACGAACTCAAAAATCGAATAGGTGTAAAGAGTGCCATTGACGAATTTTGAAGGACGATAGTTTGAAATAGAACCTGGAACAGGTTCAAAATTCCGCATGACCACCCAATAATTAACAACAGGAGCAATCTCGACGCGATCATGTAACGTCCAGACGTAGCGTTCTGGCGCAGTCAATCCCATTTGTTCAACCAGCGCACCAAGAGCGAATGATTTCAAGTCGAGAATCTGTAGAGCGCCGGCGGTCTGGTTGACCCGTCGGGTGTCCAGCGGGAATTCATCAAGATTCGTGCTCATCTTGGACATGGGCGGAAGGGCATTCAAAATGGCGACAGCCTTGCGGACCTCTTGCATCCCTCGTTCACCAAAATAATTTCTGAATGAAGAATCGAACCCGTAAGTGATTGTCCGCATGTTCCAGCGATACTCCTCACCCAAGTTCATCGGTCCACCCAAATCATTGTTGAAGGCAACACCGTAACCGATTCGATCAATCTGCCACGTCGTGTCGTAAGGCCCAAGCAGCGAAAACGCGGACGACGTGTTCGCCGTCAACGCCAGCGCGGACAGCAACATCATTTTTTGAAAAAATCGCAACATACTCTTTTCGTTTCTGCCAAATCGTTGTTCTATTTTTTACGGTGCCGGGTTCAGCTTCACTTCGCCGCTCAGGTTGCTTCGCAGGAAAAACCCGCCGCCCTTGTTCGCCTTCTGCAACAGCACACCCTGGAATCCCAGCAAACCGCCGGACGATCCGTTGTTGACTGTTCCCTTGAACAGCCCCTGCGGCGTCACAATATTCATGACAAGTCCCGGCTCGCCTATGACAAGATTGTTCACCGTGAGTCCGAAGAGCGAATTGAACGGCGCGGCAAGGTCACCGCCGTTGAAGGACAGCACACCGTCCGTGAGATTCAACGCCCGTGTGCCGGGCAACGGAGCCACGTAACGCGAGCCGACCGCCTCAACTTCATTTGTAAATCCGGCTGGATAATTCGGCGTCACAAGTCCGCCTGTTTTCAACCAGACGAGTGATCCGTCGAAATCAGAGCCGGCTTCATTCTCAAAACCAACCCAACCAATCAGCGCACCGCCACCCTTGTAAAGATTGAGATACAGCGGCCAGAAACCGTCTTTGGAGAGCGTGGTCATTTGAACGACTTTTGTTCCGTCGGAGAGAGTGCCATTGAAATTGATTCCGCCGGACGCATCCAGCGTCACAGTGCCGAAGCAATCGCCCGCCGGACCATTCGTCGTGCCTGGAATCAAGATTGTGTATTTGCCAGCCAATGGTGTCGGATGAAGTGACTTGTTGAACACCTGACGGTCAGCCTGCAAGTCCGACCAGAAATCGCCATCGCTGACACCACCACGAATGTTGTCGCCACCAGCGAGATCAATCTGGAGATAGACGGTCAACGGTGTCGAATTCTTGCGCTGGACAACTGTCGAGGCCCAGCCGGAATCATCAAACTTGCCCTTGATGGAATACGTCGCGCCGCCGATTTGGACCTTGCCGCTGTATGTCGCCTTGCCAGTGGTCTTGACACTGATGTAACCGCAAGTCCCGATTCCCACGCCGAATTTATCATAGACCAGACCGTTGTAATTCCCCGCTGCCAGAGTGAACGCGTTCGGCACCGGTTCATCACCAGATTCATCAGGTGTCGGAAACGCAAGCTGGGGCAGACCAGTTGTGGTTGGAACGCTGATCGGCGGAAGGCTGTTGGTGATGAGTTCGAGCGGAATTACATTCGGAGTCACGTAGCGCTTCGCCACGACGTCAAAATTAAATCCACCGCCGACAAAACTTGACCAGAGGGCAAGCACCTGCGCGTGGTTGTCCGAAGCGACCGTAGGCTGAAACTGGCGGCTTACCGTACGATCATTCACACGGAATTCCCCTCCAACATGCAAACCATCCGCGCCTATGAATTGACCATAAACTCCTTCGCGCTGACCATCCTGCCCAAGGCTCGTCCAGACCACTGTGTATTGATTTCCGAATGCCTTGATGTCAGGGGCATATTGATCACCGAAGGTGGTGGTGTTGACCGGGATCTCACCGGTTGCCGCCGTGCCGTTTCCGTCATAGAGCCGGGCAAGAACATCCCAACTGTTTGTGGATCGTGAAGCCGGCACACCACTCACTTGGGATCCCTGACCGACGCTGCTGCCAACGGTAAGCGTGTGGCGTTCATCCTCACTCCACGCCACTCCAAAGCCGCCACCAAGAATTGATGCCGATATCGAAGGATTTGCGCAGACGTTGGAGATGCTCAGATTGACCGGGAATTCATCAGCCACCGCTCCTCCAGTCAAATTGAAGATACGCGCAAAGATGTCCACACTCTGGGATGCGCGCTGCAGTTCAGAAACCCAAGCCACGACGAAGTTGCCATTGTTCAGGGCAGCGACACTCGGGCTGCGCTGGTTGTTCGATGTAAATTGATTGATGCGGAACTCGCTTCCCAGCTTGCTGCCGTTGGCTGCAAAGCGCTGGCCATACACTCCCTGATAACTGCCATCCTGACCGGAACTCGCCCAAACGATGATCACCGATCCATCAGCCAGCGTCGCAACGTCGGGATTGATTTGAAACCCGTTCGTGTAGCCGCTCACCCTCACGTCTCCGGTCACGAATGATCCTGCGGAGGAAAGAAAGCGCGCATACACTTTCTGGAATCCCGGACGCCCGCCCTGCCAGACAAAGACCGCGCCGCCACCACGAAGCAACGCCACGCGGGGATTTTCCTGATCGTCCTGACCAAGAGTGTTGACCCGGAACAGCGTCCCGGACTTCTGCAGGTTTGCATTCAGAGCAACTGCCCGTATCCCCAGCCCGTCGCGATCACACACGTTGTCCTGCCAGACCAGATAACCGCCTTCGTGACTTATGGCCGCGCGGGGTTTGCTCTGGTCGGCGCGCAACTGGCCGGCAGGGAAATACTCGCTGCCGCCAACAAAATCCCCCTGTGCGCCCGCCAGCGCAGGCAACATCAACAGGCACGACAAGGCTGCGCGCCATTTTCCGTCAAACGTCCACGATGACATAAATTTCTTGCTCATTTGTATCCATCCCGAAGGTGCGGAATGCGGAGTTCCAAGTGTCAGGTTTCCCACCGCTTCGCACCTGACGCCTGACACCTCGCACCTGACACGCCATCGGTCACTTTCAAAATTCAACTTCATCTACAATCCGGTTTCAATCCGGCGGCAACAGTTCACCCTGCCGCGACTGCGATGCCTCGACTTCCGCAAGCATCGTTCGGAATCCCCAGCGCCGAAACAATCCTACCAGCACATCCGCATCAGGCACACCTATCACGAAATCATTAGCGGCGAACTTCCATGGCAATTCCGACTTGAGCCTCACGAGTTCCTGGTTTCGTCTCACATTCCGCTCCGCGTCTCGCAACGCGTTCCGCAACCGTTCGGATTTTACTTCACCGAGCCGCGCATACATTCCGTCCACACTGCCAAACTGGTTCAACAGATCCGTCGCCGTTTTCGGTCCGACTCCAGTCACGCCTGGAATGTTATCCACGCTATCGCCCATCAAACTCAACCAGTCAACCACCTGTTGTGGCGACACACCTGTTTTGCCGCGAACCTGTTCGTCGCCCCAGATCGTTTCCGTCTTGTCGTTCGGGTTAAACAACCCGATACCCGGCGAAACCAGTTGCATGAAGTCCTTGTCGGAACTTGCAATGACAGCTTCCAATCCGGCGACCAAACTTTGACGTGCCAGAAAGGCGATGTAATCATCCGCCTCGACTCCGTCCTCACAATACGACGCGATCCGCGCTGCCTTCAGATACTCTCCGATCTCATCCAATTGCGACGCCAAATCGTCGGGCATCTCGGGCCGTTGCGCTTTGTAACCCGGCAATGCCGCCTGGCGTTCAGCGCTCAATCCACCGTCCCACACCACGATCAGATGCGTAGGGTTCAACGTCGCCCGCATACGCGTCAGCATCTTTACAAACCCAAAAATCGCATTAGTCGCACGCCCATCCGGCGACTTCATATTGCGTATCGCATAAAACGCCCGATACGCATACGCGTGACCGTCCACGATCAATATCCTGCTCAAAGCTCCGGGTTCACAATTCAAAGTCAGTTCACCCTTGAACGTTGAACACTATCTGGATGCCGATGGCACAGGAGTCGAATCCTTCGTGAACGGCAGATCGTCGTCCTTGTGCACCCTGTTGCCGGACGGATCAATTATCGTGGGTGTCACAAAAATCATCAGATTCTTTTTGTTCGTCTGGGACGATTCGCTGCGGAACAATTTCCCGACCAAGGGCAAATCACCCAGCACCGGCACTTTGTCCTTCACACGCGTCACGTCTTCGGAAAGCAAACCACCCAACACGACCGTCTGCCCGTCCCAAACCGTAACGCTGGTCACCACTTGTCGTACCCGAAAGCGCGGCAATGGCGTAGGCGTGCTAATTGGCGCATTTCCACCAGATTGGGCTTGGGCAGTAAACTGATCCTGGCGCTCATACTCCACAAATTCGGTGATTGTAGGAATGATCGTCATTTGCACGGTAAATCCGTCCGCTGACACATACGGAATCACGTCCAACACAGGGCCAAGCGGGAAGGTCTGTGGGATTGGCGTGATCAGCAGCGGTGCATTGGCCTGTTGCACCGTTCCACCTCCCGTTGTGGTTGTCCCGCCCTGCTGAGTCCCCGTGTTCTGATCAATACCAATTACAATGCTGCGAATGTCCGACACCTGCATCTGCGCCTGACGCCCGCTCAGAGTCGTCACCTCAGGCGATGAAAGCAGGTCCACGCCCTTACGCTGATCCAGCGCCTTGAGCACCATGCGAAATTGAGGGTCCGTCAAAATGCCTGTGAGCGTCGCCAGCGCAGGAGCACCTGCCGCATTGCGCAACCCACCGGTCAATAATGCATCCGTCGCCGCTGGCGCAATACTCGTTCCGTCCGCCAGATTCCCAGGAAACGAACCTCCCGGATTCGCCGCCGTGCTCGGTCCATTAAATGTCGGCGCTGTACCTCCCTGGACACCAACTTTCCCATTGCCCAATAACGTATTCCCGATGTGCCAGTCAAAACCCAGCGCGCGGCTATCGTCCTGCGACACCTCAATGAACTTTGCCTTGATATTCACCTGCGGCGGCGCCACGTTCAATGCTTGGATCGCCTGCTCGATCGTGTCCAACTCCTCCATTGTCGCACGCACCAACAAAGTCCCCTGCCGGTCATTCCAGAACAACGACTTTCCTGGGAACCGCAACGGATCCAAATCCACACCCAAGGTCACGAAGAAATTACGCGCAGCCACGCTCACACCTTCCATGCTATTTGTCTGGGTCACACCCACAATACCCCCACCGCCTTGGCCACCCCCACCGCCGCCACCACCACCACCACCGCCGCGGCCACCACCACCACCACCGCCGCCGCCTTGAGAACTCACCCCGCTGGACACCTCCACACGTGGAATAATAATAGACCCGCTGCCCTGACCGTTCTGACCACCACCACTGCTGCCACCACCGCCACCACCGCCACTACGACCACCGCCGCCGCTGCTGCCACCACCGCCACCACTCGAACTGCTCCCCACATCAAATGCAAACCCAGTTACATTTTCCAATCCTTGCCGGAAAGTATTTGGATCCACCCGGAACGTCCTGGTAAACAGCGGAACCAACTCAGATCCTTTCAACGAAAACACCACGGCATATTCCTCAATCGAATATCGCAACGGCTTTTCCGACACCCGCACAATCGCATCCAGCACGTCCGCCAACCGCACATCCGAGAGAGGTGGCGACAACTTGATTGCAATCGCGTTCACATCCACGGCCTCCGCAGGCGGGGCCGGAACTGGCGCACCCGTTGCCGGATCAATCACGGTCGCCCCGGCCACCGGCGGCGGCCCGTTCGGATTGATGACAAAATTCACGCCACGCTTGTCCGGATCGCGCTTGCGTGCCTCATCACTCAAAATCCGCACCACCTCACTCAAAGGCAACCCGTCATAATTAACCGAATCAAAATGAATCTTGTTCAACTTGGCGACAATCTGCTGCCGCCCCTTCCCCGTATGAATCAACTCACTCTTCGCAGTCGGATTCGGCTGCGGCAGCCCCAAGCGCTTGTTCGATGGCGCCCACTCCTCCTCCAATTCCACAAAACTTTTCCGGCTCTCCACTTCGCGTCTCCGGTCCGAATCCCGATACTTCTTCTCCGTAATCAAATTCTGATAATAAAACGCCGACTGATTGCGTGGGTCCAATTTCAGCGCCTCAACCACCTTGGCCTCAGCCTCCTTCAACCGTCCTGCCTCCATCAACAATGCTGCATCCTGCACCAGTTGATTGGCCTTCACCCGCTCCTCATGCGCCACCGCCGCTTCTGCCTGCGCCTCCACCGAAGGCACCATCCCCCGGCTCTCAGCAATCGCCTTGTCATTCCCCCGCTTCATCTCCAACGCCGTTACGTTCTTCGGGTCCGCCGTCAACACCACCCTCAACTGCTTCTCCGCCTCCACCAGATTTCCGGCATTGCGCGCCCGCGTGGCGAGCTCCAGACACGTACTCGTCAACCCCGCCAACGCTTCCGCCGATTCCGCAGGGGCATGCGCCGAGCCAATACTCCTGGCCTTGCCGTTAGCCGCCGTATAAATCGCCGCCGCCTTGGGAATATCCTTGCGCGCCACAGCATCCCGGGCCTCCCCCAGCCGCGCACGCAACTCGCGCAAATCGTGCTCCCGACGGACAGCCTCATTCACGGCAGTCCCGGTAGGGTTGGAGGCGGTGGCGTTCTGGGCACTTGTGGTAATAGACGTCGCCACGAGGGCAATCAGACCGATGGATAGGGCGGCTGCTTTAATCATGATTCACTTGCTGTTAGCTGGATGCTTGGTAAAAAATCAGGGCGCGACTGCAATCAGTATCCGCGCCTTCTTTTGGTTCGACTCCGCTGAAAATACAATTTCAGACTTCTGGATGGCAACGATTTTATAGGTCTCGGTACCAATTTTTATTTTTGAGTCAACGCGTTGATCAGTCCATGTGCGTTTCTCAGGTTCGTATTTCAAATCCACCATGTACCCATCTTCACGACGGTACGGTTTTTCCTTCGTCACCACCACCGGCTCCTGCGAGTCGTTCAATTCCAAAACGAGTTCGGTCGGACTTTCGGCAGGGCCTTTGACTTCGCGTAAAGTAAACGCATCATTCTTTCCACCGGGTCCGACGTAATAAATCTTCGACCGACGCAGACTGACATTCGAGGACGCCTGCCGCTCGACACGGATGACGTAGTTGGTGCCGCCTTCCCGCACCGAATCAAATGTGATGATTAGATAGAGCGGCGTCTGTTTCGTCACGGTCACAGCATCAACACCAAGCTCACGACCCGTTGTCATCTTCGTCAAATGCCCGTCCGGGGACTCCTGCCACTGGGCTGGATTGAAGACCTTGTTCGTGGAGGAAAGATCAAGACCATAACCTGTCTTGAGCTGCTTGACGTGCGCTTCGTTCGTGGAAAGATCCAGTGGATCCAAGGCTTTGGCAGGTCTGTTGATGATGTCCTCCGCGGCCTTGTTCAAATCGTCACGCTCGCGGCTGATCATCATCGGCAACATGGCCGCGCCCGCCATCAGTACGAGCAGCACGCCGCCCAACACAATCTTCTCGTAATGTTTTTTCAACAAGTCCATGCGGGTTATTTCCTGGGCAGCAGCTTTACGACCTGGATCATCATCGTCACCTTCAACTGTTTTTCGTTTAGGATAATCTTGGTGGTTGGCTTGGCTACAGAAGCCGCAGCCACGGGTTGCGGCTGTGCCTGCGGCAGAGGCATCGGCCCTCCCCGCATCTCGCCTGGTCTGCCCCCACCGAGGCCGTATCGGGAACGCATTGCCGCCGCGTTGTCATACCTGCCTTCAACCACCTGCGGTGTTTGGGCATAGACGGGGGCGTATGTTGCATATGGCTGCGGAGTCAGAGCGGCAGCATCAGTAAGAGTGGTCGTCGTAGCAGGCTCGACGTTGATGCTTTTGACCACCAATCCGTATGGGGATGCAGCCATGCCCTCCAACACATCCGCGAGTTCGGGTGTGTAGCAACGGAACGTCACTTCATACGGTGTGAGAATCGCCAGATCATTGGTGGTGGATGACAATTCCAGATAATCGGTTGCCGCGCCTGAATTGTCGTCGGCAGATACGCGCGTGCGCCGCACGCCATCCAGCGCATTGATCTTCGCCGCGTGCAAAACGCCGCAAATGGCCCGCACTTCCCCCAGTTGAACGGAAAGCGGCTCCAAACTGCCCGGCGCAAACTTGATCAACTGCCGCTGCACCCCAAACGAATACGCGTACCCGCCCGGCACCACCGGCAGGAAGACGCTGTTGTTGGTGGCGTCTCGTTGCAGCCAGGTAATGGTGGCGCGCAAGGCCTCGGCATATTCCCGACTTGTCACGTTCGTACCGCCTTCGGGGATGGCCGGAATGGGCCGAAGATGTTGCTCTACCTTGCCAATCAACTCTTGTATCTCCTTCCGCTGCTCCTTGGCGGCGGCAATGTTGTCTGTCTTCTTGTCGCCCGGGTGCGGTTTCTTCTCGGCCAGTCGCTTGCTTTCCTCGTAAATCGTCTTCAACTTTTCGTTTTGTTCCGCGTTCACGCTGTAACCAGACCACGCGTAATAGCCAGCAAGCCCCATCAGCACGAACGCCACCACTGCGCCGATTACAAAAAATAAATTTCGCTTGATCCAGTCCATGATCAGAGGAAAAGCTGAAAGCTGAAACCGGTCAGGTTGCTCTCTGTTTTCTGCTTTCTTGTTTCTACAATTTTGGCGTTCATAGCTTGATCGGCGTCTTCAAGGCCACCGTTATCGTAAATGTGAACGTCTTCGTAACTTCGTCAGGCGTGCTGATTTGAGCCGATACCGCCGTCTTTTCCCCATCAAACAGCGCACTCTCCTTCAATTCCTTTTCCACTGCATACGCTATGTCCGTGTCCGGCACATTCGCACCCGGCGCAAGCTTCGCAAGACTCACGGCTCGGCAATCCAGCGTGATCATCGCCACTTGGTTTGAGTTCGCCGCAAGTGGATCTGCCGTTTGCGTCGCTACCGGCGGCGGCGCTGCGGGTCCACCGGGCATCATGCCCATCCCACGCCCACCCCGGTCCATTCCGTAACGCGCTCGAAATGCCGCTGCTGCCGCAGCTGACTCCGCATCCATCCCTCCTGGATTTCCCACAGGCCCGCCAGCCATCGCGCCTGGCACACCACCCGATTCGCCCCCCAACCTCCCCCCGCTCCCCGCAGGTGTCGCCGAAGTCATTTTCTCAATCCATACACCCGTCTCCACCCCCATCTTCTTGCGCTCCATACCCTCTGCACGAATCAATGCCGCACGACATTCACTCAAAATCTCCGCCCAATAATATCGCTCATGAGCCCACACGGAAACTTGATCCAACTCCTCCCGCGTCTTCTTCATCTCACCATACACTTTGGTGAACGTCGCATCCTTGTTCCGTGAAGGCGCCAATTCAGCCTCAAGTTTCTGCTGTTGCTCCTCCTTCACCCCAGCCAGTTTCTTGAACAGCAAACCCACCAGAAAACCCATCACCACCAGCAACGCCAGAGTCCCAATGAAATACGGCTTCTTCTGGTTGAAACTCTGCCACCGCAAAGTGCTCTCCGGCATCAAATTCAACTCGACAGGACACGTGGCCAGATTCCGCAATCCCAACCCAACCACCTCACCCATCGCGTGAGCCGAGCGGGCCAACTCCTCCAAATTCACACCCGGATCAATCTGCACATTCCGGAACGGATTAAAATACTCCACAGGCACACTCAACTTCTCCGCAAAAAACTGCGCCGTATAAGGCATGATCGATGCCCCGCCCGCCAAGAACAACCGCTGCGGTGCCGATCCCCCCTGCTGCCCCCGATAAAATTGGAGCGTCTGATTCACCTGAATATGCAGCCGCGTCATAAACTGCCGCGCAATCTTCGCAATCGCCGCCTGATTCGGATTCTCCGGCTCCTCATACGCCCCACCGAGACTCACGAAACCCTCATCAACCTTCAACTTCTCCGCCGCGTCGAACTTCAACTTCGACTCATTCGCAAAATCCTGAGAAATCGCATTCGCCCCCAGATTGATACTTCGCGAGAACACCTTCCCCTTCTCAAAAAACAGCAGATTGCTCGTCTTCGCTCCAATATCCAAAAGCATCGTGCAATCATCCAAGTCGCCGTAATTAAACCGGAACGCATTGCAGAGAGCCGCTGGCGACACATCACACACTTGCAACCTCAGCCCATTCGCCTCAGCCATCCGGAACAACCCTTCGACGATGTCCGACTTGATTGCCACCAGCAAAACCTCCAACTCGTTGTTCGCCGTCGTCCCCAAAATCTGATAATCCCACACTACTTCCTCCAGCGGGAACGGCACGTTCGAGCGCGCTTCAAATTCGACAATCTTGGAAACCTTGCTCGAGTCTTCCACCGGCGGAAGCTTCACAAACTTGGAAAACACATGGAAACCGGGCGCGCAGATGTTGAGTTCCTTCGCACTGATTCCGCGTTCGGCAATGACCTCCTGAAGGGTCTTGAGGATGAGCGCCTCCCGTTTTGCTTCCAGCGAGCCTTCAAGCCCAAGAGACTTGATCGCATACTGCTTGAGCACGAGCCCGCCGGCCTCGTTCACTTCGAACTCGGCCAGCTTGAGGCTTCCCGCCCCACAATCCACCGCCAAAAAATTAGACTTCGCGTTTAACATTCGCCGTCGTGTCGCTGGTTCACACTGGTATCGGTATCACCTCACGAAAAAACTTCGAGGAGGCCCGCGTTGGTTAACGGAATTAACAGAATGGGTCAAACATAAAAACAATTCCGAGTGGATAATTTTTACTTTGCAGTACGCAAGATGACACCTCTTCGCTGCAAATCTTCCGAAAGCGATCGACTGCAAAACACCAAACGACAATGCGGCATCACACCAACTCAGAGTCTGAACCAATCTCTCTAAACGGGAACGATGCAGTTGGCTCGCTCTGGAAGTAGCGGCGACGCCCCGTCGCCGAGGGGTAAAAACGACGCCCTCGTCGCGTGTCACCGGCACACCAAACAGTTCGGTTTCAGGAACAGGCGACGGAGGCGTCGCCGCCACCTCCAAGCGACGAGGCGTCGCTTCTACTGTCGTTCCGGCTAAACCGCCGGTTACCTCCCGCCACCGATACAATACAACTTGCTCCCCGTCCGAATGAAAAGATTTCCATCGGACACGGCAACTGCGGCGCGCAATCGGTCATCGCCGTCATCGCCCATCGGGATCGTGCGAAGTAGTTTAAATTCCTTTTCTGCGGCCACAATGAACAGTTCGCCTCTGAAGTTCTGAAAATAAACCTTCCTGTCGGCACCCGTCGGCGAGCTTTCAATCTTTATCCGCGAGTTGAGATCGCCAACCCAATCCGCTTTGCCGGTGGCCGGGTCCACGCGTGCTATGGTCCTCCGGTCGCCATTCACAACATACAGCCGGCCCTGATAGTAGAGCGGCGTACATACGTCGCTCGACACTTCGCGATCAGCGCTCGTCCACGCCAGAGCCGAATCATCGAGGCTTCCGTTGAGTCCATGCTTCACAGTGTAAATTGGCGACCCTTTCGGCGCGCAAACGACCGCGCCGGATTCCGTCCCCACCGGCGAAGGCACAAGTCGCCAATGGCCAATGCGGGTCGGATTCCAAGAGCCCCAGCGCCAGAGTTCCTTGCCTGTCTTTGCATCGTGACCGGTCAAACAATCGCCGCCGGAGATGAGGATTTCGCTCACGCCATTCGCAGTAAATGGAATCGGTGTGCTGTATGCCTCCTTCGATTCCTGGGCTGCGTCGCTCGGACGGACCTGTTTCCACAACTCCTTGCCGGTCGCTGTCTCCAACGCGAGAAGATACGAATCAATTGGACCGTCACTCCGCCCGCGTCCCTTCACCGGCACATCGCGATGCAAGACCTGGATGTAAAGTCGTCCGTCGAACAGCGTCGGGCTTGCACCGTAAGTCCAGTTGTAGGCGAACGGGCCGTAATCTTTCTCCAGACTGCGCGACCAGACTTTGTTGCCTTTGAAATCAAACGCGACCAGATCACCAGTGCCGTAGAGAAAATAAACCAGCTTCCCGTCCGTGGTCGGCGAGGGCGACGCGAAGTTACTGTTGTTGTCCTGATTGAAACCCGGTGCGACTTCAACATTCCAAAGCGGCCTACCGCCCTTCCGTTCAAACGCCATCGCCCGCAGCGTTTTGGTTTTGGTGTCGGTCGAGCTGATGAAAACCGTGTCACCCCAAACAATGGGTGTGGCGGCGGATGGCCCGGGCAGGTCGGCAACCCACTTCACGTTATTCGTCTTCGAGAAATCATCAGTCAGATTCTTTTCGGGCGTCGAACCGTCGAAGTTCGGCCCGCGCCAATGCGCCCAGTTGCCGGCCAAGGTGGTTGAAACGAACGCAGCCGCGAGCGCGGCGCAGAGGAGGAGCGGGGGCAATTTCATGCGATGTCGGATTCTTCGACGACACGCCCCGAATTGCAATTCGATTTGGATTACAGATCGCCGCGTGGTCCAGCCGCTATGGCAGATGATTGCCGGGTGTCGAACAGCACGAACAATCCCAGAAGCGTTAAAAAGATTCCAAACGCCACCAACTTGAGCCCGTCGGCAAGGTTGGGAAAGACTCTTTGGGTGGGAGGGGTCGCCAGATCCACAATTTGCACCTGCGGCAAATTAGCACTCACCTGGGCAATCCTGTTAACGATGTTCGCCGCCTCTTCGGGATTCCGGCTCGCGAACTGAGTTTCAACCAGCGAAGTGTTCCTGATGGGGTGAATATCCAGGCTCCTACGGAGCCGTGCGATTGCCTCCGCAGGCTGCAGATTCCTCCGGTCCCCTGCAAAGGTCGGCGATTCGACGACTGTGCCGAGCAAAGAGTAAACGCCCACAATCCCAACTTGGATAGGTTCAGGGATTCCTTTCCCCGTCCACGCCGGTTCGGTCTGCCAATATTCGCCGACAATCTTGATTCTGGCAGTGGCCTTGTAGCGCAACTGGAGTCCAGCCCATAGGCCAGCCCCGAGCAGACAAATACCAATTCCTATCAGGAGGGAACTGTTGAGTCGTGCGGGACTTGGGTTCATGTTGGCTGTCCGTTCGACCCATGATGGCACTCCTACGTTCAATCAGAACCTCGCGGCAGCCC
This sequence comes from uncultured Bifidobacterium sp., assembly GCA_964429665.1. GTDB lineage: Bacteria > Verrucomicrobiota > Verrucomicrobiia > Limisphaerales > JADLHS01 > JADLHS01. The sequence continues at coordinate 26,541 of CAYSDO010000012.1, forward strand.
CCGCTGAAACCGCTACGTACAAACATACACGAAACACAATCTATGCGGCCGGTAAATCTTGATACCGAATCATGGCTTCAAATAATCCCCGCCAGTTCCTGCAAGGTGCGCAAGTTTTCGAGGCGTTCTTGTTTGGCTTTGTGTAGCGTCTCGCTCGGGTTGCCGTCTTTGTCGAAATGTTTGGCGAAGCGGATGAAGTCATAAACTTCGTTCGTCTTCGGTTCGATGAAGAAATCCGTTTTCTCGGACGGAATGCCCGGAGCGCGGACTCTTCATAGAACGCATTACAACAGCGGTTACGATTTTGGGACGCGGTGCATAACGGAAGTTCAAGCGGGAAAAACCAGCGCTCCATGTCATGGGCGTTGCGCGAGCTTCTTGTCTTTCATAAACTCCGAGCGTGAACAATCCTAGCAAACTGGACTTGCCGACCGCCATGGAGGCGGGGTTGTTTGCGGCGACGCGGTGGAGCATGGCGCTGCGTGCCCGTTTGAAGGGATTAATCCGGGAGGAAATTCGACAGACCGTCGCCGATGAGCAGGACTGGGAGGACGAGGTTCAATACCTCATTCGCTTGTTTGGTCGGTAGGCGAGCCGGTTACCATTTCCTCGTATTGGCGTAGATTCAAATATGGAAAGCAAAGCGCAACCTTCGGCATGTCCGCGCTGTGGCGCCGATTTGCCAACGGACTCTCTTGGTGGAGTGTGTTCCGGCTGCGCTTTGGGGCTGCTGTTGAAGCCTGATGGCGATGAGCGGAGCACGATTGTTTTGTCCTTGGGGGACATCCGCGCCATTGGGACAAGCCTCACTTACATCGGAGATTACGAGTTGCTGGAGGTGATTGCGCATGGCGGCATGGGGGTGGTTTATAAGGCGCGACAGAAAAGTCTCAACCGCATCGTCGCGCTCAAGCTTTTGCTGGGAGGTGCCCACGCCAGCGCGGACTTCAGAAAACGGTTTCGGCACGAGGCGGAGTTGGCCGCTCAACTTCATCATCCGAACATCGTTCCCATCCACGAAGCCGGCGAGCATGAGGGGCAGCCATACTTTTCGATGGAGTATGTCCCCGGTCAGGACCTCGCGAGCCTGACACGAGGCACACCGCTGCCACCGCAACAAGCGGTCGAGTATCTGAAGACCATTGCCGAGGCGGTTCACTACGCGCATCTGCAAGGAGTGTTGCACCGGGACTTGAAACCCTCGAACGTCCTGCTCGGGTCGGATGGGCGATTGCGCATCACGGATTTCGGCCTAGCCAAGCGCTTCGCGGATGCCTCAACGCTTACCTTGAGCGGGGCGACGCTGGGCACGCCCGGGTATTTGCCGCCGGAGCAGATCTCGATCAAACGCGGAACGGTGGGGGTCACCAGCGATGTTTATTCGCTGGGCGCAATTCTTTTCCACCTGTTGACCGGTCACGCGCCGTTCCGGGGTGAATCGGCTGCGGAAGTGTTGATGCAGGTGTTGAACGAACCGCCCGTTCCGCCATCGGAGAGCAATCCCCTCGTGCCGCCCGAACTGGACAGAATCTGCCTCAAGAGTTTGGCGAAAGACCCGAGCAAGAGATTTCCATCTGCCAAAGGATTGGCGCACGAGCTCGAAGGGCCGCTGATTTTCGATCTGAGGAGAGAGGCTCGTATGAAGTCCAGTGCGTTCCGATTGTCCGGCGCCAAGCGGGCAGCTTTGGTTGGACTCGCTGCCCTTTTACTCATCGGTGCGGCTTGGTTTTGGCTGGGGCGATCAAAGCCGCCTGCTGTCTGGGTCCAAACCGGCAGACGGACCAACAGCTTGGGCATGGTTTTTGTTCCAGTACCCAACACCAAGGTGCTCTTTTCAATCTGGGATACGCGGGTGCAGGATTTTGCCGCGTTTGTTAAGGAAACCGGCTATGCCGCGACTAATGGCATGTTTTCGCGTTCAAGTGACGGTTGGAAACAAAGCGGAGACAGTTGGCTAGTTCCCGGTTTCCCCCAGGGGCCAACACATCCGGTTTGCGGGGTGAGTTGGGAGGATGCTACGGCGTTTTGCGACTGGTTGACGGCGAAGGAACGACGCGCGGGCAAGCTAAGCCATGGCGAGAGCTACCGACTTCCGACAGATTCAGAGTGGAGCACCGCATCAGGATTAGGACCGGAGTTGGGAGAATCCCCGATGGAGAAAAGCCGAAAGATCGATAACGTGTACCCGTGGGGAAACCAATGGCCCCCGCCAGTGGGGATCGGAAATTACGGGCCGCGAATGAAAGTTGACGACTTCACATGGACTTCGCCCGTCGGCAGCTTTTCAGCGAACCCGTTTGGATTGTACGATATGGGGGGAAATGTGAACCAATGGTGCCATGATTGGTCTGACACGCGTCAGATGTATCGTGTAAAACGGGGTAGTTCGTGGTTGTGCAGCGACAGAACCAATGCCGTGTCATCCGTTCGACATCGCGACACGCCTGATTATCGTATCATGGATAATGGCTTCCGGGTGGTGCTGGATTTGGGCGAGCAACCAAGGTTGGCTGCTGCGATTCTGGCTCAACAATTTACTAACGCTCAGGCGATCCCAGTGCCAACCCGGCTGGTCGAGTGGGTTCAATGGCGGAAATCTCAGGGAGGCAATGACCATTATTATGCGCGTACCAGCCGCGCACTTGCTTGGGAGGAAGCGGAGGCGGACGCTCAAAAACTGGACGGGCACCTTGTTGCGATTGGGGATGCAGCAGAACAACGGTTTCTTGAAACAGAGTTCCTTGCGGGCGATTTTCGCCTGCTGCCATTGTGGATCGGGCTCAAGCTTAACTCCTCGGGCGAGGATTATGAATGGTCCAACGGCGAACCGGTCGTCTACACCAATTGGCAACCGGGCGAACCATCTCGTATGCCTTTTGAAATCCGTGTGTGTCTGAATTGGTTTTTCAGCAAAGCTCCTGGTTCAGACCGTTTCGGAACGTGGAATGACGTTCCCTCTGGAGGTCCAAGGCACGGAGAAAGATCTGATGGTCCTTATTATGGGATCGTGGAGCGCGAAGCAAACTTCACTGAAATGAACCGCGTGAGATGGACCAACAGCTTGGGGATGGTTTTTGTACCAGTTCCCGGCACCGAAGCGTCGTTTTGCATTTGGAAAACACGCGTGCAGGATTTTGCGGCATTTGTAAAGGAGACCGGTTATGATGCAACTGAACGAACCTGGTCGGCGAGGAAAGAAGGCTGGAAACAATGGGGAGACAGTTGGCTGAATCCGGGGTTCAAACAGGAAAAAACGCATCCTGTATGTGGCGTAAGTTGGGATGATGCACACGCATTTTGCGAATGGCTCACGTTGAAAGAACAACAGGCCGGCAGGATGAGCAAAGATCAGGAATACCGTCTACCAACCGATGCCGAGTGGAGCGCTGCTGTGGGCAAACCTAAATACCCATGGGGTGAGTCGTGGCCGCCGCCTTCCGGCGCCGGAAACTATGGGGGCACCGAGGTCATGGATGAAAATTATCCCAAGGACTGGCCTGGCTCCGAAGGTTTCTCCGACAGATACGCGCAGACATCGCCGGTTGGAGCGTTCGGCTCGAACCATTATGGACTCTATGATTTGGGAGGGAACTTGTGGGAATGGTGTGAAGATTGGTACCGCAAGGAGATGAACAGCGAGGAAGCTCGTCGCCTTACCTCGGCTGGCGACGATGGCGGTGGCAAGGCCTATCGCGTGCAACGCGGAGGATCGTGGCATTCGACTTCGAATTCCCTCCAACTGCAATCAGGGCTGCGAAATCGGATCTTGCCGGGCAGCCGTGCGGTAGACACAGGCTTCCGTTGCGTTCTTGCCGTCAAAAAGCATGCGCCCGGACCCAGAGCCACATCAGCTTTCAATCTGCGCCAACCGCGAAGTTGAGTGATCAACAAACTGTTTGGGGATGGTTCTTGTTCCAGTTTCCAACGCGCAGGTGCTCAATATGGGATACGTGAGTGCATGATTTCGCCGCGTTTGCGAAGGAAACCGGTCTTGTGGCGCCTTAAATTATCCCTGCCAGCTCCTGCAAAGTGCGCCAGTTGTCGAGGCGCTCCTGTTTGGCTTTGAGCAACGTCTCGCTCGGGTTGCCGTCTTTGTCGAAGTGTTTGGCAAAGCGGCCTTCGGTGCGGGCAAAGCGGATGAAGTCATAGACTTCGTTCGTCTTCGGTTCGATGAAGAAATCCGTTTTCTCGGACGGATTGCCCTGGAGACTGAGGCGCTGGGCGATCTTGTCGCCTTTGCGCGGATCGTAGATCAACACTGGGAACGTGCGCGTATCCACGGCGAGTTTGCTTTGTTGCATCGCCATGTTGTCGCCGACGCCGTGCTCGG
>CAYSDO010000013.1:0-2406 GCA_964429665.1 uncultured Bifidobacterium sp.
TCCTCGTCCTGGGCGAGCGCCGCGCGGTCGGTAGCCGCAATGGCGGATGTGTCGCCTGCGAGCAGATTGTTCTGGAGTGAAATGAGGTGGTTGAAAAAGTCCGCACCCGAACGGCTGTCAGCTATCAATCCACGCAATCCACTGCCGCTGGCATTTTCGCCGACGACCTGCGCACTCATCGTCGCACCTTCCGCAATCTCCACCGGTGCTGTTTCAGTGTTGCCCTGAAACGTCACGCTCTGGACGTTGCCGTTCGCGTCAGTCGTAAGGGTGTAGGGTGGCACATCGGTGCGGGTGCCGCCGAAGATGAAATCGCCGTTGCTTTTTGAATTCATCAGATGCGCCGCCTGCTTGATCATCTCGGTGATTTCGATGGCGTAGGAACGCAATTCCTCGGAGGATTTCAAACCATCTGCCAGGGTGGCGATTTCACCGGCCCGATCGGAGATGGCCTTGAGTGATTTTATGTTGCTGAAGGCGGCCATTGCCTTGTCGGTTTCACGCGCGATGTTGCGCGAATACTGTCCCACTGCACTGAACTCGGCCTGAAGATCGATCACACGACGCAACGCCACCGGATCATCTTCCGGCAAACGGATGCGCTGGCCCGTGGCAGCCTGGCTTTGAAGGCGTTGCTGCCGCACCGCGAGGCTGCCGAGGCTGTCCACCAACGAGGACGAAAATGTATTGGCTGTTACACGCATGTCATTCTCCTGTGTTGAAATTCATCAGCGTTTCATGTTGACCAAAGTGTCGAGCATCTCGTCCACGGTGGTGATCAAGCGGGCCGAGGCGGCGAACGCCTTTTGGAATTTGGTTAGGTCAGCCATTTCCTCGTCGAGTGACACGCCGCCGAGCGAATCGCGCTGACGCAACAGCATGTTTTCCACCGCTTGTTGATCGGAAAGCTGTGTGTTGACAGAAGACAATGCCTGGCCCAGACCCGCCACAGCCTGGCCATAACCCTGGGCAAACGACTGGCCGTTGAGCGATGCATGTTTCTTGTCCGCAAGCTGCGCAAGCGAGAGCGCCACCTGGTTGTCTCCGGGCGCACCCGTCACACCAGCCGCCTGCAACAGCGAAGGATCATTGAGCAAGGTTGAATTGACCGCGATGTCCGCTGCGGTTGTGCCGTTGAAAAAGTTCTCACCCGTCGTTCCACCTAGACCGAACCCCGCAGTGTGAGCAGCGTTGACTTCCGTGATGAGAAGCGACGCGAGATCATTGATGCCCGACTGCAGCGTTGCCACCGCAACGTCGCGCGCCTCGATTGTGCCATGAATACTGCCACCGGTGACGTCAAGCGTGTTGCCGCCGGTGGCGGCACGAACGAGGACCTGGCCAGCACCCGCATCATAAGAATCCAGCGTGTCGGTGACACTGATGTCAGTGACCAGTGCAGTGCCGTCCACGGAAATGTTCAGCATGTTGTTTGCGCCGTTGGTCACATCCACCTTCACGTATTTTGAAAGCAGCTCGATCTGTTGCTGGCGCGCGTCGCGAAGGTCGTTGGCCTGCCCTGAGGACATGGCCTCGATCTGACTGATATTGCGGTTCAATTCGGCGATGGTGGAAAGAATGCCGTTCGCGGCACCAACATCCGCGTTGATGGAGTCATTCAGGGACAGCCGGAGATTTCCGAGCCGCTGATCAATCTGGTTGAACTGGCTGGCGAGCGTGGATGCCTTCATCAAGAGTGTCTGCCGTTCCGCCATCGAAGTCGGGTTGCTCGACAAACTTTGAAATGCCGCGAACAAATCAGAAAGCCCCGCTCCGACGCTGTGTCCGCCGCCAACACCTGAAGCAGCCGCTGCGCCTTCCGCGCCGGAAGCGAGCCGGTCAATCTGCGCACCTAAGGATGCCTGGGCATATTGCAACGCGAGTTGTTGCGATTCGAGCGAGCCGCGCACGCTGCCTTCAGCCTGAATCTGGTTGTCCAGAATCGCGCTGCGCATGTGGACAATGGCGACGGCATCCACGCCCGAACCCTGCGGTCCGGATTCGCCAATGGTCGTCACACTGGTGGCCAGCTGCACCCGCTGCCGTGCATAGGCAGGGTTGTTGACATTGGCAAGATTCTGCCCCGCCACTTCCACGCCCTGCCGTTGTGCGGAGAGCGAGCGTGTACCGAGATTCAAGATGCCAAATAGTCCTAGCATGATTCAGCCAATCGCGTGATAGGTGGACCGCGTGACACTGCCGAAAGCGCCAAGCACATCACCCCGCTCCGTATAGACCGTGCTGCTGCCGGGCAGCAAACTTCCGAGCAGCCGGCTCATCAACTCAACCGAGCGGCAGAGCAGAATGTGATTCTGCCGCGAGCGTTGATGCACACGCACGAGCAGTTCGTTGTTTTCCTGAACAAGCGCGGAAAGCAGCGGACGGTAATCCACCGGGAGATTCGGA
>CAYSDO010000013.1:2416-24465 GCA_964429665.1 uncultured Bifidobacterium sp.
GAATGATTTCACTGAAACCGGCATCCCGGGCAAGCTTGAGGCCAAGCGCAACAATGCCCTGTTTTGATTCGCGCACGCGCCGCGCCTCCTGGATGGCGTAGCTCTGGGTCTCGATGCCGGCGGTGGACTGGAGCAATTCGTCCGGCGCGCGGTTCATCACCTGCTCCTGTTGCTGGTCGAGACGCGCGAGCATCTCGCCGTAGCTCTGCAATTCCTCGCGCAACGACTGGATCAAATCTTCAAGGGCTTGAGTCATGGTTGTTTGGTGCCGTCAGTGGACGGCTTTTCGGTTTTCAATTCGTGTTGCAACTGCTTCTCCAGCGCGCGAGCCAGGCCAAACGACCCGGAGCTGCTGATCTTGTCCGCCATTTGATTCGTAATCATGTCCTGATAAATTCCGCCTGAAATCGAATCCGGGTTCATCTTTGAGACGAACACCTTCTTCTGCGCCTCACCGAGAATCTGCCTCAGCAGCACCGCTTCAAACTGGCGTGCCAGCTCCTTCACCTTCTGCGCGTCGGTCAGCTTTGAATTGGCCGCGAGCCGTTCGAGCGGGACATCCGCCGGCTTCACCGCTGAATTGAACGCGGGAATTTCCATTTCAACGCATCACGAGTTCGGCCTGCAACGCGCCGGCCTGTTTCATTGCCTGAAAGATCGCCATCATGTCGCGCGCCGAAACGCCGATCGCGTTCAATCCGGCTGCCACCTTTTCAACCGTGGGCATCTCGGGCAGCGCAACAAACTGGCCCTTTTTCTCCTCCACCTTTGCATCCGTGCGCGGCGTGGCAACAGTCGTGCCGGTGCTGCTCAACGGATTCGGCTGGGACACATCCACCGTGGAGGCAATTGAAATTGTCAGATCGCCGTGGGACACCGCGCACTCGGCAATCCGGATGCGCGCCGTGGCAACTATCGTGCCCGTGCGCTCGTTGATAATGACACGCGCAGGAACATCCGGTGTCACTTCCACCGCCTCGATGCGCGCGATGAAATCCACCGGTGATTTCGCTTGGGCTTCCGGCACCTTGACCCTTACCGACGTCGAGTCAATGGCCTCGGCGCTGTTGGTGAATCTTGCATTGATCGCCGCGGCCATGCGCGCAGCCGACGTGAAATCGGGATCGCGGAGAAGCAATTCAACAAAGTTGTCCTTCACGACCTCGGTGGGAATCTCGCGCTCTACAAGTGCGCCTCCGGAAATTTGCGCCACCGTGGGATGGTTTTTTTGAACCGTCGCACCACCTGCCCCACCGGCGCCACCCAGAAAACCGCCCACTGCGAGCGTGCCTTGAGCCACGGCATAGACTTTTCCATCCGCGCCGATGAGCGGCGTCTGCAGCAGCACGCCACCCTGGAGACTCTTCGCGTCGCCGATTGCCGACACAACCACGTCAAGACGGGTGCCGTTTTTGACAAACGCCGGAATGTCGGCAGTGATCATGACCGCCGCGATGTTCTTGGAGGAAAGAGTCGTGGCTGGAACGTTGATACCGAAACGCTGGAGCATGTTTGCCACGCTCTGCACTGTGTAAACCGGGTCTTTGTCGCCATCCCCCGCAAGTCCCGTGACAAGTCCGTAACCCACAAGCTGGTTTTCACGCGCCCCGGCGAGCATTGCCAGGTCCTTCACACGCGAGCCGGCAAAGGCGCTTTGACAAAGCAACACCGCCAGCGCCAGCGAGGTTGCCAGCCTTGAGGTCAGGGACATTTTCTTAAGGTAGCAATTCATGTTGATATCATATCTCCATCTCAGAACGGAGTGACCTTGTCCCACACGCGCAGAAACCAGCCCTTGCGCTGCGAATCAGTAACGGAACCATTCGAGATATATTTGATCGTCGCGTCCGCAACGTTGTAGCTGAACACGCTGTTGTTGGGCGTGACATCTTCACCGCGAACCACACCACGCAACACGGCTTCCTGCGTCTCGCCGGAGAATGACGTGGTGCGACGGCCTTCGATCACAAGGTTGCCGTTGGGCAACACGTCCACGACGCGCACAGCGATGCGTGCGGTGATTTTTTCAGAGTTGCTGATCTTGCCGCCGCCGTCGAAATCCTGTTTGGCCGTCATCTTCAGCGCGGGCAGCTTGCCACCCTTGGTCATGAATCCGCTGGCCGCCGGACTGAACAGCACGGTGTCCAGGCTCGCGTCAATCGCAGAACTCTTGGCAGTTTTCGTCGAGTTGTCCTTCGATGCGCTGTTGTTTTCCTGAACTATGATCGTTAGCAAATCGCCCACTGCGCGGGCACGACGGTCGCTGACCATTGCAACGGACGCGCCGTCCTTCCAGAGCGATTGAGCAGGAGCGACCGTGGTGAAGCCGCCCAATGCGAACAAAACGGCGCACGCAAGTCGCGAAACACGCGTAGCAAACAACCTTCCGCTCTCACGCCGCCTGCTGCGAATTTCAATCGCCGCAGGCTGGTCATTCGTCGTCAACCGACCGACGAAACGCAAGGGAGGCAGAGCAGGTGTTTCGAGCCGTGAGGCCACTTTGATGGTGTTGGTGTGTTTCATGATATTGTGGTTTTGAAATTGATCAGAGGGAGACATGGATGGTTTCCTCATTCTGGACCGTACCCCGGAATTCACGTTTCGTTTTCTGATTCCGCACCCGCACAGTCTGACCGGGCACACCGTCTTCCAACACCTCGACTTTCATTGAAAGCAACAGCGCGCCATCACGGACGACCGCGTCCGCAATCCGGCCGCGTCTTACCACGGGGGTTTGCTTGATCGAACGCGAAGTCAGAACGCCGCCCGCAGGAATGTTCTCCGCAATCTCAAGACCGGGTTTGTCCGTTTCCAGAACTCCGAGCACATCGCGCAGCGCAAGCACATCGCGGCGTTCCTTGACGAGATCGGCATCGAGCACCGGCTGGCCGCGCTTGATTGACGAGCTGGCCACCCAGACATCGCGCCAGACCTTTGCAGTGACTGTGGCCTGCCATGTACCGAGCAGTTCATCGCCCGCCTTGAGTTCAAACCGGACGATGCAATTGGGTGTCACCCCCAGCGACGGCAAATCCACGACGCGCAGCGCGAGCGGTTCATCCACCACGGCAACGGTGTTCCATGCGCGGGTGAACCGCAGTTCAAGTTCACCTTTCTCTTTTACAAAATCCTTTTGCAGCGTGTCAGTGAGCAGCGATTTGATGCCAGCCTCGTCAAGCGGCCGGGTGCGACGGGTGATCTTCACCTGCGCAACGCCACTCCAGTTGGTGCTGGCAAGATCGGGTGCCGTTTTTTCCAGCAATGCATTGATCTGGGCGCGGGTAAGTGTGAGTGACTGGTCCGGCCCTGGAGCGGACGCGAGACGCAGGTGCGCATGTTCCAGCGGAGCGTTTGCGATCAGTTGATCGAGATGTATCCCCATGGAGTCCACCTGTGCCGCAGGACGCAGTTGCCACGTGAGCGGCTCTCCGGCCAATGAGGCCGAGAGAGCCGCCACTAGTGACAGGCTCGGCAGGAGGGGCCGGGTCTGAGGGGGGAGGAAGTTCATTATCAGCGACGGATGTTGTTGCTCATTTGCAGCATTTCGTCGGCGGCCTGGACAGCCTTGGAATTCACCTCGTATGCGCGCTGCGCCACGATGAGGTTCACCATTTCTTCGACGACTTTCACGTTGGACATTTCGAGAGCGCCTTGTTGCACCGTGCCAAAACCGCTTTCCCCAGGACTGCCGATTTCTGCGGCGCCGGATGCCGGGGTCTCGGCATAAAGATTCCGCCCAAGACTTGAAAGACCGGCAGGGTTGGCAAACCGAACCAACTGCATGCGGAAGGAGGAATTCCCAGCGCTCCCGGAAATCGAAACTTCGCCCGTAGATGCGATCGAGACATTTGTGGAGCCTGCAGGGATTGGCTGGAAGCCGCCCTGCAATGGAAGACCGGTGCTGGTGAGAATGCGTCCGTCCGGGCCCGTTTTGAGATTGCCGTCACGGGTGTAGGCTTTTGAACCGTCGGGCATTTGTACTTCAAAAAAGCCGTCGCCCTCGATGGCCAGATCCAGACGTTCTCCCGTCTGCTTGAGTTCGCCATTGGTGAACACCTTTGCCGTGGAAACGAGCCGCGAGCCGTGACCGATCTGCACGCCCGTTGGGACCTGATTGCCGCCGCCGGCATCCGCGCCCGGTGCACTCGTGGTTTGATAAAGCAAATCCTGAAACTCGGCTTTGCTCTTCTTGAAGCCGGTGGTGCTGACGTTGGCGAGATTGTTCGAGATGACGTCGAGCTGGGTCTGTTGTGACTCCATGCCGGACGATGCGGAGTAAAGGGCGCGAAGCATAAATCAAATTCAATTTGGGTTGCCCAGCTCGGAAATTGCACGACCCATGCGTTCGTCGTGCATCTGCAATACGCGCTGACTGGCTTCAAACGCGCGCATCGTGCTGATAAGTCCGGCCATTTCCTTTACGGACGAGACGTTTGAGGCTTCCATAAAACCCTGCCGGACTTGACTGTTCAGAGCGGTGATAGGGAGTTGATTCGACTGGCCGAGCGAATACAAACCGCCACCGATCTGCGAAAGGCCCTGTGGTTTTTCAAATTCAACGATCTTCAACTTACCTCTTACTTGAGCACCTTGAGAAACTTCGCCCTTTGCAGAAATTGAGATTGGCTCTCTGTTTGCCGCATCCAACTTGATCGGCCCCGCTTCGCCCATCAGAGGGAAACCCTGTTTGTTGACCAACTCTCCACTATTGCCTACATGAAATGAACCATCCCGCGTAAACGCAGTGTCGCCCGACGGCAGTTGGACTTCAAAAAAACCTACACCTTCAATGGCCAGATCTTTGTTCGATCCGGTGGGTTGAAGCTGCCCCTGTGCAAAACTGGTGGAGACTGTGGCGCGCGGAAGAGTGTAATTCATCCGGGGATCAGGAGTCTGTTGCGGCATCATCCCGGCCTGTACGGCATCGAAACTAACAGTGTTCCTTTTGAAACCCGGTATGGAAGAGGACGCGAGATTCTCTGAAATCACATCCTGCCATCTCTCATTGGCCGTCATTGCAGCGGCGGCTTGATACAAACTTACGTTCACGACCCGCTGCCAAGCAGCGCTAATGCCACAGATAGAATATCGCGATTTTAGAGAGGTTTTGCACTTCGCGAGGAATTCACCGGGGAAAAAGTTGCCGCGTTTCACCCCGAAGAGATGCAGATTTTTCCCAGGGGTTGATCTGCGTTTCCCTCCCAGCAATCGTAAACTTGCTCATAATCCTGGAATCAATTCGCCGCGAGTTTGAGAGGACTCAGACCACGAAAAGGATTGTGAACCTGGCAGGAAAGCAATCGGCCGTTGGCGGCAATTGTCAATATGCGCACTCCAACTCAATCACCTGACCGCACGCACATTCAACACGCACATGTGTCACACGGTCGCCGTCACGCCTGAGCGTAACGATGGGTTTGGCGGAAGATTGGACCGGTGCGTGCGCACAAGCACCAGCAGGCTGCGAAGCAGGGGAAGGGGACAGTGCCATAAAGGCGGCGGACGCCACTGCGGAATCCACCGCGCGACCCGGGCCGGCGGACACCGGAGCAGTCGGCAGAAGCGGCACAAATTTGGAAGACATGTTAAAGCTGGGTCCCCGGTTTGATCTTCAAGAGCACAGCCACACGGCGGTTGCTCACGTCAATCGCATCCACGTTCGGCATCGGTTGGGTGTCTGCAAAACCTGCGACCTTTCTGATCTGTCGCGGCAATACGTCATGTTCGAGCAGTTTCCGACGCGCGGCATTGGCGCGATTTGCAGTCAGCTCCCATGGATCGAGTTTCGGATCTTTCGGAGTGTGATTTGCCTCGGTGTGTCCCTCAAGCTCGACAGAAAGGGTGTTGGTAAAACGTGAAACCTGCCACGCCAGCGTGGTGAAAATCCATTTGCCGTATTCCGTGAATTCAGCCGAATCCGGCTCGAAAATGGGTTTGTGATTCCGATCAAACACACTGATTCGAAGTCCCTCAGGCGTGACCTCGATGTTCAATGGGTTCTCCTCAGGATTCTCCGGATTGCTTTGAAGCGTGTTCAACAGGTCCTGCGACAGTTTGCGCAGCATGTTCAACTCGACGGCAGAGGCTGAATCGAAATTCCCATCCTTTGATGACACTGCCTGCACGTCCTTGTTCGGAAGGATGCCGGTGGATTCCTTGGTGATTGATGCGAACGGATTGCGGAAAGAGCGCTGCACGGCTTCCTTGATCTTCTGATCCTGCGACACAAGCCACAGCACCAGGAACAACGCCATCATTGCCGTGACGAAGTCGGCATAAGCCACCTTCCACGCGCCGCCATGATGTCCGTGACCTTTTTTTGCCATGATTCAATAATTGCTTTCCGTCCGCGTTCTGGTTGCCGAAATATCTCAACCCTGCGGTGCCGCGGTGGCCTTTTTCAGCATGGCCTCCAGATCGTCCGCAGTCGGCTTGACATCACTGGTCAATCCACGACGTGCCACTTCGATGGCCATAATGGGCGCCATCCCATTGGCGAAGCCCACCACAGCAATGGATATGGTTTTGAAATAGGCCAGTTCAGACGAACCCACAAAAGCCATATTGACACAGAGCGGATTCAGAAATCCGTAGGATATCAAAATTCCGAGGAAAGTTCCCACAAGTGCAGCGGCCACATGGTGGCCAATTTCCTCAACCGGACCGGCGATGCTTCCCATGGTGATCACAATGCCCAACACCGCCGCCACGATCCCAAACCCGGGCATCGCATCAGCCGCCTTGGTCAGCACGTCAACCGGCTTGTGATGTTCGTCCTCCATTGTGTCGAGTTCCGTGTCCAGCAGGAGCTTCAACTGGTCGGGTTTCACCTTGCCATCAATGATGGGCTTCAATCCACCGCATAGTATCGCCATCGCATGATGATCTTTGAGAAAGCTCGGATATTTTGTGAAGATGCTGCTCGATTCCGGCGTGAGCACATGCTCTTCGAGTGCGATCATTCCGTTGCGCCGCCCGATCATGAATAGTTCATAAAGTGCCTTGAACAGATCCTCGTAAGCTTTCTTGCCATAAGGGCTGCCCTTAAGGGTACCAATCATTTGCTTAAAAAGTGCTATCAGCACGGATTTCGGGGACATGATCACCAGCGCACCCGCAGCCGAACCACAGATTACGACGTACTCAGACACCTGAATAAGTGCGCCCATGTGGCCGCCGGCCATTATGAAGCCGCCAAGAACAGCACCGAGAACCATGAGGCATCCAACTATGACAATCATGCGTGTGTGAGTAGGTGGGAGGTTTCATCCATCTTCTCCTGCTGCGCCAGATACGCCTTGATGGAGAGAATGGCCTGTGAGTGAATCTGGCAGATGCGCGATTCCGTCACGCCAAACGCTTCGGCAATTTCGCGCAGCCGCATATCTTCAAAATAGTAAAGCGCCAGAACCTTGCGCTGCATTTCCGGCAGCTTCTCGATGCGACGGGCAATCAACCTGGCCACCTCGCGCCGCGCCGTACAATCCATCGGATTCGGCTGCGCGTCATCGGCGATGCTCTCATGCCGGCTCGTGTCGTCGTCGTCCCCTGGCGAGGCATCGAGACACACGAATGTCGCCGGCTTTATCTCGTCGAGCAGTTCCTGGTATTCGTCAAGCGTGAGCTTCAAAGCACACGCCACATCTTCATCGGACGCCGTTTCGCCCGTGGCCTGTTCAATTTCCTGAATCGCCCCCTGCACCTTGCGCGCCTTGTCGTGAATGGAGCGCGGCACCCAGTCGAGACGCCGCAATTCATCGAACACCGCGCCACGAATACGTACCCGTGCGTATGCCTCGAACGAGCTTCCGCCTTCCGGATCAAAGTGCCTGACCGCGTTCAAAAGCCCCACCAAACCGGAACTATAAAGATCATCGGTATCAACGTGGGAAGGAAGATTCATGGCGAGGCGTCCCACCACAGTGCGTACCAACGGCAGATGCTGCACCACCATGGCCTCCTCGGCCGCACTCCCGGGTGTCATTCGCTTGTAGCTTTGCGCAACAACCCGGGCTCTGGCCTTGCCATCAGGCTTCGTCGTGCTGGTTTGGGTCTTGTTGGCCATGTCTGACAATTATTTTTTGGCTGCAACTGGGGTTGACTTCAGTGGCGCGATGTCCGTCGTTCTCTGTGAAAGACTTTCCTGCAGGCCACGAATCCACACACCGCCCCACCAGCGCATCAAAACGCCGGCGGCAAACGCCGCGACACTTGCGCGAAGAAACAATGCCGGCCAGGAAACATCATTGATTAGTCCAACACCGAATCCGATAAGGAACCCTGTCAGCCCGCCCATGATCATCAGTTTCTTCATTTTTGATTCGTCCACTCGCGGTTTAGCAAGGCATCTGCCACGTGGGCTTCAGACTGCAATAATGGGGATTTCCCGGGAAACTGCGTTGCAAAGATTCGTTCGGGTGTCGCAATGGCGAAGTCACCAGGAATATTTTGCCCGGCTGCGAGGTATCTCACCGAGCAATTTGTGCCGAGTACCAGATTCCACAGTTTGCCCCAACGCGTCTCCTCGTCCAGATGCGTCACGATCACGTCGTCCGCACCGAGCGCCTCGAACGCCCGCACCTGCAAAAGCATCAATGCCGGCTCATACGCCCCGTTCAACACCAGATGCACCTGAGCACCCGGCAACAGACTCAACTGGCGCGCGAGCTGGTCCATCGCGGACGCATCGCCTGTATTCACACCCGGCAGATCAATGAACAACATATCCGCGTCCGGCTTGCGAGCGCCACGCGTCACGCAACGTTCCACCGGCACGCCGAGAATTTCGCAAAAGATGCTCAACGACTCCGCCGTGTTTGCGACGTGACCATCAAGCCGCCAGACCGCCGCGGATTTGCCTTCGACGAGCGAGGCTTGTGCGAGCCATTTGCAAAGCGCCGTCGTCTTGCCCGCGCCAGGTGCGCCCACGAACACATGAACACCTGAGTCCGCTGTTACAGTCGGACGCCAGTGATTGCGGAGAATATCGAAAGCCATCTTGATCTCATGGCGCAGATGTTCTGGCGGAATCTCGCCGTGAGTGCTCCGCAACTCCTCCGCCACACGCCCAGCATATAACGGCAACAATCCTCCATTCGTGAGCAAGTTGCCTACACGCCAGCCACCGTCGCTGGCAGAACGCGTCACTCCATGCGCGCCATCGTAAACCAATGAAGGATCGGTTGCGGCAGACGACGACGTTTGAATCTTGTGCCGAATCTCGCGCAATTCCTCGCGCAGCTCGGCAAGCGCAAGAACATTTGAGGGTTCGCCCTCGGAAGCCATCGCACTTTTGTCAGGCAGATGCGCAAGCACTTCGATTCGTGGTTTCTGCCAGAGTCGTGAAAACCCCTCCGACTCCGAACGCCGCACATTGAGAACCACGGCCTCCGCGCCAAGCGTCTCGCGAATCTGTTTCACGGCGTCCGCCGCCGACTCAGCAATGAATGTGTGAACCTGCATATTGTTTCTCTCGTCGTCTTCGGTGTTTCACTTCGGAAAATGTCCGGCCCCAATCTGCGGCAGCACGAATGAAACATCCGCCATTGCAGATGCCAGTTCGTGTGCGCGTGGGAACAGCGCAAAACTTTCGCCAGGCCAAAAATGTCCGCTACGTGCGGGACGCAGACTGCTCAAAGGATTTGGCGTTGCCGGCGACGTTGCAGCTTCAGGTCGTCTGGTGATATGCGCGTGTGTTGTTTTCATGTTCAGTCCTTCAGTCACTCCAGACACGGCACCATGGCCGCGCTTTGAATTTCAACCCGTGATGGCACTTCCGCGTAGGAGATCACCGCGAGATCGGCAAACGTCGCCTCAAAAAATCTACGAAAGGCCAGCCGGATTTGCGGCGCACACAAGACCAGTGGCGGCGCGCCGTCCGCCAGAAACTTCTGCACATGCTTCGACAACGTCTCCATGAGATGCCGCGCCAGTTTTGGATCCAACAGCAGCGACACTTCCGTGGGGGATTGCCTCACGCCCTGGGCAATCTGCTGTTCGAGCTTCGGATCGAGCGTGATCGCCCTCAACATACCGCTCTCGGCCTGAAACGGTTTCACCAGTTGTGCGCCCAGTGCACGCCGGGCGAACTCGGAAAGTTCGTCCGGATTCTTTGTGATAGCCGCGTGGTCGCCCACCTTTTCAAGAATGCCCGCGAGGTTGCGGATGGAAATTCCCTCGCCGAGCAGGTTTTGGAGAATGCGCTGCACGTGGCCGACAGTGAGCTGCGTCGGAATCAATTCATTCACCACGGTCGGGTGCGTTTGCTTGAGATTATCCAGCAGCAACTGCACATCCTGACGGCTGAGAATTTCAGCACTGTTGCGCCGCACGGTTTCAGACAGATGTGTCACCAGCACCGAGGGCGCGTCCACCACCGTGTAACCCGCCGCCTCGGCGTTCTTGCGTTCCACATCCGTGATCCACGTGGCGGGAAGTTGGAACACCGGCTCAACCGTCGGCACACCCTTGAGAGCGACCTTGCTGTTCGTTGCGTTCATTGCGAGCCAGTAGCCGGGCATCAACTGCCCCTGCGCAATCGGCTGGCCCTTGAGAAGGAAACGATACTCGTTCGCCCCGAGCTGCAAATTGTCACGCAACCGGATTGGCGGAATCACCACCCCCATCTCCTGCACAAACGTCCGCCGCACCCCAGTGACGCGCTCCAACAAATCGCCACCCTTGCGCGTGTCCGCAAAACTCACCAGACCGTAGCCCAGCTCGATCTGCAACGAATCCACGGCCAGCAGTGATTCGAGTTTTTCGCCCGTGCCCGACTGCGCACCGTTTGCATTGGCGTCTGCGGAGGATTTTCCGTCCTTCGCCAAAACTTCCGCACCCGGTTTGGGTATAATGCCGAGACGCGCCTTGATCTGGAGTTTGCGCGCCAGGAAACCCGTCACCCCAGCCAGCACCAGAAACGGCAACATGGGCATCCCGGGCATGACGGCAAAGAAGCCCAGCATGACACTCAACACCACCATCGCCTTGGGATAAAACAAAAGCTGCCGCCCAAGTTCGTGGCCGAGACTGTTTTTGGACGCCGCGCGCGTGACCAGCATGCCCGCCGCCATCGAGACGATGAGTGCGGGAACCTGCGAGACCAGACCATCACCGATGGACAACAGCGTGAACCGCTGGAGCGATTCCGTCATCGTCATCCCCTTCTGCGCGATACCGATGGCGAAACCGCCAAGAACGTTGATGAGCGTGATGAGCACGGCGGCAATGGCGTCGCCTCGGACGAACTTGCTCGCACCGTCCATCGCGCCATAAAAGTCCGCCTCCTGCTCCACCTTGCGGCGACGTGTGCGGGCCTGCTCGTCATTGATGACACCTGCGCTGAGTTCGGCGTCAATCGCCATTTGTTTGCCGGGCATGGCATCCAACGTGAACCGCGCCGCAACTTCGGCGATGCGCCCCGCGCCCTTGGTGATGACGACAAAGTTGATGAGCACAAGGATCAGGAAAATAACCAGCCCGACGACGTAATTGCCGCGAACAACAAAGTTGCCAAAAGCCTCAATGATATGACCTGCGTAACCGTCCAGCAAAATCAAGCGTGTCGAAGCAACATTCAGCGCGAGACGGAACAGCGTCACGCACAGCAACAGCGTGGGGAAGCCCGTGAAATCCGATGCGTCTTCGATATAAAGGATGATGAGCAGGATTAAGAGTGACAGCGCGATACTCACTGCCAGGAACATGTCGAGCGCCAGCGGCGGCACAGGAAGAATCAGCAGCAGTACGGTGCCGAAGAGGCCGAAGATCATCCACAGGTCGCCCTGCCGAAGCAGGCGACCCAATCCGCCGGACGTTGTGTTTGCCGTTGTTGCCATAAATTATGCGTTGTTCAGCTCCGCATAGTAGCGGTAACGATTGACGCGATAGACGTAGGCGAGAATCTCCGCCACCGCCGAGTAAAGTTGTGCCGGAATTTCACCACCGACCTTCCCGTATTTGAACATCATCCTGGCAAGCGGCTTGTTCTCGATGATTGGAATCTGGTGACGTGTCGCGATTTCACGGATGCGGGCAGCATTCAATCGAGCACCCTTGGCGACAATTTTCGGAGCTTTCATTGTCTTCCGGTCATATCGCAGGGCAATGGCCAGACGCGTCGGGTTTGTCACTATAACGTCGGCTTTGGGCACATCCAGGAGCATTTGCCGGACGGTCTTCAGCGCACGACGACGACGCTGGCGGGCTTTGACTTGCGGATTACCTTCGGAGTTTTTCATTTCCTCCTTCACTTCTTCGCGCGTCATCATCAAGTCACGGTTGGTGCGCCAGAACTGATAGGTGTAATCCAGTGCAGCCAGCACGGAGAGGCCAAGAACAACACGCCAGGTTATTCCAAAAGCCGCCTCCGCCAGAAACTGCCCGATACGCGCCACA
Source organism: uncultured Bifidobacterium sp. (assembly GCA_964429665.1). Lineage (GTDB taxonomy): Bacteria > Verrucomicrobiota > Verrucomicrobiia > Limisphaerales > JADLHS01 > JADLHS01. Next base: position 14,813 of record CAYSDO010000013.1, read on the forward strand.
TCAACTGCGGTGTAGAAAATCGGATCTTCCAAGAGCTTCTTCACCTGAGACCACGTCAGCAGGCCAATCACGGTGAGCTTCATGATCGAGATGCCTGTCGGCACGAGAGAGCGCCCCGAAAACACACGCTTAAAACCTTCCACGGGATTGAGCCGCTCCCAGTTCATCGTGAGCGCCTCGGAAGCGGTTTGAAAACGATTCTGAATTCCGCCCGCGAGCAATCCACCCACCGCCGTGGCCGCGATAACCGGCCCTGCGCACGCTCCGAACACCATGGCCGCCTGCAAGGCATAATTCTGCATGGCGTCGAGCGTCAGCGGAATTTCATGAAGATGACCAAGTACGGAAATCTGTGTGTTGACCAATTGTCGCCACACATCTGCACCGAGCATTTTGAAGGCGACAAGACCACCGACCAGCACGAACACCGTCTGCACCTCCGCACTGCGCGCGAACTGGCCGCGCTTGAGCGCTTCCTCCAGCCTGCGCGGCGTTGCTTGTTCCGTCTTTTCTCCTGTTTGGTGGTTTGCCATTCGATTTCAGAAGATTCAGTTCATCCGCCAGCCAGCCGCGCAACGCTCATCATGTCCTCGGGCAGACGGCGGAGGTAATTCGCCACATGCTGCCCCATGAACGTGCAGGTCAAACCAAAAGTCATCAGGCCAAGAAGCGTCCTGACCGGCATGCTTTCGGCAAACACGTTCATCTGCGGCACCGCGCGACTGAGAACAGCGAAGACCAGGGTGACAAGGAAGGATACGGCCATGACTGGTGCGGAGATTTGCAGCGCGATGACGAATACTCCCGCGCTCTTTTGCACGACGTTTACCAGCAACGCTTCGCCCAGATGCGCGCCGCCCACCGGCACCAACGCGTAACTGCGCTCGAACCCGACGATCATCCAGTGATGCAGGTTCAACGTCAGCAGGAGCATTGTCGCCAGCCAGTAGAAAATCAGACCGGGAACGAACATGGCATTGCCGGTGACGTGATTGAACTCGGCAGGCATCGTGAGGCCCATTTCCGTGGCAACGAATCCACCGGCTATTTCCAGCGCGTAGAAAACAAACTTCGAGACGAAGCCCAACAGCACTCCGATGCTCGCCTCCATGAACATCAATCGCGCCAGTGTCCAGATGGAGAGTACGTCCGCTCCCGGCACAGGCGGCATCATTGGCGTGATGAGAAATGCCACGAGAGCGCCCAGTGCAATGCGGAGTTGAATCGGCACGGACTGCGATGAAAACATCGGCAGCACAGCGAGCATCGCGCCGACGCGCGTGAAGACCAGAAACCAGATGGTTAGTTCAGAGTTCAATGTTCAAAGTTTCAGATCAGTTCACCATCGAGGGAATCCGTCCCAGCACGGCTTGAGTGAATTCCATGAGCGAGCGCAGCATCCACGGCAGCAGGATCACCAGCAGCGCGACCACCCCGAGCACCTTGGGCACAAACGTCAGCGTCTGCTCCTGAATGGATGTCACCGCTTGAAACAAACTGATCGCCAGACCGATGATCATCACCGTAAGCAGAATCGGCGCGGCGAGCGTCACCGCCTGCAACATCATGTTTTTGATCAGTTCGACCGAGAATTCAGGATTCATTGTTCCTTTCGTCATCCACCAAAGCTCAACACCAGCGAACGCACGACCAGTTCCCATCCGTCCACTAGGACGAAGAGCAGGATTTTGAGCGGCATGGAAATCGTCGCCGGCGGCATCATCATCATGCCCATGCTCATGAGCACCGTGGCCACCACGAGATCAATCAGGATGAAAGGCACGAAAAGCAGGAAGCCCATCTGGAATGCCGTTCGTAGTTCGCTGATGATGAAACCGGGTATGACAACCTTGAGCGGCAGTTGATCGGGCGAAGTCGGTGGCAGTTTCGCGATGGCGACAAACAGCTCCACGTCTTTTGGCCGCGCCTGCTTGAGCATGAAATTGCGGATCGGCTTGGCGGCCTCATCCATGGCCTGCGTCGAGGTAATCTGCTTCGCCATGTAGGGCTGAAGCGCGGTTTCATCAATTTTGGACCACACCGGCTGCATGATGAAGTAGGTGATGAACAGGGAGAGACCGATGATGATCTGATTTGCAGGCGTGCCTTGCAGCGACAGAGCGGAGCGCACGAAGGACAGCACGATCACGATGCGGGTGAAGCATGTCATGAGCAGAACAATCGAGGGGGCGAGCGAGAGCAGCGTAATGCCGAACAAGACCTTGATGGCCACATCCACATCCTGCGGCTGCTGTACAGCTTCGACACCGAGGTTGAGTTTGAAAGGAACAAGGCCGGCACCAAGGCTGGTGACCGAGTTTGACGGCGAGATGGTCAGCGTGACAGGATTCGTCTGCGCCACAGCCGGCACAGCCGCGATCAACATCAACGCGATCAACAGCCACCAACTCCACGTTCGCCCGCCGGCGAACGTGGGTTGGTGTGCTTTTTCGGTGGGGAAATTCATTTGCGTTGAAGCGCCAGACGAAGCGCTTCGGTGAAACCAGGTTTGCGTCCGTTGCCTGAATCTGTCGGGTTCGATGCACCTGACTCGTCATCCGGAAGGGTGGTCAGCATTGTGATCCCCGCAGGCGACGACGCCACCAGCATCCGCTGCTGTTCATAGCCGACGACGTAAAGCGCATGACGTTGCCCGAGGGATTTGACTTCAAGCACATCAAGTTTGGCCGCACGGCCCTTATTGACGAATGCGCGCTGCCAGTTGCGAAACAACCACAATCCACCGAAGAAAACTGCGAACACCAGCGCCAGCGCGCCCAACACGCGGAGCAGTGAGAACATGGCCGATGCGGAGTCGGGTAGTTCGGGGGCGACGCTGGCGCTGGTGAGATTGGTCTGTGCAAATGCCGAACATGTAGCGAAGGCTGTTGCGACCAGCCCCGCTCGAATGGCGGTGGTGGCGCGACGGCCAAAGGCCCGTTGCGCACCAAGCTTCCGTCCGTTGAAGTGTGCGTTCATTTGAAAATCAGTCCGACGACGTGTGTTTAGCAACGCAGGTACCACCAGCAATTACCCCTGAAAACATGGGAGTTCTCGATGAACAGCCCCGCCAACAGGGAAAAAAAAGCCGGGTGCAGCGGTTGAGGGCGGCAAAAAGTTCCCGGCACGGAAAGTCTTGGAAACGTCGGCATCTTGCTGGCGAGTTACAGCTCGCAGCAAAGAAGCTGGCGTTTTGAAACTGGCCGCCGTGACGCCAGCGTTCCAGGGAAGAGAAAAACCGCGCCCACGAAAACGAGGGCGCGGTTGAAAGATGAAACGTGCGGCCGCTACTTCTTCGGCTCGGGCTTTTCAGTCCTGGGCGCCGGCAGTTCGACTGCTTTCAGCTTCTCGTCGAGAATTTCAACTTTCGCGTCCTTGAGCAGCTTTTGCAGATAAGCCGGCGCCTTTTCGCGAATCATGCGGCCTTTGAGAAAATCGCCGATGCGATCTGAAACCTCCGACATGGGCACCTTGCGAGCCGGAGTTTTTTCGAGCTGCTTGATGATGTGATAACCATACACTGTGGTCACAATGTCGCTCACCTGGTTCGAACTTAGAGAGAAGGAGGCAGCTTTGAATTCCTCAATAAACGCATCCCCCCGTGAAAATTTATATTCGCCGTTATTCGACTTCAGGCCAGGGTCCTCGGAGAATTCCCTGGCGAGCTTTGAAAAATCTTCACCGGCTCTGGCGCGTTTGAGTATGTCCTGCGCCTGTGTAAACTTGGCTTTCTTTTTGTCCTCGGGCAGGTCGCGGCGTTGGGCGGGGTTGGGTGTGGAATCCATAGGATCCTTTGTGGAAAAAAGGATGTGGCAGACCCGGACGGATTCGGCGGCTTCAAACTCCGAGGGATTCTCGTCGTAGAACTTTTGTTTGTCGGCGTCCGTCACGATGATGGCGAGTTCGCGTTCCAAAAAGAGCGGCACGAGCTGGCGTTCGACACTTTGGGTCAGCCATTGCTCGCGGCTGATGCCTAGGACGCGCAACTGGCGGGCCTGTTGTTCCTCAAACTGTTCCTCGGTCAGCTTTTGATCGGCTTTGTATTTGGCAAGCGCCTTCTCGAACGTCTCTTTGGCCTTGGCCTTGTCTTCGGCGGTGGTCTTGTTCAAGGCGAGTTTGAACGAGAGCAATCCGTCAAGCGCTTCACGCTCGATCATCATCATCCGTTCGGGCGGAATATTCTGGCCCGACTGCGCTAGGGACGTGCGAATTGTCACCATCTCGTTGTCCAACTGGCTGCGCTTGATCTCCACGCCTTCACCCTTCGCAATCACAGGGTCGCCAAACAATTCTGCGAGTGTGGCCGACGTGCTAGGCTTGTTGGTGGACTCCGTGACGGCATGCGCGCGGGGCGTGGCAGCCACAGCGATGGCCATCGCGGCAGCGAGGATGATTCTGTTTGATTTGGTCATGTTGCGTTATGGTTTGATTAAAGTTTCACGAGTTTGACGTTGCTGATATAGGGGTCTTTTTGCAATTCATTCATCATGGCGTCTGGCGGTTCGCTGTCGAGGTTTAACACGGTGAAAGCATCGCCGCCCACGGTGTCGCGACTCAAGCTCATGCTGGCAATGTTGACGTTGTGCCGGCCCAAAAGCGTGCCGAGGTATCCGACGATGCCCGGGCGGTCCTTGTTCGATAAGAGCAACATGATTCCGCTGATGGGAATCTCCACCGGCATGCTGTATAGCCGCACGATGCGCGGGTTGTTGGGAGAACCGAAAAAAGTGCCTCCTGCCGAAATAACTTTCTCGCTCCCGTTGAACGCCTGCACGTGCAGCCATTCATTGAATGTGACAGGTTCGTTCGAGCGCTTTTCCTCCACGGTGAGGCCAAGCGTCGAGGCAATGCTGCGAACGTTGATGTTGTTTAGATCCTTCACCGATGCACGGGAAAGAAAACCCTGCAACACGGCGCGTGTGACCGGATCAATGTTCGGCAATTCCTGCGCCTTGCCACCATACGTGACGTGGAGGCGGTCCACCTGCGGCGGCGCAAGCTGGGCGAGCAAGCGTCCAATTTTTTCGCCGAGCAAGAGATATGGCTTCACCTCCTCGTAGGTCTTCGCGTCGAGATACGGCAGGTTGACAGCGTTACGCACTTCACCGGTGAGCAGGTAGCCGGTGATGACTTCGGCGACTTCAATGCCGCATTTCTCCTGCGCCTCCTCGGAACTCGCGCCCAGATGCGGTGTGAGGATGATGTTGGGATGCTTGCGGAACGGATGATCCACAGCCAGCGGTTCCGCGATGAACACGTCCAGGCCGGCAGCCGCGACCTTGCCGGACTCCAACGCCACGAGGAGATCGTTCTCCGCGATGATTTCGCCGCGCGCACAATTCACAATGCGCACACCGGGTTTCATTTTTGAGAACGCCGCCGTGTTCAACATGCCTTTGGTTTGTTCCGTCACCGGCATGTGAACTGAAATGAAATCGGCTTCGCGATAAACCACGTCCAGGTCGGAGGCCAGTTCCACGCCCAAGGCCTTCGCGCGAGCTTCGGTGAGGAACGGATCGTAGCCCACAACTCTCATGCCGAAAGCGATTGCGCGCCGCGCAACTTCCGTCCCGATCCGGCCCATGCCAAGCACGCCGAGGGTTTTTCCTGCAAGCTCGATGCCCTGAAAAAGTTTGCGATCCCATTTGCCCGCGACCATCGAGCCGTGCGCCTGCGGCACCTTGCGCGCGAGATTGAGAAGCATTGTGAAGGAAAGTTCGGCGGTGGAAATGGTGTTGCCCGCAGGCGTGTTCATCACCACGACGCCGCGTTGGGTGGCGGATTCCACGTCCACGTTGTCCACACCCACACCGGCGCGGCCCACCACACGAAGCTTGGGCGCGGCTTCGAGAACCTTCTTCGTCACCTTGGTCTCGGAACGCACCACCATTGCCACGGCGTCCGTGACCAACGGCAATAATTCCGCCTCGGACAGCCTTTTGGGCAGCACCTCGACCTTGAATTCAGGCCGCTCTTTCAGCAGCGCAATACCTCGTGGCGAAATCGGATCACACACCAAAATCTTCATATAAAACAAGAGCGGGAAGTTTAGGCACAGCGCTGAGGCAGGTCAAATCATCAAAAAAAAACAGATGGGATGTCGAAGCATCTGTGTAATTTGATGTCCTTGATTTTACTCGCTCCAAGTCTCCGCGGAGCAAACAATTGAATGGTTTATGATCAAGAGGGAACAGGAAGATCGGGTTCAGTCACAGCCATCAGAGCACAGCCATCACTTCGAACGCAATCGCCGCAAGAGTCGCCAGCGCGCTCAAGCCAATTCCCGCAATAGCAAACCATAACCCTGTCAATTCGCCGGGCTTCGAGCGTATCGCCAGGATTGCCATGATGGCCGTGACCACTTCCGCAATCGTCAGGATCAGAATGGGCGGCAGCAGATGCGTATAGCCGATTAGCTTCATCACCACCAGAGCCAGACACGCAACGATGCCGCCAATGAAACTGCTCAAAGCACCGTAACTCCGGTTCGTCACCGTTTTCATCCCATCCGATGTGCCGGAAATGAAATCCAGCACGCTGTCGCGATACGAGGATTCGCCAGTGTCGCCAACAATCAGATCCAGATAGCGAAGTGAAATCTCCACGGTGATGCCCTGCCCGTTGTCGAATGCCGTCGCGCGCAATTCTTTCTTTTTCTTTGCGTGGGTAAAGCTGGACATGTCACCAAACTGCGCGCCGCTCTGGCCAAACACGCCCGCCTCCGGCCCTGGCACAAAACCAACCTGCGTCAGACGCTGCCGCATCCTTTCCCAAAAAGGCGCATACTCATCGTGAGTCATCCGATATTCCACACGCTGCTCCAGACTTCCAATCTTGAATCCGCCCAAGACAATCGCTGTGATCCACGAGAGTGCCATGCTGCCGAACACAAGGCCAAAACCGACGACAGCCCATTTGGGACTGGAGGAAAAGGCGGTTGCGTTCTGAAGGTAATTCTGTGCCGGACGATCATCCGGTGTGGCGGCTAAAGAAAGCCCTGCTGCAAAAGTGGACACGGCGAACAGCGCAAGAAACGGGAGAAATCGCTTCATGCGCGAAGAATGTTGTGTCTGCTGGAAACGGGCAAGGCTTTTGGCAAACGCGTCACGCATTACGATTTGCCCCCGGCAATCTCTGCATTGCCCCCGGCTTCCGCATCTGCTATCCGAAAGCGGATGACTAAACGCAGTATCTTCGCCGTCTGACTTGCATGGCCGAACCGGTCGTCAACCGCTCCCGCGTACGCGTGGATGGAAAATTTTTCCGTCGCGACGCCGCCAAGTTTTATCCCAAGGGTGTTAGCTACGGCCCTTTTGCGCCGGATGGAGCAGGCGAAACCTTCGCTTCGCTCGAACAGACCACCGGCGACTTCGCACTCATACGCAAGCTCGGAGCGAATCTCGTCCGCGTCTATCACGTCCCACCACGCTGGCTGCTCGATCTTGCCAGCGCGCACGATCTCCTCGTGATGGTGGACATCCCATGGGACAAACACCTTGTCTTCCTCGACGACCCTACGCGCCGGGAGGCAGCCAGGGCAGCCGTCCGCAAAGCCGTATCAGCCTGCGCGTTTCACCCGGCGGTGTTCGCGTTCAGTGTCGCAAATGAAATTCCCACCGACATCGTGCGCTGGAGCGGTGCATCGCGCGTGGCAAACTTTGTGGATGAACTCGTGCTGGTCGCCAAGCGCGTGGATCCGGACTGCCTCTGCACTTTTACCAATTATCCACCTACAGAATTTCTCCGGCCACAATCCACCGACTTTGTCTGCTTCAATGTCTATCTGCACCAGCCGAAACGATTCAGGAACTACCTGGCGCGGCTCCAGATGCTTGCCGATGCAAAGCCACTTGTGCTCGGTGAATTCGGCATTGATTCCATCCGGGAAGGCGAACCGGCCAAATGCGAGATGCTCAGGTGGCAGATCGAAACCACATTTCGAAGCGGCCTTGCTGGCGCAGTGGTTTTCAGTTTCACGGACGACTGGCATCGCGGTGGCCGACAGGTCGAAGACTGGCAGATGGGTCTGACCACGGTGACGCGCGAGCCAAAGGAATCTTTCCATGCAGTCCAGGAAATGTTTCGTGCTGCGCCGCATTTTCCACCGCCACGCATACCGAAGGTTTCAGTTGTCGTCGCCAGTTACAACGGCGAGCGCACACTCCGCACATGCCTTGAGGCGCTGGAAAATCTCAACTATCCGGACTATGAAGTCGTCCTGGTGGACGACGGCTCGACCGACAACACCGCCCAGCTTGTTGCCAACTTTCGCTGGGGCGAGACTCCCGGGAAACCGCCCGGTCCAAAACTTCGCTTCATCCGCCACGAAAAAAATCGAGGCTTGTCCGTCGCGCGCAACACAGGCATCCGCGCGGCTCAGGGCGAGATCATCGCGTTCACTGATTCAGATTGTCGCCCGGACGAGGACTGGCTGCGCTACCTTGTCAGCGACCTGCTCAACAGCGAGTTCGCCGCAATGGGCGGGCACAATCTTTTGCCGCCGGACGATTCGGCTGTAGCCGCCGCCGTGATGGTTTCGCCAGGTGGTCCTGCGCATGTAATGCTGGATGATCGCCACGCAGAACACATTCCCGGTTGCAACATGTCGTTCTACAAATGGGCGCTCGATGAGGTCGGCGGATTTGATCCCATCTTCACGAAAGCCGGAGACGACGTGGACATCTGCTGGCGGCTTCAACAGGCAGGGATGAAAATTGGTTTCAGTCCGGCGGCATTTGTGTGGCATTACCGCCGGTCGAACATCGGAGCGTACGTGAAGCAGCAGCGCGGTTATGGCGAAGCCGAGGCATTGCTCGTGCGCAAGCATCCGGAGTATTTCAATTCCTTTGGAGACAGCGTGTGGCGCGGGAGAATTTATTCTCCGGCAAAGTTCGCTGTGTCGCTCGGAGCGCCGATCATCTACCGGGGCGTATTTGGTAGCGGAATGTTTCAAACACTCTACGCAGCACAATCCGCACACACCCTGATGATGTTCACCACGCTCGAGTACCATCTTTTGGTCACGTTGCCGGTCTGTGTGCTGTCTGTGATCTTTCATTACTTGCTGCCGGTGACCGTGCTCGTATTGCTTGTTCCGTTGATGGTTTGCGTCGCGGCTGGTGCGCAAGCGGATGTGCCGAAGGGAAGCCGCCGCTGGTGGTCGGGCGTACTGGTGGGACTGCTCTTCTTTCTACAACCACTCGTACGCGGGTGGTCCAGACATATTGGACGACTGCGATTACGCGCACAGACCGGATCCGTCCGCGAGACGTTTGACTCGCTCCAGCTCGAGCAGGGCTACGCATCGTTGGGCGAAGTTCAGTATTGGTCGCAGCATCGGGTTGAACGCGTGGATTTCGTCGCTGCCGTGATGGATCAACTCAACCGCCAGGGCTGGCAGCATCGCTCGGACATCGGCTGGAGCGAATTTGATGTTGAACTGTACGGCAACCGATGGAGCACAGTGCAACTTGTCACCGCCGCCGAGGATCATAAACGCGGCCGTCTGCTCCGTTGCCGGTTGCGCGCGAACTGGTCGTTGCAGGGCAAGCTGGCATTCTGGATTTTGTTTGCGTTGGAATTGTTGGTGATCGGATTGTTTCATGAATCGGCAAAATGGCTCGGCGTGATTCTCGCCTCGCTTCCGGTGTTCG
>CAYSDO010000013.1:24475-30036 GCA_964429665.1 uncultured Bifidobacterium sp.
TACCTCCACCGCCAAAAACGCCACCTTCAAAGTCTGGTGGTTGTGTTCCTCGACAAACTTGCGGAGCAACGCGGCCTGCTGAAAATTCCGGCGGACATTGAGGAAAAGAAGAAGGCTGCGATCACTTCAGCGAACGAAGCGCCCCCCGATCAACGCAGCGCCACAAAGAGCGCAGAGGTTCACTGAGAAAGGGGAGATGGTGGAACTGGAAAGCCAACGCCCGTTCTTTTCTCCTTTTGCCACCGCCGTCACACAGGCAGATTGACCGTGTGGGTATTTCCATCCAGCAATTCGAGCAGATGAAGAATCGAGTCGCAGGCAGGCGTTCGCGCTCTGTCACCGCGTTCCCAAAACCCACACGGCGCACGGCTCACAACGGCGAACAGATCATTCTTGGAATCGATCCTTCACTGCGCGGCACAGGATTCGGCGTCATCCGCAACGCCCGCCCACATCCTGAAACGCTTGAGCAAGGCACGATTTCGTGTTCCGCAACATGGGAACGCTCGCGCTGTCTGGCGAAGATTTCGCAGACGATTCGCGACCTGATCAGGCGTCACAAGCCGACGGTGTGCGCGATCGAGGGATTATTCTTCGCGCAGAATCTTCAGACCGCCCTGATCATGGGCGAGGCGCGAGGGGCGGCGATGGCAGCAATCGCCGGAGAAGGTCTGGAGATTTACGAGATGGCGCCGCGCAAGGTGAAGCAGGCAATTGTTGGATACGGCGCAGCCCAAAAGATTGCCGTGGCAAAGATGGTGCAGCGCATGTTGCAGTTGCCCGAACTACCTGCACCTGACGCAGCGGATGCGCTGGCGCTGGCGCTCGCTCACGCACAATCGCAATTCGGAGCAGGACTGACAATCCTCAAACGCCTATGATTCCAGTCCAAATAATCGTGATGGCTTTGATTGGCTTGCTGTGTCTTGTAGCGGGAATAATCATCTTCGTGTGGCGGTGGAAATATAAGACGAGATTTGACCACCTTTCGCCTGAAGATAGAAAGACTGCGGAGGCATTGCACAAGGCATTCGGCAACGATTTGAAATGGGGCTCACCCGGCGCCACGGAAAGCGAAATGCACGAACACGGCAGCCACAACAGTGATAACAACCATGGGAGTTCACATTCTGACTCCTCTGACTCAGCAGACGGAAGCCATTAAACAATGATCACGTTTCTCCAAGGCAAACTCGTTGAAGCCCTGCCCACGCAGGTCGTCGTGGAGGTCCACGGCGTAGGCTACGAAGTTCTCATCCCACTTTCGTCCTTTGACAAACTTCCGCAGCCTGGCGGCGACGTAAAACTGCTCACTCAACTCATCGTGCGCGAAGATGCCCACATTCTCTACGGCTTCGCCAGCGCGGCGGAGCGCGACTTGTTCCGCATGTTGATCAACAACGTCAGCGGCATCGGCCCAAAGACGGCACTGAACATTCTCAGCGGCATGAACGCCGTGGCCTTCCGAGGTGCAGTAGCGAGCGGCGATGTGAAATCACTTTCACAGATCTCCGGTGTCGGCAAAAAAACCGCCGAGCGCATCGTGGTTGAACTGCGCGACAAAATCGGCGCTGCAGGTGCGTGGGAGGCCGCGAGCGCCAAACATTCGTTATCCACTACAGACCAGAAAATCAACGATGCCGTTCTCGCGCTCATGGCGCTTGGGTTCAAGCAGGTTGAGGCGCACGACACCGTCCGCGCCGCGCAGGCCATGCTTGGACCGCAGGCCGGCGTGGAGGAACTGGTGCGCGCAAGTTTGAAAAAAGGCTGATGATGGAGATGACGAATCCAACTTCCCAAGCCGACGTCGCACCGAAAAAGGCAGCCACGTCCGGTGTTGTCATTCCCCATGTGCCAACATGGTATCAACGGCTTGGAGCGTGGCTGGTTTGGGCCTCGTTGAAGGCTGTTGGTGCGACCATGCGTTATCGCTGGGATGACCGGTCCAGGCATTTTGATGACCCGCCGGCAGCACAGGCCATCTATTGCATCTGGCACAACCGCCTGGCGCTTTGCATGAGGGCGTATTTCGGTTACGTGCGTGTTCGCAACCGCACAGCCGGCCTCGCCGCGATGGTCAGTGCGAGCAAGGACGGTGGATTTCTTGCAGGGATTCTGGAGCGGTTTGGTGTACAGCCGGTTCGCGGGTCTTCCTCGCGTCGCGGTCGCCAAGCATTGCTCGAACTCACCTCCTGCGCCGAGCGCGGATACGATCTTGCCATAACGCCCGACGGCCCACGCGGCCCGTGTTACACGGTTCAGGACGGAGTGATGTCACTCGCACAGGTGACGGGTCTGCCGATTGTTCCGGTGTCGTACCATTTGGGATGGAAGATCACACTGGGAAGCTGGGATCGTTTTCAAATCCCGCTGCCATTCGGTCGTTGCGACATGATTTTTGGGGAACCTGTGCGGGTGCCGCGCGATGCGACCGACGAACAGCGTTCTGAATTGCGCAAGCGACTGGAGGCCACACTACGAGCGATCACGAGGGATTGAGCGGCAATTCCAACGGAGGGAATTGATCGCGGACACGAAGGTTTGCGGTGGTCTGCCAGCCGGAGAATTCCCGTTGCAGTTTGTTTTGGATTCCATCCGTGTGATTCGTTAGCCTCCGCGCGTCATGTTTGAAACTGTCAAAATCGGGATCGAAGCCGCCGCACAAAAACTCACCCACCTGCGGAGGTTTCTTTGACGTACCGGGCGCGCAGAAGCGGCTGGACGAGCTGGCCTCGTTGATGGCCGCGGACAATTTCTGGAACAACCGCGAACAGGCGCAGAAGTTCATTGACGAGGGCAACACGCTTCGCGGCAAGGTTGACCCGCTCATCGAAGCGGAGAAACATCTCGCGGACTATCGTGTGATGGTTGAACTCGCTGAGGGCGAGCCACCGGCTTCCCAGTCGAAGATCGAAGCGGAGTTGTTGAGAGACGTCGCAAAAATCACGCGCGATCTCGACGCACTCGAACTCAAGGTTTATCTCAACGGTCCGCACGACAAAAGCAACTGCATCCTCAGCATCAACGCTGGCGCAGGCGGCACGGAAGCGTGTGACTGGGCAAGCATGCTGATGCGCATGTACCAACGCTGGGCGGAATCGCGCGGCTGGGAGGTGGAGGTGGAGGATGCGCTGCCCGGTGAAGGCGCCGGCATCAAGAGTGTGACGATGATTCTCAGGGGCGAAAACGCCTACGGTTTCTGCAAGGCCGAGCGCGGCGTGCACAGGTTGGTGCGCATTTCACCGTTCGACTCGAACAAGCGTCGGCACACGAGTTTTGCCAGCGTGGACACGATTGCGGAAATCGCAGAGGCGTCGTCAGAAATCGTGATTCCGCCGAATGAGTTTCGTGTGGACACGTTCCGCTCCGGCGGCAAGGGCGGTCAGAACGTGAACAAGGTCGAAACCGCCGTCCGCATCACGCACATCCCCACCGGCCTCGTCGTGGCTTCCCAGGCACAGCGGTCACAACATCAGAACCGTGCAACGGCGATGACTCTGTTGCTCTCAAGAATTTTTGCCCAACGTCAGGATGCGGCAAAGGCGGAGATGGAAAGGTTTTACGGCGACAAAGGGAGCGTATCCTGGGGCAACCAGATTCGCAGCTACGTATTCCAGCCTTACCGTATGGTGAAAGATTTACGGACAGGTGTGGAGACCAGCAATGTACAAGGAGTGATGGACGGCGATCTGGATGCATATGTGAACGGCTGGTTACGCGCAGGATGCCCGCTCAAGCGCATGCAAGGCGTGAAGGATGATGAAGAATAAAGCAGTCAGTAGTCTTTAGCACGCGGCGAGCGGCGACTCCGCTGATTACTGACCGCCAACCACGAACTAAGTTGTGAATATTCTCGACACCATCGTTGAACAGAAAAAACTGGAAGTGGCAAAATTGCCGGAGCGAATCATTGCCGCTGGCGATCTGCGCGATGCGTTGCTGGAGCGTGGCGAGCGACGGGACTTTCTTGCCGCACTGCGCAATCCACGCGCGGGAGATGTGGCATTGATCGCTGAGGTGAAGAAGGCGTCGCCATCAAAAGGCATAATCTGCAAAGATTTTGATCCTGTCCGCATTGCAAAAGAATACGAGGCGGCGGGGGCGAGTTGTCTGTCGGTGTTGACGGACGAAAAGTTTTTCCAAGGCTCGCTTGATTATCTCCGGCTAATTCGCGCTGCGGTGAAGCTGCCGTTGCTGCGCAAGGATTTCATCATAGACGAGCGGCAGATCCTGGAGGCCATCGAGTGGGGAGCAGACGCCATCCTGCTTATCGTGGCGATTCTGGACGATGCACGATTGCAACGGTTTCACGATCTCGCCACTGAAGCCGGGCTGGCCGTGCTGGTGGAAGTGCATGACGAAGCCGAGCTGGAACGAGCCATCCGTCTCGGTGCGGTCCTGATCGGCGTAAACAACCGTGATTTGAAATCGTTCAAGGTTGATCTGGCCACCACTGGGCGGCTCGCGGCGAGAATTTTCCGGACCTCAGTCCCCGGCCCCCAGATCCCGAGAGTGCTGGTCGCCGAAAGTGGCATTAATAATCGCGCTGACGTGGAGGAGGTGGCCAAGGGTGGCGCAAGAGCAATTCTGGTCGGGGAATCCCTTGTAGTTCATGGGAATATTGCACTCAAAGTGCGGGAACTTCTGGCTCATTGATGGAACAGAAAAGCCGCCCGTCTCGGGCGGCTTGCTGAAGAATCACCATGGCAAAGGCACTCAGTATCTGACAGATTGCCACTTCTTTGATTTGTCGCTTGCCAGAATGGCTTCGCAGATAGCCAGTTCGTCGTGCCCGTCCTTGAAGGTGCTGAAGTCCGCCACCTTGGTCGCACCGGCGATGTAGGAATACACGCAACGCATAAAGTTCTTCAGACCGTCTGGGTACGCCTCGGGATGCCCGCCGGGATAATGAGCATAGGCACGCGCCCGCTCGCTCAGAAGCGACGGGTCCTTCATCAGGAGTTCATTGGCCTTCTCGCGGTAACCAATCCACATTTCGTTGGGGCGTTCCTGATCCCACACAGTCGAGCATTTCGAGCCTGACAGCTCGTAGAAGAGCCGGTTCTTCCGGCCTGCAAAACATTGAGAAACGGAGAATGAACCTTGAGCGCCGTTGTTGAATTCAAAAAGCACGTTCGCGTAGTCCTCGGTATTGATCGGTACCGCCTCGTAATCTGAGGCCTTGAGCATTTTGCCAGAATAAGTATCCACGGCCTTTTTGGGCTTCATGCGATGCTTGTGGACGGTGGAGAAGTTGGCGCAGACCTTTGTAATCTTCAAGCCGGTGATGAACTGGATGCAATCGCACCAGTGCGACCCGACATCGGCCACGGCGCGGGATTTGCCGCTGAACTCCGGCACCAACCGCCAGTTCCAGTCGGTGGCCAGATGCAACCAGTCCTGGGTGTAGGAGCCGTTGGCGTGAAACACGTCGCCCAGTTTGCCGGATTGCACCATCGCTTTGGCTTCCTGGACGAGCGGATAATAGCGGTAATTGAAATCAATCGCATTCACCACACCGGTTTTGGCGGCGAACTTGACGAGTTCTTTTGACTCCTTGG
>CAYSDO010000014.1:0-21855 GCA_964429665.1 uncultured Bifidobacterium sp.
CGAAGTCAGCGGCCTGACCAAAACCTTTCGCACCTACAAGAAGCAACCCGGCTTCAAAGGCGCGATCCGTGGCTTGTTCAAACGCGAATACGAACAGGTCGCCGCTGTCAGCCACGTCAGCTTCAAGGTCGAGCCCGGCGAACTCGTCGGTTTTCTCGGCCCGAACGGTGCGGGCAAAACCACCACGCTCAAGATGCTCGCCGGCCTGCTTTATCCGAGCAGTGGCGACGCGCGCGTGCTCGGCCACATCCCGTGGGAACGAGCTGATGCTTACCGCCGTCAATTCGCTTTGGTGCTTGGGCAAAAGAATCAACTTTGGTGGGATTTGCCCGCGCGCGAATCGCTGGAATTAAACGCAAAAATCTACGGCATCCCTGAAGACCGCTTCGAGCGCACCGTGGCCGAGATGACTGAGATGCTCAACGTCCGCGACAAACTCAATATCAGCGTGCGCGAACTGTCCCTCGGTGAACGTATGAAGATGGAGTTGATCGCCTCGCTCCTGCACCAGCCGAAGATTCTCTTTCTCGACGAGCCGACCATCGGCCTCGATGTCGTTTCGCAAAAGACCGTGCGGGAATTTCTCAAGCATCATAACGCCACGCAAAAGACCACCATCCTGCTCACCAGCCATTACATGGCGGACATCCAGGCGCTGTGCGAACGCGTCATCATCATTGACCACGGGAAGATTTCCTTCGACGGCAAACTCAGCGAAGTGGTGGATCGTTTCGCGGACTTCAAACTCATCACCATCCAGTGCGACGGCGCGGATGACCGCACCAACGACTCGCTCTCGAAATACGGCGAACTCGTGGAAAAAACACCCGGCAGCATCAAGCTCAAGGTCAAACGCGACCGCGTCATCCCCGTCTGCAAAGCCTTGCTGGACGAACTCCCCGTGCGCGACATAGACATCGAAGAAGTCCCCATCGAAGACGTCATCCGGCAGATTTTTGCGCGATGATTTAACCGCAGATGGACATGGATAATCGCGCTCCAACCCCGGGCTAATTTCGACAACACCTTCAGCGCATCCAGGCTTTGCTTCTTGAAAAATCACAGCCTCCGGGTCTATGCGGATCAAAATCCGTGTTCATCTTTGTCCATCCGTGGTTGAAAATCTTCCCGGTCGGAATTCATTGCCAA
Source organism: uncultured Bifidobacterium sp. (assembly GCA_964429665.1). GTDB lineage: Bacteria > Verrucomicrobiota > Verrucomicrobiia > Limisphaerales > JADLHS01 > JADLHS01. Next base: position 1,150 of record CAYSDO010000014.1, read on the forward strand.
ACAAAACCGACGCTGTTTACTTGGTGGATGCAGTTCGAGTTTTTTCGCGATCTGACCAAGCACTTCGTCCCCGTTGATTTTCTGGAATCTCTGGAGGTGAGCGGACGGCTGTTGCCGTTGGTGCTTATCCGCCATCCACGTGCGCGGCGTTATCTTCTGCGCTTGACGCCAGAAGGCGCGGCGCGCGTGACGATTCCGCGCGGTGGTTCGGCGTTGGAAGCGCGGCGATTTGTCGAACGAAGCAAAGGGTGGCTTGAGCAGGCCTTGCAACGGCAGGCGGCCAGGCCCTTCCGCTCGCAGCTGTGGCCGGTGGGAACGCCCATCTTGTTTCGCGGGGATAACGTGGTGATTGAAATCGTCGCAGGCGTGGCGGGAAACGCGGTTCGCTTTGGATCAGAAGTGGTGAAGGTGGCTGATGGCGTGACTGATTTTCGTCCGATGATTGAAAGTCATTTGCAGCGACTGGCCACTCATGAATTACCGCTGCGTGTCCAAACCTACGCCGTGCAGCATCGAGTCGTCGTCAGTCGTATTTCGGTGCGCAATCAGAAATCCCGCTGGGGTTCGTGCTCCCGGCGCGGGACGATTTCTCTGAACTGGCGGCTAATCCAGACGCCGAAGAATGTGCAGGATTACATCATTCTCCATGAGTTGATGCATTTGCGGCAGATGAATCACTCGACCCGGTTCTGGAGGGAGGTCAAAAGCGTCTGTCCCAACTACGAGATAGCGGAACTTTGGTTGAGGCAAAACTCTTCACTGCTGAAGTCCTACTGAGATTATTGGTGGGAGAGTGGGCAGATGCGTCCAACGCCTGGATGAGATCACCCTTCAGTTGCGAATCAACTTCAGTGTCGGTTTTTGATTCCAACTCACAAATGTTTGCTTTTGACTGTCCTTTTCTGGACGTGAGCAGCCAGAATGGGGATGAGACTATTTAGAACCTATACGTCATGAAAACCGCCAAACCAAAAGAAACCGCCGCCAGTCGCTGGCTCTCCTATCGTCCAGAAATCAAGGTGCTCGATTGCACCATCCGCGACGGTGGGTTGATGAACAACCACCATTTTACCGACCAGATTGTGAAAGTAGTGTATGACACATGTGTTGCTGCTGGCGTGGACTACATGGAACTGGGCTACAAGTCGTCGCGCAAAGGCATCAAGGTTGGGGAGCATGGTTGCTGGAAATATTGTCAGGAAGAGGACATGCGCCGCATCGTGGGCGACAATCCCACCAGTCTGAAACTCACCGTCATGGCCGACGCGGAGCGCTGCGATTATCACGAGGACATCCCGCCGAGCAAGGAATCCGTAGTGGACATGATCCGCGTCGCGACCTACATCAACCAGATTCCTACCGCGCTGGACATGGTCAAGGACGCGCACGACAAAGGTTACGAAACCACGGTCAATTTGATGGCGGCCTCGACCGTGCCGGAGCGCGAACTCGAGGAGGGTTTGGAAATGCTCGCCCGGTCGGAGACGCTCGCGATCTATGTCGTGGATAGTTTTGGAGCCTTGTACAGCGAGAAGGTGCATAGCCTCGTGAAGAATTACATGCATCATTGTCGGGCAACGGGCAAACAAGTGGGGGTTCACATGCACAACAACATGCAATTGGCCTATGCGAACACCATCGAGGGTATTATTGAGGGGGCGAATTTTCTCGACGCCACGATGGCGGGGTTGGGACGCGGGGCAGGAAATTGCCCGATGGAGTTGCTCCTCGCCTTCCTGCACAACCCGAAGTACGACCTCCGGCCTGTGCTTGATTGTGTGCAGAACCATATCGAGCCGATGCGCGCCAAGTTGCTCTGGGGTTACGATCTGTCATACCTGCTCACCGGCATGCTGAATCAGCATCCGCGTACGGCGATCAAGTTCAAGGAAGCCGAGATCAAGGGCCAGAAGGGCGACATCCTGGAGTTTTACGACAGCGTGACACAATAGGAACTGGGCGACGGTGGAGGAAAGAGATTTTATCGCTTGGTGCTGCGACTATGAAACACCTCACCGAACATCTCTGGTTCGAGACGCCGCATCGGCGGGAGTATCTCAACATCACGGACACAGTCGAGAAGCTCGTCAGCAAGAGCGGCGTGCAGGAAGGGTTGTGTCTCGTCAATGCCATGCACATCACCGCCAGCGTTTATATCAACGACGCCGAGGACGGCTTGCTGCACGATTACGATGTCTGGCTGGAGAAACTCGCGCCGCATGAGCCGACGTCGCAATACAACCACAACCGCACCGGCGAGGACAACGCCGATGCGCACATGAAACGTCAGCTCATGGGCCGCGAAGTCGTCGTGGCCATCACCAAAGGCAAACTTGATCTTGGCCCGTGGGAGCAAATCTTCTACGGCGAATTTGACGGTCGCCGCCGCAAGCGTGTGCTCGTGAAAATCATTGGGGAGTGAATATCACCGCCGCCCGATCAGATCATGAAGTCATGGGGATTCAACGGTTGTTGCTCCAGCGCGCGGGCTCGGTCGGCCAGATCGGCTAGAGTGGTGGCTTCCATGACTTGAACGATGCTGTCACGCAGTTCTTTCATCACGGCGCGAATGGCGCAGCGCGATTCATCAGGGCAGGAACATTTCTCGTAATATTTTTCGCTGACGCAACTCACCGGTGCCAGCGGCCCTTCGATGTGGCGGATGATTTCAGCGAGGGTGATCTGCTCAGGCTTGCGTTTGAGACGATAGCCCCCGGCGACACCGCGCTTGCTTTGGACGACACCCGCCGATTTGAGATCGTTGAGAATCTGTTCCAAGAATCGCTTCGGGATGTTTTGTTTCTCAGAGATTTCCTGGATGCGGACGACGGAATCGTCCTCTTGGAAATCTCGCGCCAAAACCTGCATGGCCCGCAGGGCATATTCGCCTCGAACAGAGAGTTTCATGGCTGATAGCTAACAATCTCTATTTGAAAAATCAAGATTTGAAGAGGACAGCCGATATAGGCATATTGATAATCTACAAAAATACTATTGACATAGTAGAGATTATGACTAATCTCGTGCGTGTTGAACGGAAAATCAGGCATGAAACCGCAACAGAATGAAATCAAAGCCGCTGCAAATGCAGGTTCGGAAGACTGGCTGGAAACAGTCAGGCGGCAGGTGGGATCGTTGCGTTTCGGTGTGGTGCAAATCGTCGTTCACGAATCCCGCATCGTGCAGATCGAAAAGACGGAGCGAATCCGATTTGGCACTGCGGGAGTTGAGTCCATTTCGCCGACCAAACAATTGGATGCATAAAAAACAGTCATCGCTTACCGGACCTTCGGCGGCGTGATTATCAAAAAACGAACAATGAAAAATCTATTGAAGATGACGGTGGCAGTTGTGATTGGAGCGCAACTTGGATTGAGTGGCGCGTTGGCTCAAAATCAGGAGCTGGATGTGAAGGCCCTCTTGAAGCGCATTGAGGAATTGGAGCAAAAAGTAAAAGTACAGGATCGCAAAAAGGAATTGGGGGACGAGGCGGCGGCAGAAAAGGCCAGGACCGCTTCGACCGTGTCCATCGGCCCGGGTGGGCTACAAGTGCAGTCGGCGGATTCAAACTTTGTCATGCGCGTGCGTGGTGGAATGCAGGCGGACGGGCGGTTCTTTGCAGGCGACGGCGTGGCCAACGATACATTTCTTATGCGGCGCGTGCGTCCGATCCTGGAAGGAACTGTGTTCGGGAAATTTGACTACCGCCTGATGGCAGATTTCGCATCCGGAGTGACGCAGACGACTGCAAACAACGGCTCCATCCTCGATGCGTACATCAACGCCCGGCTGTTGCCTGCCTTTCAAATCCAGGCGGGCAAATTCAAGGAGCCCGTGGGGCTGGAACGCTTGCAAAGCTGGCGGAATCTTCTTTTCGTGGAGCGTGGATTTCCCACGCAACTCGTGCCCAACCGGGATACTGGTGTGATGTTGCACGGTGGGTTCTGGAACAACGCGCTCTACTATCAAGCCGGCGTGTTTAACGGCACGGCTGATGGCGGGAGCAGTGATTTCGACGCCAATGACGGCGACAAGGATTTTGCCGGCAGGCTTTTCGTGCTTCCCTTCAAACAGACTGGCGTGGAAGCATTGCGCGGGTTGGGCTTTGGAGTCGCGGGCACGATTGGTGAGCATGCGGGCACTCCCCGCTCCTACGTCTCTGATGGTGCGCAGCGGTTTTTCACTTACTTGACCGGCACCGGCGTGCAGCCCAATGTGGTCGGCGACGGAAATACCTGGCGTGTCACGCCGCAGGGCTATTATTACTGGGGGCCGTTTGGCGTCTCCGGAGAATACGTCATCTCGTCGCAGGAATTGCTTCAGGCGGGTGGCGGGACTGGCGCAGGAAGCCGGGCCAGGTTCAAAAACACTGCCTGGCAGGTCGCCGGTTCGTATTTTCTGACTGGCGAAAACAACTCGTTCGAGCCGGTGTCGCCGCGCAAGTCGTTTAATCTGGCGAACGCTGATTGGGGCGCTTGGGAAATCACGGGCCGCGTGGGCGCGCTGGACGTGGACAACGCCGCGTTTCCAATTTTCGCAAACCCGGCGCAGTCGGCGACCCGCGCGTCCTCCTGGGGTGTCGGGGTGAACTGGCATCTGAACCGCAACGTGAAACTGCAATTCAATTACGTGAACACGGACTTCGAGGGCGGTGATGCCAATCCGGCCCTCTCGCAACCTGAACACCTGTTCTTGACGCGTGCGCAGTTCGCGTTTTAACCAAACAACCAACCTCAATCTCTCACGACCATGAAACTAAAAAATATTCTCATCTCCACGACGGCGGTAATCCTTGCTGTGAATGCCTTGGACGCCACGGCCAAAGAAATCAAACTTCTCAACGTTTCGTACGATCCGACGCGCGAGTTGTATCAGGATTACAACACAGCCTTCGCCAAATACTGGAAGGACAAGAGTGGCGACACTGTAAAGATTGAACAATCGCACGGCGGTTCGGGCAAACAGGCGCGTGCCGTGATTGATGGACTGGAAGCAGACGTCGTCACACTGGCGCTGGCTTACGACGTGGATGCAATTGCAGAGAAGGCGCGGCTGCTTCCCGCCGACTGGCAGAAGCGTTGTCCGAACAACTCGTCACCGTACACGTCCACGATTGTATTTCTAGTGCGGAAAGGAAATCCCAAGGGCATCAAGGATTGGGATGATCTGGTGAAGCCGGGCATCGGCATCATTCCGGCCAACCCTAAAACCTCCGGCGCGGCCCGCTGGACTTATCTGGCGGCGTGGGGCCACGCCCTGAAAAAGAACGGCAATGACCAGGCCAAGGCCAGGGAATTCGTCGCGAAGTTTTACAAAAATGTCCCTGTGTTTGATACCGGCGCACGCGGCGCCACCACAACGTTCGTTCAACGAGGCATTGGCGACGTGCTCGTGGGCTGGGAAAACGAAGCGATTCTTTCGCTCGCAGAAGCAGGGAAGGGCGAATTTGAAATTGTCTGGCCTGCCATCAGCATCCTGGCCGAGCCGCCGGTGACCGTTGTAGACAAGAATGCCAAACGCCACGGTACGGAGGCAGTGGCCAAAGCCTACCTTGAATATCTTTATACGCCGGAGGGGCAGGAGATTGCGGCAAAGCGTCACTACCGTCCCCGCAATGCTGCGGTGGCGCAAAAATACGCAGCCGAGTTTCCAAAGCTGGAACTCTTCACGATTGATGAAGTGTTCGGCGGCTGGCAGAAGGCGCAGAAAACGCACTTCAGCGATGGCGGCGTGTATGATCAGATTCAGCAGGCCAATCGTTAACTCATCATGAAAGTCACAGTGGAAAAACAGTTCACCACGTTCCCGGCGACAGCGCTCCCTGAGCGGCGACCTGTGGACCGGTTGCTGACAACGTTGGAACAACTCGCAGAGAATTCGCCGCGTATCATCAGCCGCTCGCTGGGGGAATTTGAAAGCGCAGGGCGTAGTTACTCCCTGCCGCGTTATGTTTATCTGGGGCCGAAGAGCGGTGGCGATGTCATCCGCATCGGCGTCTTTGCAACCATACACGGCGACGAACCCGAAGGCGCGCTTGCTCTGACACGATTTGTCTCCGAGCTGGAAAAGAATTCCGAGATCGTACAGGGCTACGCGCTTTACATTTATCCGGTCTGCAACCCGACCGGTTTTGAAGACAACACGAGACACTCGCGCGCCGGCAAGGATTTGAACCGCGAGTTCTGGCGGGATTCCTCACAGCCGGAGGTACGTTTTCTGGAATCCGAGATCACATTGCATGCGTTGAATGGCATCATTACGCTTCACAGCGATGACACGAGCGACGGGCTTTATGGTTTTGTGAGTGGCGCGGTTTTATCCGAGCATCTGCTCGAACCGGCGCTGCGTTCGGCAGAGCGGTTTCTGCCGCGCAACAACAACCGGGTGATTGATGGTTTCAACGCACGCCGGGGTATCATTGCTGAAGGCTATTCTGGAGTATTGGGAGATATTCCTGGAGTAACTGATCCACCGTTCGAGATAACGTTTGAGACACCGCAGAACGCGCCGTTGCATTTGCAGGTCGAGGCATACAGCGCCGCGTTGCAGACGATTCTGGTCGAGTACCGTTACATGATGGCCATTGCTCAGAACATCTGACTTCACCGGCTGCGGAATCATTTTTGGTTGAAAGATTTTGCAGCCGGTTTTGTTTTGCCTAGACTCTAGCAACCTGCATGGCAGAGAAAAAATTCAACGCCCTCCCCGGCTTTGGGCTGACGATGGGATACACGGTGCTCTACCTGAGCCTGATCGTGATGATCCCGATGGCGGCGTTGTTTCTGCGTGTCTTTCAATTCGGCTCGGGTTCGGTGGAGTTCTTGTTGAATGATTTTGATGATCTGCCCGGTTTCGTGGAAAACATCAAGGCGCGTCCCGACAAAGTGACGCAATTCGTCTGGGAAAAATTGCCGGAGGCGACGCGTGAAGAAATCTCAGCCGGCGGTACAACGAACGCGAATGTTCACGCCGGTGTGCTCCAGACCTTGAACCAACTGGTGGCGGGTCCGGCCATTTTTGACGAGCATCGCTTTCATGGAGTCTCGTTGGGAGAAAAGACAGGTTGGTATCAGAAGAGAGGCGGCCATACCCCCTGGTTGAACCGCAGCCTGCTCGAGGACGCGTTTCCCACGGCGATAAAGAAGCGAACCAGCTGGCTCAATCTTTGGCTTTCATCAACATCTGAACGGGCCATGGCAGCTTACAAACTTACGTTTGGGGCCTCGGTGATCGCCGCCTTTTTGAACGCCATTTTTGGCACATTGCTCGCTTGGGTGCTGGTGCGATACGAATTTCCCGGGCGACGGTTCATTGATGCACTTGTGGATTTCCCATTCGCTCTTCCCACTGCGGTGGCGGGTTTGACGCTCTCCAGCCTGTTTGCGTTGAATGGCTGGCTGGGACGTTTCCTGGCACAACCAAACGCCGACAAGCGATTGGAACCGATCACGCAGTACATGCCATGGTTTGGTGTGGTAATCGCTTTGACATTTGTGGGAATGCCATTCGTCGTGCGGACACTTCAGCCCGTGCTGGAAAACTTTGAACGCGAAGTCGAAGAAGCTTCGGCCACCCTGGGTGCGGGGCGGATGAGAACGTTCCTTAGCGTCATCGCACCGTCACTGTTACCATCCATCATCACAGGCTTTGCTCTCGCCTTCGCGCGGGCCATCGGGGAGTACGGTTCGATTGTTTTCATTTCAAGCAATCTTCCTTACAAGAGCGAAATCGCGCCTTATCTCATCGTGATGCGACTGGAGCAGTACGATTATGCGGGCGCAATGACGATGGCGGTGGTGCTGCTCGTGTTTTCGTTCGTCTTGCTGGTGGTGATCAATCTCATCGAACAATGGGCGAACAAGTTTGTGAAAGGCTAAATGGCTGGAATCACCAAAAGACAATTCACCGCCCGTCGCGCCAAATCCCAGCGCGGCACGGAAGAATCGCCGTTGGCCAAGTGGACGCTCATCAGCGTCGCGATGATTTTCTGTGTCGTGTTCCTGCTGCTGCCGCTGGTGAATGTTTTTGCACAGGCGCTCTCCAAAGGCTGGGAGGGCTACTGGAAAGCCATCAGCCAGCCGGATGCGTGGTCGGCGATGAAGTTGACCATGTTCATTGCATTGATCAGTGTGCCGCTCAATGTTATCTTCGGTCTGGCCTCGGCTTGGGCCATTGCCAAGTTCGAATTTCGCGGCAAGGCACTGCTCATCACATTGATTGATCTGCCATTCTCGGTGTCGCCGGTCGTGGCGGGGTTGATGTTCATTGTGTTGTTTGGTTTGCAGGGCTACTTCGGAGAATGGCTGCAGGCGCATGATTTGCAGATCATCTACGCGGTGCCGGGTATCATCCTGGCGACAGTATTCATCACGTTTCCATTCGTTGCGCGGGAACTCATACCCGTGATGCAGGCCACGGGCACCGATCAGGAACAAGCGGCGCTCACGCTTGGCGCGAACGGATGGCAGACCTTCTGGCACGTGACTCTGCCGAGCGTGAAGTGGGGGCTGCTATACGGGATCATCCTTTGCAATGCGCGCGCGATGGGGGAATTCGGCGCCGTGCGGGTGGTCAGCGGCAACGTGGCAGGCAAGACCCAGTCCATGCCATTGCGCGTTGAAAGTTTGAACGATGAATTTCAAGGGCAGGCGGCGTTTGCCGTGGCGAGCCTGCTGGCGTTGCTGGCGTTGGTGACGCTGGGGTTCAAAACCTTTCTCGAATGGCGGCAACACCGAGAGTTTGAACTGGCCCAACATGCAACCTTGTCGGAGTCAGGCGACACCATATTTCTGTCGAAGAACAAAAGCGAATGAGCATTGAGCTGAAAGGGATCACCAAGAAGTTTGGCGAAGTGACCGCCGTCAACGACGTCAATTTTTCCGTCAACGATGGCGAATTGGTGGGCCTGCTTGGGCCCAGCGGCGGCGGCAAGACGACCGTGTTGAGAATGATTGCCGGCCTGGAGATGCCTACCGAGGGCGACATTTTCATACGAGGCCAGCGTGTCAATGATGTCCCGGTGCAGCAGCGCAACATCGGGTTTGTTTTCCAGAGTTACGCCCTGTTCAAGAACATGAGCGTGTTCAAAAACATTGCGTTTGGACTCAAGATCAAGAAATGGAAGAAGACTGACATCAAGGCCCGTGTGGCTGAGTTGATTGAATTGTTTGGTTTGAGCGGATTGGAGAAGCGCTTCCCGCATCAACTTTCCGGTGGTCAGCGCCAGCGCGTTGCCATTGCCCGCGCACTCGCGCCGAAACCGAGCGTGCTTTTGCTGGACGAACCGTTTGGTGCGGTGGACGCAAAGATCCGGCAGGAGTTACGCGAGTGGCTTGTGAAACTTCATCACGATCTCAACGTCACCACCATTTTCGTCACACACGATCAGGAGGAGGCGATGGAGGTTTCCAACCGCATTGTCATTTTTTCCAAAGGCAATCTTGAACAGATCGGCACACCTCGCGAGGTGTATGAACAGCCTGCCAATGAATTCGTGGCGCGATTCGTCGGCGTCATGAATGTGCTCGATACCGAGGTGTTCAATGGAGTGGCGAGTTTGAATGAACTGGAATTCCCCTCCAACGGTCATGCTGAGGGCAGCCGTTTGCGCATTGGCTTCCGTCCTTATGCAGTTCAGGTTTCAAACGATCTCAGCTTGTTGCCCTACCGTGCGGTGCTGCGGCACACCTTCTTCCTCGGCATCCTGCTGCGTCTGGAACTGGAGCTGCCTTCCGGTCTCATAATTCGCAGCCGCATCACCAAGGAGGAATATGCGCAGCTTGGACTTGAAGACGGGCGCGAGGTATCGTTCCAGATCAAAAATTATCGCGTGCTTTCGAGCGAGACTTCATCACTCGCTCCTGAGCAGGAGGCGAAGTATCAAGCTCCACCTACGATGGGCGAAAATATTTGATCATCTGGTCAGTTGCAGCTGCATCTCGATCAATTGCCGCCGGTAGTCCATCCACTTTTCGTAGTTCGGGGTATAGGGCCGGACGTGGCGGCTGATGTCTGTGACGTTTTCCTGTCTGCGGGTCACAAACTTCACGGCTTCGTTAACCAGGTCGAGCGCCGCTTTACGGTTCGGGGAGGTGGATGCTTCCGCTGTTTTTCGCACCATCCAGAGCAATTCAAAATCCTGGATTCCTTCGCGCGACGCTTCCCAGCGCTTGGTCGTCACCGGACCTTCAGGCGTCGTATAGACGGTCCCGTATTCAGTCCCGCCCGCTGGATTGTTGTTCCAGTAATCGCTTGAACCGTAAACCCAGTAACCGCCGCCGGTCATCCCTTGCTGAAACGCAACCCAAGGTTTCACCCTGTAAAACCCGAGCGGGTCAAGCTCACGCTGGTCCCCGGGCGCCTCGTAGTGCCAGTAATGTTTGGCGCGTTGGAATAGCTTCTTGAGTTCGCCCGGCTGTTCCCGCACCAGGTGCAAATCGGGAGACCACACATCAATCAAATCCTGGATTGGTCGCAGGAGTTCAGCGCGTGCGCCGCCAGCCGGATTGGCGTAGAGTTGCATGCGAGGGTCTGCAGCCTTGAATTGTTTCACCGAAGCCACAAAAGCGTCAAAGTTCGCGTCATGTCCCAACAAGCCGGGTTCATCCTGTAAATAAATTGCGTAGTCATCGTAATCGCACCCCAGCGATTTCATGTGTTCGGCATACCAACGAAGCGCGCTGGCAAAAGTCTTGTCGCGCAATTCCGCGCTGGGCTTGGCCTTAGCGGGCCACTGTACGGAGATCGGTCCGGAGATCAGGAAAAACGCGCGATTGCGGAGTTTGCGAATCAGTTTGTCCGGCACTTCAGTGTTGGGCGTTCCAGGATTTCCCTGATCATCCACGGGGACGGACACCGAAGGGATGACAAAGACGTTCATCCCGTGTTCCAGCGCATCGTTCATGGTCGCATCTTGGAGCGCTTCGTCGGTGATTGAATTTAGATAGAGCCAATTGCATTCGCGGTAGGTGAATCTCTCAGGCAGTCGAACAGATGAAATCTCGACGGTCACCGGAATTTCTGCCAGCGAGGATTTCTCGGTAATGTCACCAATCCTGAGCGTGGCCCGATGAGTGCCGGCGGCCAGAACATGACTGCGGAATGTCAGCCACAATTTGCGTGTCTCGCCCGCTTCCAGTTTTATAGTCTGACTTTCCCCTAGCAACGGCAATGCATCCTCGGTCAACGGGCCTGTGCCATCCGGGAGGACACTCACGACCTCGCGTATTGCCAGCACCGACGCCGAGGCCACTTGATTGGTGCCGGTCTGAAAGGATCCGCACGACAGCCGAAAAGTCCCCGCATTGGTTTTCAGATTCGTCAACGAGATCGCTGCCGATTCGTAGCCATTGCCAGGCATGCTGACGGAGATGGAATTTGGGGGCAAAATCGCGTGGTTGAACAATGCGGTCGCGTCAAAGTTCTCCCATGGATTAGACAGTTGATTCACCAAAACGCTTTCAATCAACTTTCTGGCGTGGCAATAACGAAGCAGGGACAAGGAATAATCACATCTTTGCCGAAGAGCGTCGACGTCTGCGACATTTTTGCTGCGACGAGCCTTTTCAAATGCTGTTGAAGCTGATTCCCCAAAATGCGCCGCCAAGGCCGCTGTTCCCGGGGTTTCCTTGCCAAGCCGTTTCAGGTCGGCTACGACCTCAGCAAGTCGCGTCGCATCCGTTAGGTAGTCTTGGTCGAGATGATAAGTGTAATGTTCCGACTGCAGCACCCTGCCGCTTTTTGCATCATGCCATTGGAGCGTGACATCATAGTCTCCAGGCGCATGAGTCTCGAATGTAAGGTTGGTTTTGTTCCGGCCCGGCGTCCAGCGAATCAAATCAATCCTTGTAGCTTGATCAGGGGTTACAACCTTCACGCTAAGGAGACTTGCCTTGGGGATGCTGGGTGGAAGGGGCAGCCAATTGTTCCCGGCGAATGCAGATCTTTGGACTGGGGTGACGACAGGTTCAGCCATCAGCACTTGAGCTTGCGGTGGCGCTGATGTGGGAGATTGGACGAAGCCGGAATTAGCCAGGTCGTTTCTGATGCCTGGCCAAAGAATCTCCGTGCCTTTCTTTGCTTGTTGGGGTCGGTAGCAAAGCAACCGGCCACCGGCGGACAACGCCAGCAAACGAATGTCCGGTTGTCCTGAAAAGCGGCACAGCACTGGCGAGGAACCGCCACCACCCGGCAGCACAAGTGCCTCCAGCATTTGCCCTTTGGCGTCCAGTGCGTAGAGCGATTTGCCATCACTGCCCGCACCTCGCACGACGGCAAAAATCGTGCCTGCACCATCGCCCGACAGGGCCGCAATCGCAGGCGCAAAGAAAATGCCCCGACCGGACAATTGATTGGTCCATTGTTGTCGCCCCTTGGCATCCACGCAAAACAGGGTGCTATTTTTGTCGCCAAATAAGATCTCGTTGCGGCCGTTGCCATCCAAATCCGCCATGGCGGTTGACCGGTATGATTGCAAAACAGAAGGCGCTTTCCACAATCGCCGGCCGTTGCGCGCGTTGAGTGCGTTGAGTCCGGGCTGGGGATTGTTAAATGCTGTCGGAAAATAAACTTCGTAGCTCCCATCCTTATCCACATCTGCAATCAATGGAAAAGCCCGACCGAAGCAGCCGTCCAGAACAGTTGACCACATGACTTCTCCGGAGGCGCTCAGGCAGTAAACCTCGCCCGCTTCCGTGCCAAAAATGATCTCCGGCTTCCCATCGCCCGTGACGTCGCCTATCGCTGGCACGCTAACGCGGTACTTTGTGGCGGTGATTTCGAGTCGCAACCGGCCTGCCGCATCGAACGCCTGTAGATGGCCGTAACCATCGGTGACAATGACTTCCTGTTTTCCATCGCCGTCCAGATCAGCAAAGACGGGCAGACGAAATTCGCCGGACTTCACGGCACGCGGGAATTTCCATTTGCGTTCGCCCTGTTCGTCGAAGCAGTAAACCGAGCCCCGAACGTCCACCGCTACGATGGATTGGATTCCCTTCCCATCGAGGTCGCCAGCGATGGCGGGTGTTTCACAAGGTAGATCCAGCGTCAAAGTCCGGACCATTTCGCCCGTCGGGCTGATCAAGAGAACTTTGCCGGCATGCAACGTGACTAGGATTCCCTTCGTCGAGTCTGTACTGCCCAGAGGAACTGGATGGCCGACGACCGCGCTGCCGAAATCAATCTGCCATTCCGGTTTGTCTCCGAACACGCCAGCGGACACTCCGCCCGCGCCCAACAACCAAACCAGACAAACTATTAACGCTGGTTTTCGCATGGCCGGTCGTGGGCTGTTTTGAGAGTTACTTGTTACTTGATAAACCCGTGGTAGAGGCCCATGTAGTAGGGGAGCAGGAACACCGTGCCAGTCCCGATCTCATTGCCATTACCACCGGTATTGATGTCGAATGGATCGTGGTTCCAGTGATTGAAGAACCGCTCATCCACCGGCATCACCTTGCCATTCACCCGATGCGCGCGCGGCCGGTAATTCGTTTCGTAAGGGTCGTAAGTCTGGCGCATCAACGGTACCAGGTCGAGCCGGCGGTCATTCGTGTGCCGCCAGTCAAAGCGATCGAGGGGAAATCGTTTCAGCGTATCCGCAGAGTCCTCGAGCCAGCCCTGCCATGGTGAAATGTCCTGCGTGCCCCATGGGTTGACGTATTTCCGACCGACACCAAATGCGGCATAGCAGTAGTTGAAGAACGGGTTCATTTCCGGGAACTCCAGAATCCAATAAGAAAAGAATGAGTAGCCGACCTCGTGCGTGAGTTTTGGATCATTGCCGTACTTCATCAGGTTGTAGAAACACATGAACGCCATTTCGTCATCCGAGTGGTTGGGCGAGCCGACGCCGCGCTGGTTCTTGGGGGTTTTGAGGTTCGTGTCGTAAGTGTGTTTCTCCCTGAGCATGGTCATGAGCTGGCGATATTTAGGATCGCCCGTAACGTGCTCGGTCGCGGCCAGGTACGAAAGGATGCTCAAGGATTTCAGCCCTCGTTCCTCGGCCCAGAGGGGGTTGTGGTTGAGCGCGTCGGGATTATAGACCGACCAACGGGTCGGCGTGCCGTCGTGATCCACCAGATTGAAATCGTGGCTGACGATGTGATCCATGAGTGCCTTCATGTGCGCCCGCACCCGCGACTTCTCCGCCTCCGTTTCGCAAACCAGATCGTAGTACAGCGGATAAAAGAAAAAGTGTCCGTCGAGTTCGTCCGAGCTGGTGTCGCTCTTCCAATACCATTGGCCGTCTTTGCTCTTGGGCCAGCGCGGCTCGTAGATTTTCCAGAGCGAATCCTCGGTGGCCTTGTGGCGTTTGTCGCTTTCGATGCGACCGATGTTTGGATCGCGACCGCTCGTGGGTAGAATGGTTCGCGCCACGTAGCCTGGCGGCGGTGCGTGGTCGCCGCCCTGGGTGACTTCACCGAGCCAGCGCAATGCCTCGAATGCTTTTTGCGCCCGCTTCTTTGCCAGCGGATCTTTGGTTGCGCCGTAAGCAAAGCATTCGCCAGCGCCGTACATGCTTGTCCACAGCCCGTCGTTATCGCTGTCGCTTGGAGTGAAGTTGTTGGTCGTGCCCGGTTTGGCGACATTAACTTCCAGCACGTACTCCCACGGTGTCCGCCGATGGAAAGCGTCAATCATGTTTTCAAAGTGAACAGCTTTCTCGGCAAGTGTCATGGGCCGGCGTTCGATCTGGCTCAAGCCCGCTGCCGTGGCGAACCATGCGTGGCCTTCCGGCATGACCGCGATTCCTTTCACAACATTGTCCGGCACCCATCGCTTGCCCTCGCGATACTCCCAGTTTTGACCATCGTAACGGATCGCGCCCATGCGCGTGCCGAACCAAACAACACCCTCCTCGCCTGCTGCCATGGTTGTGAAATCATTGTAGGGCAGTCCTTCGGACCCGGTGAAAAGCGTCCACTCCTTGTCAAACCGACCCACGCCCTGTGGCGATGCGAACCACAATCTGCCGAGTGTATCGAATGCCACACCGCGAACATTGACCGGTGCCCAACTGCGACCGGATTTGTCAGCGGGGAACAGACGTGTCCATTTCCCGTCAGATTCTTTTTCGAAAAGTCCAGCCGCTGCGCCGATGACCACACGCGAACCGACGGCGACCTGAAGGACGGCCTTGTTCGCGCCCAGAGCATCGTTGAGAGTTGCGACCGGTTTTATCGTGCTGCCAGTGTTTTCAAACAGGCCTTGATCTGCGGCGAGATAAACGACATCTCCAATGCTGAGTGAATTTACTTTCACTCCTGCTGGCAGCGGAGCAATGAGACTCGTCTTGTCCTCCTGAAGCGAAAGCAGGCGACCGTTGAGCACGAACAATACTTTGCCTTTCCCAGCCGCCACCGCATCCACCGCCATGCCAGCAGTGCCCTTTATTGTCGTCCAACGTCCCGATGCTAACCGTGCCAGCCCGCTGGTTGTTCCTGCGAGCACAGTCTTGCCGTCCGTCACCGCCACGCATGTAACAGAATTGGCCGGAAGACCGTTGGCAGTGGTGAATTCCAGCCGCACTTCCTGTTTGTATGTGCCGACGGTGATGGATGGCGTTTCTATCGCGTGAGTGGACAGGCTGGTTAGCAGTGCCAACAGGAAGAACGCCGCAGGAGGATGATGTCGCCCGGTATGAATCGTGAATTGTGTATTCAAGTTGTCCTAGCATTGCGGTTTGATTCTGGCGATTCAACTCGAAATCATTGAGCGGAGCATGTCAATGCGGAGACGGACTTCGACAGCATTTGTCACTCTCTCACCGGTTCGGCGTTCATTTCAAACCGCAAGACACCACCTTGTTCTATCTCCGAATGCTTGATCCATGTGCGATTCAGTGGAACGTCGTTTAATAGCACCCGGCGCACGTACGAATGTTTCATAGAGTAATTCCCGGCAACGATGACAAGCGGTTTGTTTGTCAACTTCACCTCCGCCTTCTCGAACAACGGCGCGCCAAGCTGATACCTGTCCGTGCCTGCCACGGGATAGAACCCCAGCGCGCTAAAGACATACCAAGCCGAGAGTGTACCAGCGTCGTCGTTCCCGTCCAATCCGTCGTAGCTATCGCCGTATTTGTTGTCTATTATCCAACGCACCCACTTTTGGGTGAGATCAGGCCGGCCGGCATCGTTGAAAAGAAACGCGGCGTGAATGTCAGGTTGATTCCCATGCCAGTAGTAAGAACCTGGTGTCCACGCGCCCATCGTTGGATCTGACTTGGCGAAGAAACTGTTGAGTTCCTCGACGAAGTATTCCCGGCTCTTGAACAAGGAGATCATTCCTTCCGCATCGTATGGCGCAGCCCAACGCCATTGGAGCGCGCTGCCTTCAACGTAATCTCTCGTGAATTTGCCTCCACGATCCATGTAAGTCAGAAGAAGCGGCTTGAACGGTTCGAAGAATTTTCCCTGTGCATCACGCGGCTGAAAGTACTGAGTATTGGTGTTCCAGAGATTCCTATAGAAATGAGAATGTTCACGGAACAGGATCGCATCCTCATGATGACCGAGGGATTCCGCCAATAATGAAATTGCCCGGTCGGCCCATCCAAAATCGAAAGTTCGAGAGACGGATTCATCCATCAGTGCCGACGGACAATATCGGTATTTTAGATAGTGTTCCACTCCCTCCCGACCGGAGAACGCCGCGCCAGGTGGTGTTGGCTCAAGCGCAGTCCGGCGCATCGCCTGGTAGGCCTGCTCAACGTCGAAGTTGCGGATGCCTTTCAAGTAAGTCTCAGCGATCACAATGTCAGCCGGCGTGCCCAGCATGGAATTCGAGTAACCATGTCCCGATGGCCAGCGCGGCAGCCACCCGCCCTGCTCCAGCATCTTGAGGAGCGATACCACCATGTCCCTCTGATCCTTTGGCGAGATCAATGTGTAGAGCGGATGAGTCGTGCGAAAAGTGTCCCACATCGAAAGGTCCGTGAAGTATTGGAAGTCCGAGGCTTGGTGAACTTTCCTGTCGAAACCAAAGTAATCGCCGTTCGCATCGTTGAACACGGTGGGCATCTGGAACACGCGATAAAGTGCCGTGTTAAAAATTCTCCTCTGCTTCTCAGTGCCACCTTGGGTTTTGATCAGCGACAGTTTCTCATCCCACGTTTGCTGTGCCTTGGCGAGAACCTCATCGAAACTTTTCGTGCCAGCTTCCGTGTCCAGGTTGGCCCGGGCGTTTTCGATGCTTACGTATGAAATCGCCAGTTTGAGCGTGATCGCGTGCGACTGGTTAGTGGGTGCAAATCCAAGGTCAACGCCCACACCGTCACCCTCGGCTGCCTTTTGGTTGGGGAAGACCTTGTCGTTTTGCCAGGTATCGAAAGTCGCGAACGGCTGGCTGAATCGGGCCACGAAGTACACCTTGATTCCGCCATAACGCCCCGCGAACGTACCAAATGTCCGCACCGATCCCTCAACCTCATTGGCCTCGGGCCGCACCTGCAAACTTCCTTTGCTGCTCTTGCGACCACCCAGAGCGTTCATCACATCGAGCACGAGATGCGGAGTCCTGCCTTCGCTGAATGTGTAACGGTGAACTCCCACGCGTGCCGTCGCGGTGAGTTCCACCAGCGTTCTGATTTGGGGAAGCTTCACTGCGTAGTAACCAGGTGAGGCGAGTTCCTCACTATGCGAAAACTTTGTGGTTCGGCCTTTGCGGTAAAGTTTTGGTTGCACTGCTTCAATCGCCGGCATCACCAGAAAATGCCCGCCATCGGTAGCTCCGGTACCGCTCAACCGTGTGTGACTGAAGCCAAGAAGTTGATCGTCCCCGTAGTAGTAGCCCGACGTGTTCAATGCCCTCTGGCGGGTCAACATGGATGCTGTTTCGGGACCAAGCCGCACCATTCCGAACGGAACCATTGCGCCCGGAAAATTATGTCCGCACACCCAAGGAAAACCACCAGTACCATTGAACGGATTCACCACCCGACCAAGCTCCGTGGGTTGCACCGCCGTCTTCAACCCACCCGGTTTTGCACCGACGATGCGGTTATGTTTGAAAACTAGTACGCCAACAAAAACAGTGACCAGCAGCACCACGCAAAGCGCCAGCCAAAGCATGGCCTTCAGCCACCGCTTCCATCTGGCGGTCTTGCATCCCACCCCCTTTTGCATCGCGCGGGTGATTTTTGATTCT
The DNA here is from genome assembly GCA_964429665.1 of uncultured Bifidobacterium sp. Classification (GTDB taxonomy): domain Bacteria; phylum Verrucomicrobiota; class Verrucomicrobiia; order Limisphaerales; family JADLHS01; genus JADLHS01. Next base: position 19,300 of record CAYSDO010000014.1, read on the forward strand.
TCCCGGTCATTCATTCTTCAGCGAATTAATGCTAATGGGTCGGTGTTCGTTTGAAAGCACTTATGCAGATGCCGGTTCAATAATGTAGGGTGTGCGGTGAGACGCACAGTTTTCAACGGTGCGGGCTGGGGTAACATACCCTGAAGACCGCGCTTTATGAGCCAACACGCTGAAACTCAAACCTACAGCGGGGAATTTTTTTGTGAATGCCAGGAAGCTTCAGTCCGGAACATGGCCATGCCTCCGCGCCCGGGAGACGAAAAGGATCGTCCTTCCCCCGCTGTTCACAGAGTCACGTTACAAGGAATGGAGGCGTATGAAAGGGTCGTTTCAGTCATCCGGCAGTATGGAGGATCAACCATTTCCGTCCCGGATTTGTCAAAGTTACTCTGTGTCAGATCCACTACACTAAACGCCAGATTTCGACGCGAGCATATCCAAGTTGAGACGGTCGGAAGAACGAATTATATCCCTTGTGAACTTGCACTGCGGTTGGCGGAGTTACACAAATATGCACTTTTAGATTGGCCGACCCTTGAAGAAGCCAGTTCGATTACGGCTTTTAAGAACGGGACGCTAAAGGCGCGGTGTGAAAAGGGAAAACTCGAAGGGCACATCGATTTGACCAAGAGGTTGCGCATAAACCCGGCACAAATTGAGATGTTGCAGCTTGATCGCGATAGGAACACCCCAAACGTCAGTTATGAGGATTTGTCCCCGCGCAACGGAACTTGCCATGATCCCAGAACTTGCCGGCGTGGAGATGCCAGTGAAGAACATTCCGTTTCGAAGAATACCAAAAAGCAGGTTTCTCAAAAAAACAGCAAGAGCTCCTTGCCGCTTTCGTGTAATGGATTCGAGGATCAAAAAACAAGGACCCCTCAAGCAATGCAGCTTCCACCGCTGCCGGAAACGCGCGTGGAGTTCATCACTAAAAAGAATTATGGCCTTCCGGACGAGGACGAGCCCAGGAGTCAGCCAGCAGGACCACGATCAACAGTGCGGGAACATCTGACAGGGCTTGATTACATTCCGGATCAGCCTTTTTCGATTTCAGACTGCCGTATCGGGAAGGTCATTCGTTACGGACAACATAGAGGCACGATTCTCAAGCTCATTGACGACCAATTTACTCCCAGAATCCAGGTAAGCTTTCCTGAACATCCCCATCCCGCCATGCGAGAAGTTCAATTGGTCGTAGGCCGGAAAAGGATTAATCCTGGAAAGCGAATGGACACCCCAATTGTACTTGGCAGGAAACAAATACTCTCCTGACAGTTTGGTTACTCTTTCAACAGCCACACCTCGCTGACGCGGGATTGCTGACGCCAGTTCAGATGGGCTTCGTCGGTTGGAAGGTCGAAGGTCAAAACGAGTTTGCCATCTTTGATGAGTTCTGCCGGTACCAAGAATTCCTTGAACTCTCCAATTTCGTGCTTTGGTTCCTTGGTCGGCGTGAGAAGCTGGCCATTGGCTCTTGTCTTCGCCTGACCATAACCCGTCAGCCTCACGCGATATTTTGCAAGCGGATTGAGATGATGATAACCCAATCCCAACGGCCAATCCATGCTCGTCTGCCAGGAGAGTCGTTTACGGCTCATACCTTCGTCCCACCACCAGTAGCCGGGGTTCGGATTTCTTTCCATCATTGGATCCGTGTTGACGTCCTCGCCACGGATGACGTGGGGGGACTTGGCGATGTTGCCAACTTCGTCATAGAAACTGCCCTGGCCAGGGGTTTCCCAAGTGCAGATCAACTCCAGGGCTTTGAGTTTATCAGCTTCCGAACTCAGTTTGCGAATCCGCCCAAATTCATCTTCGAGCCACCAACGATTGTTAAGAGGGCGATCCACGAAATCCAGAACCGCACCCCGCTCGAAACCGCTGGCTTGATACTGAGGAACACTTGTCTGGAGTTTGATTGATTTGAAAAGATCCGCGCACAATTGACTGATCCGCGTCCGCCATTCTTTATGGACAGGGCTGTTTGTGCCTTGCTGCAATGCCGCAAGGGCAGCGTCCATTGCCCGGTCCGCACCCACAGATGGGGACGTTGCAAGAATCGCGTTCGCCTTTCGCTCCAGCTCCGATTCATAGACCAACCGTTGCCGGGTGTAGCCATCGTAGTAAGCGCGCAACAGGCAAAGCTGCCAGCGCCAGTTTCCTCGCAGCCCGGGCGACTGGCGCTCCAGTCGCTGCCACAATGCGAGGGTTGCTTCCACGCCGCCATTGTCAATCAGTGGCCCCTCCCAGTTTTTTTCCAACGCGAGAATTCCATCTGCGGCCGACTCAGCCACCGCACCCCCAAAAAAGCAGCGGGTGTAATCCAGCAGGATCTCACGTGGCGTGACGTCGGGTTGCCAGCCCAGACGGCTCCACACCGCTTTGTTCACGTCGTCATGCACACCGTCGGAGTAGCTGATGAACCCGCTGGTGTATTGACCAAAGTAATCCTGGACGGCCTTGTAAAAGACCGGGCGCGGATTCGCGGATTCGCGGCCCAAGGTGAGGTGAAATGCCGGATCCCACCAAGCGACGGGAAATTGGCAGCGGACT
>CAYSDO010000014.1:21865-29842 GCA_964429665.1 uncultured Bifidobacterium sp.
GATAATCCCTCAAACCGTAGCGTTGCGGCAAACGCGCTCGCGTGCTTGGAATGGGTGGACTGCTCGGTCCGGCCACAAGACCACCCAGCCAATCAGGCATTTTTTCATTGATCCAGTTGTGGACGTAATCAACCTGCGGCTTCTCGAAGCCCTGCATCGAAAGCCAGATTTTTGCGCGTGGATGATACTTGGCCAGCAGCTTGGATAAATCTTCGAGGTAGGACATTACCAACTCAGGTGCGTTGTCACCAGGATCACCGCCAGGGAAGAAGATCTCGTCGAAACGCGAGCAATCTCGAAACAAGGCCTCGTGTTTCGCAAGGTGTTCACTGCGCTTCGCTGTGTCCTTGAGATCGAAATCCGCAGGCGACCATATCCAATAATCCATCTCATATCGGGCGCAGATTTCGCTGAACTTGCGATTCATCACATCGCGTGTTATCGGCATGTGTGGACTCTTCCGCGTGTCTTGAAAAGGAATACCCTCGATGCTGTTCGCGCCAAACAAGGCCAGCTCGCGGATGTGCTGCTCGAATTGCTTGTCGTCCCAGCCGTCGTAACTGTTTGCCGTGTGACGATAGCCGAGTTGATGACCGCGAATGGGCAAAGCTGGCGACGTGGCGATGTCGATGTCAGCCGGGATGACGGCAGAACTTTTGCCCCAGCTCAACGAGCGCAACAACTGGCCAACACCAAACAAAGCGCCTCGCGAATCTGCACCTTGAATCCAAACAATGGTTGACGGCGTGCCTGCTCCTTCGACTGCGAGTCGAAATCCTTCCGGTTTGGATTCCGGCAGGTTTGCTCCTTCACGCCGAGCCAGTGCTTTGGGCCAGGTTGGATCACCACCGCCTGATGAAAGTGCAATGACCACCCCGCTCGCGGGCCAGTCAGTGCTGACCGGCCATTTCAAGCCGGTGCGCTTCCTGACTTCCTCCACCAGAACTCTTGCCGCTGTTTGTTCAGCAGGAGCGAGTTTGCCTGAACGAATCGCCACGGTAGCCTTGGCCAGATCAATGGTGTTTGTAGCGTGAGTCTCCGCAAGCAGACCAAGGCTGAAAATCAAGCACACGATTGCAACCACGAGGCGGGTTCGGAATAAATTCATCACCCATATCTCGGCAAAGGCTGAACGTTTGCACAAGGCAAAAGAAGTTTGCACTCCTGTTTCAGTTGCCATCCCCGGGACTCCTTCGTTGACACAAATCCTGCCGACGGCTAACCATCCTCCGGCCCGGGCATCGAATGGCGATGCTGGACGAGAGAATCCAAAAACATAAGCACAACACCGGTAGTTTCGATTTGCATCATGAACTCTGCTTCAAATTTCACCGGCAAACTCGACCTCGCTTCCCTTCGGCGGCAATATGCCGTTGATGGTTTTTTTCTCCTGCCAGGGATTATTCCGCCAGAGCACTTGGCACTCTTGCGGCGCGTCTGCACTGAGGCAATCGCTGAAATGGATGCGGAGATGGATCTCAAAAACACCACCGTGCTGGGCATCAATCACAAGGGCAAGCGCTACTTCGTCGGGCAGTCCTATCGCAATCATCCGGACCTTGGAGAATTCCTGTTCAGCGACCTCCTGGCTGAAATTGCCCGCCTCACACTGGGCGACAACGTGTATCTGCACAATGACCAGTACGTCGTAAAGAGCGAGAAAGAGGGGATGAAGTTTAGCTGGCATCAGGACGGTTCTTACGTGCAGGCCCGCATCGGCTCGCATCCGGAGTGCATTACCTGTTGGTGCAGCCTGGACGAAGTCAGTGAAGCCAATGGCACGATCTACGTTCTGCCCGCAAGCCGGTTTGGCAGCCGCGAACTCGTCGAACACACCAAAGATCCTGTAACCAACGACCGCGTCGGCTATTTTGGTTCCGATCCGGGTGATCCCGTGCTCGCGCCAGCAGGGAGCATTGCAGTTTTTTCCAGCACGGTATTCCATCGGAGCGGCCCGAACCCATCCGGCCAACCCCGCCGCGCCTATCTCGCGCAATACGCCCCCGCACCCATACAAAACAAACCGGGTGAATGGCCGCAATACTTTGCCGAGCCTTTCATCCGTGGCGGACTCCGCGTACGTTGACTTTCCTCCGCAGGTCGCCAAGACTCGACTCCTGATGCACAAGAAATTCCTGCTTCAACTGACACGGACTTCCCTGACGGTTCTCGCCCTGCTTTGGTTCACCATTCCAGCAGTGGCTGGCGAGGGCAACCAACCGCCCACGCGGAAAAACTCAAACATCGAGCGGCTCGCCTTGCCCCGGCTCAAAGCGGTTCATGAGGACGTGGAGAAACTGCGCGCCCAACGCACCAGGCTCGCCCCCCTCCCCGGCCTGAATGATTTCCGCTGTATCCTCCACGCCCATGCCGAAGATTCCACCCACACGGGCGGCACATTGCCCGAAATGCTGGCTGATGCGAAGAAGGCAGGGATCAGCGCCATCCTCCTCACCGATCATTTCCGTCCTCCACGCGATTTCATTGATGGTCGCTGGCGCGGAAACAAGGAAGGCGTCTTGTTCGTTCCCGGTTCTGAAATTCGCGGCTGCCTGCTTTATCCGGAAGCCTCCGTGCTCGGCAAAATGGAAGCGCCGTTTCCCGAACTGTTGAAGGCTGTGACCGCTGGCGACGGAATGATCTTTCTCTCCCACGTCGAAGAGCGCACAGATCATCCCATGGAGGGGCTGACCGGGTTGGAAATCTACAACCGCCACTGGGACGCGAAGAAGGACATGCCATCGCTTATTGCTGTGGCCATGAAACTCACCGATCCCAAGCAGCTCGCCGAACTCGAGGAAGCCGTAAAGCTTTATCCCGATGAACTGCTCGCCTTCCAATGCGACTACCCGCAGGTCTATGTGGACAAGTGGGACGACGGCACCAAAAAGTTCCGGCTCACAGGCATTGCGGCCAACGATTGCCATCACAACCAGGTTTTCATCGTGAAGATGGTGGACGAAGAAACGGTTCTGCTAGGTACGATCGTGGACAAGGATGACGGATTGCGAAAGATCACTGCAGCGTTGCGCCCCGGCATCAAGGAAATGACCAAGGGTCACAAGCCGGGCGACATACTCGCAAAGGTGGACATGGATCCGTATCAACGCTCGTTCTGGAACACCAGCACGCACGTTCTCGCACCCAAACTTGATGAACCGTCGATCCGTACCGCACTCAAGGCCGGTCATGCCTACGTGGCTTTCGACTGGATGTGCGAAGCAACAGGTTTCCGCTACGAAGCGACCGGCACAGACGGCAAGTCCGTTGGAATCATGGGCGACGAATTGAAATACGCGGACGGCATGAAACTCGCCGCACAATTTCCGATTGCCTGCCAGACACGACTGCTTCGCAACGGGGTTCAAGTGGCGGAAACTTCCGGCAAGGATCGTGTGGAATTCCCCGTGCAAGAACCCGGCGTTTACCGTCTCGAAGCATGGCTCACCGTGGACGGCGAACCGCGTCCGTGGATTTTTGCGAACCCGATTTACGTCCGCTGAGACTTCCAGTAATCAACATCGCGGCTTGCTCCTACCACCAAAATCCCGGCGCACCGCCTTGAGTTCGTGGGCGCATATCGTCCCATTTTCGCCACTCGCCGTGGTTGTCCAACATGACCACGTTTCCCCCAAGCGGAAGCTTGCCATTCATGTGCGGGGTTTCATGCAGATCATTGCGATTTCCACTGACCGCGTCCCAGCCGCCGGCGATCTTTGTAAATGTGTACGTGTTTCGAGCTGCGTAATTGTTCTGGCCGCCACCGGAAATCGTCGCATCCGCGACCAGCACCTTCTCGGTGGGCGGCACTGCCGGAATGGTCAGGCTTGAAGACGGATTCTTGAGGGGTACTGAAGTGATGGATGGATTCCAATTGGACCAGATCAGGGTGTAGTTTGCGGCAAACGCTGAAGAGGGAGCAAAGGTTTGCGCATAGCCTATCACTCGAAACTGGCTGCCGCCAAAACCGGTCGGCCCGCCCCAAAGCACATCATTATTTTGCTTTGCGAACGCGGGGCAATACATGACGTTGCGCTGCGCGCCGTTTTGAATCATCAGGTCCACCATGGCGACCGGCATATCCCACAGCCAATTGCCCGTGGTCATCTGCGGCAGCTTGTCCTTGGAATCCGAGGAATAGATTTGAATGGCCAGGCCGAACTGCCTCAGGTTGCTGAGGCAGTTGATGCGCTTGGCGCGTTCCTTCGCTTTTGCGAGCGCGGGCAACAGCATCGCAGCAAGAATGGCGATGATCGCAATCACAACCAGCAACTCGATCAGGGTAAATCCCGGGCAGCGCGGACATCCGTTTCCGGATCTGGCTTTGGAATTCAAAGTGGTCGTCCGGCACTTGCCAGGATCAAGTTGACTTCGTTGATTCATGGATGTCGGCATGGTAGCTCAACAACCAGACTGGTCGATGTTTTATTGAAACGGTGAGACTGATGCCTGCATGGAAATGTCCGTTTTTGCTTGTCTATGTCCCGGCCCCAAACAAGGTTTTCTTTGTGACTAGATTGAAATTCATTCCTTGTTTACAAAGCTCATTAAGAAATAAATCCAAAAATGCGGCGCTCGCGTCGATCCTTTTTGCCCTTGCCTCTGGTCACGCTGAACCCGCAGCGAACCCACCGGGTCACTCTGTTCCCGCCGAAAACCCGCTGATGACGCTGACGCAATTGTCCCCGGCACAGACGCGTCGAGTTTCCAGCACCAGTGCTGACCTGAACAGCAATGGCGACTCACGGGTTATCAAGGTGGGCGAGACGCTTGTGCTCGCGGAACTCACCGGGCCCGGTGCGATCACGCACATCTGGAACACGGTGGCGTCGCTGGATCCTTTTTACAGCCGTTCACTGGTGCTGCGGATTTACTGGGACGGGATGGAAAAGCCCAGCGTGGAGGTGCCGCTGGGGGATTTCTTCGGCGTTGGCCACGGCGCGATTGCGAATTTCCACTCGCTGCCGGTCAGCGTTTCCTCCTACGGCCGTTCCCGGACTTGTTGGTGGCGCATGCCGTTTCGGAAGAGCGCCAAGGTCACCTTGACGAACGAGCGGCTCGGGTTTGGGGATCTGGAAGTGTATTACTACGTGGATTGGGAAAAGTTGCCGAGTCTGCCGGAGGACACGCTCTATTTCCACGCACGTTACCGACAGGAGTTCCCGGCCAGGCCGGGCGATTACACGATCCTTGAGACGAAGGGCCAGGGCAATTACGTCGGCACGGTCTTTTCAGTGCAACAGATTACGAACGGTTGGTTTGGCGAGGGCGACGATCGCTTCTTCATTGATGGCGAAGCTCTGCCTTCCCTACGCGGTACGGGCACGGAGGATTATTTCAACGACTCCTGGGGTTTCCGCCCCTTCACTGCGCCCGCGCACGGAGTGACGGTGTATGAAGGCGTGTTCGCCGGCGACCGTGTTTCGGCTTATCGCTGGCATCTGACCGACCCTGTGCGGTTCACCAATTCTCTGAAGTTCACCATCGAACATCGGGGCAGCCGGGTGACCGATGAAGGGAAGAAGATTTCGTCGTCCAACGAGCGGCCTGATTGGGTGAGCTCGGCGGCGTTCTGGTATCAGACGCCGCCGGTCGCGAATGCAGCCCCGTTGCCGCCGGCCGCCAACCGCATCGCCCCGTATCGCGTGCTCCCTGCGAAAGCGTTGACCTTTCGCGCGGAACCGCCCGCAACGACAAAGCAAGCGGAGGAAGGCTTGATCTACACACCGGACAAACCGGAGGCGCAGATCGAATTCGCTTTCGACGTGACCGAACCGGGCCGTTACCAGGTGGCGGCAGTGCTGATCCTGTCTCTCTCCAGCTCCCGCTACCAACCGATGCTCGACGGCCAGCCGGTTGGACCAGAACTGGACCTCTGTGTGTTGGAGGAAGATTGGACCTGGTTCAGTTTTGATCTCCATGATTTGAAGCCGGGCAAACACGCGCTCAAATTCGTCGGTCGCGGCGCTTCGCCACACCAACGAACGAAAGCTCCGCCACACTTTGCCTTTGGCCTGAACTCGATCGTGCTCCTGCGGCTTGAAGACCTTATCGAAAAAAGTGATCACTGATCCCGGCGGGTGAGAGTTGATCACATCAAGTCTTGTGGGCAAATCATCTTCCAACTCGTGCAACTAGTCCGCCTTCACGCCCACCTTGAGCCCGGGCACGGGCCTGCCATGCAGGTCGGTGATTCGTAGAACAAATCCCCAGTCCCGCTTGTTGTTGCACACTTTCAACAGGATCGGCGTCTTGCCGGCGGGCAATGACACCGGGATTATTTCACGGTCAAGGATGATGCGTCCCTCGTCCGCAGATTCACGCACCAGCTTTCCTCCGACCCAGAGCTTCCAGACATCATTGCCGCTCACGCGGATTTGCACCGCGCGGGGTTGGTCGGTCTGGGCGTAGCACAGGGCGTAGGCGCAAACCTCTTCTGACGGGCTGAATTGCTTCGCCAGATTCACCGTCACGCAGCCGGGCGGACAATGGTATTCCGTCCAATGCACCTTGCCGTTCAAGCCCTCGACCGCTGAATTGAGTTCGATGCTCTGCTCCGGCGGATGGACAGCAGCCAAACCCCGTTGGTCGCGGTTGGCAAACGGCCCGATCAGTTGCCATTCGGTCTGGGCCGGAAAAAGCGCAGGCAGGTTGACCGCTTCGCCACGCATGACGCGCCGGCCAGCGTCCCAAAGCGCCTCCTGAAGCGCGGCATTCGGGCTGGGGCCGTAAACACTTCTCGGCATGATCTCGATGGCCAGCTCTTCGCGCGGGCCAATCAGGGATGGCACCAGAGCCAAGCCCAACTCCGGGCCATAGTCGCGCAGCTTCAGTCGCCGCAAGTCTTCCGCGACGCGCACGTAGGTGGGATCGGTGACCATCTGCCGTTCTCCGAGCGCGGGAAGGTATGCCGACACGGGCGCTTGCCCGGGATAAGTCTTGTTGGCCCGGCCCAGCATCGTTTCGTAGGCGTCGTGTGAATAGATCCAGTTGTAGCGCGCCCCGGCCATCAACGAGCCAGCCACCGCCTGCCGAAATTCCTCCGGCGTCGGCGCCACGCTGTGGCCGGTGTCATCCGGGTCTTCGCCCCACGGCCATAGCCCCTCGGCAATCGAACAGTGTTTCCGCCAGTAGGACTTTCCCTTCTCGGAAAGCAGGGATTGCAACACGCGGTTGTTCTGCCACGCATGAGCGAACATGTAGCGAATGTTGGGACGGCGATAAGTGTATTCGAGGCAGAAGTGAATTCCGCCCGGGGCTTTGCGGCGTGCCGCCTCCTCGATCCACTCGACGTGCAGCCAGGTGCCCAGGTGGTAACCCTGCTCCGGAAACGTCAACAGGCGCGCTTCCGGAAACGCGTCGAACACCGCGCGGGCAATTTGCCGGGCGCGTTTCCGCATCTGCGCCACCAGGTCGTGCCGCGTGTAGCCCGCGAAGTCGTAACCCTCCCAACCGAAGCTGTATTGCTCGCCGATGTATTCGATGTCAATGGCGACTCCCGTACAGCCAGCGGTTTTCGCGAACAACGCGAATTGGAAGAAATTGTTCTCGATCTTCTGCCACGCCAGATCATCGAACCAGTCAAAGTGGTGACTGAAGGCCATCGTCAGAAAAGTTTCGGCGTCGAGTTGTTTGCAACGTTCGGTGGCCCTACTTACCAACTGCCAGTTCTTGTCCGCGCGCCCCACCGTCCACGGCTCGCCGTCCGAACCCCACACATCGGTGGACCATTCCGGCGCGACGCTTGTGATGAAAAACGCGTCGAAGCCCAACTTCCGCAGTTGCTCGGCATCGGCGATCAGCGCGGCCGGCGAAACGCTGTAAAGAATTGTCCGCGGCAACGGCAACGCCGGCAAGGTGCCATAAGTGACGCTGGACTCGGCCCGCTTGCCGTCGAATTTTGGGTAACGACCCGGGCCAGGACGATACGGGCTGTCCTGGGCAGAGCTTGCCACGCTGAAGATCATCAAGAAGGTG
>CAYSDO010000015.1:0-29157 GCA_964429665.1 uncultured Bifidobacterium sp.
GGTGAGATTCGAAGTCGTGCCGGGCAGCCGGGTCGAGACGGACAAGTTCACACTGGAGAAACTGAGGATTGACGTTGGTGAAGGTGATCCTGTTCCTGCGTGGCTCATGATTCCAAGAGGCATCAAGCGTCGTGTGCCGGGTATCATCGCGTTGCATCAAACGAATGGCCAGTTGGGCAAGGACGAAGTGGCCGGGCTGGGTGGTTCGACGAATCTGCATTACAGCATGGAACTCGCCGAACGCGGGTATGTGGTGATCGCGCCGGATTATCCGAGCCTGGGTGAATACACCTACAACTTTGACAAGGACCGGTACGCGTCCGGTTCGATGAAGGGCGTGTGGAATCATATTCGGTGCGTGGATCTGCTTTGCGAACGTGCCGACGTGGACCCGCGACGAATCGGTGCGGTCGGTCATTCCCTTGGCGGACACAACTCGATGTTCCTGGGTCTGTTTGATACGCGCGTGAAGTGCATCGTGTCGAGCTGCGGCTGGACGCCGTTTCACGATTACTACGGCGGCGATCTGAACGGCTGGTCGGGCGAACGTTACATGCCACGCATCCGTGAGGTGTACGGTCTCGATCCGAACCGTGTGCCTTGGGATTACTATGAAATGGTCTCCGCGTTTGCGCCGCGCGGATTTTTCTCCTGCTCGCCCGTGGGTGACTCAAACTTTTCCGTGGCCGGTGTTAAGAAGGTGATGTCAGTGGCTCAGGAGGTTTACAAACTCCACCGGTGTCCTGAGCGCCTGCAGGTTCGTTATCCGGATTCCGCGCACGACTTTCCTCAGCAAGTGCGGGAGGAGGCGTATCAGTTTCTCGATGACATGCTCAAACGGAAATGAACCCTCATTGCTGCGGTGAATCGGGTTGGCCCGTTTATGTGATAGCGTTTGCAAGAATAGCCGTTGACGCGAGCCGGGTGATTGCTATCAAATACCTTAAGAACACCGGATTGCAGTACAGCCTTGGCGTCGCCTTTCCTAAAAGGAAGTCAGAAAATGAACGCGAGATTATTAATGCGTGCCCGAGTCATTTGGGTGACCGGATATTTTCTGTTTGGCATGGCCGGCTATTCAGTTCTGGCTTCCAACACTGTTTATATGGTGGAAGGCCGCGTACAATTTCAATCACCATTTGTTAAGCGCACCAATGACATAACTTTTACCGTATGTGTCAGCAATTGTTCGTGGTCGATCACTGGGACTGCATCAGATGCAAAAGGCATGTCGTTCAAACAAGTCTACGACGGAAAAGTTACCTCGTCCGCTACACGGTTTCCTGATGAGGTGCGCAACAGATCCACCGCCGGAAATGATTCCACACTGGGTATTGAAAGCGTTGACATGCCAGACTGTTTGCCGCCGATTGGTGCAGGACCGATCTGGCTGGCTTATGCGTCCTTTTGCAAATTCACAAGCGGAAATACCGGACGTCTCGAACTGACTTGGTTCGTTAGCCCTGAATTTCGAAGAGACCGCTATACGACGTCTGCATCTTGGAAGGCCAACTCGGAGAATCCGTTTTGCCATCTGAAGTGAACTATTACTTTGATGAAGGTTCATATCTGGAGTTCAGAAAAAAACTAGGTGAAACCTCAAGCCTCCAGCAGAAAAACGAGGACATCCTCAACCACAAATTCCCATGTGCGTCCTACAAAGCAACGGCGTTCACAAACAGTGGTTCTCTGTTGCTGCCGAGCAAGTTTGAATTTGAAGCTTTTAGTCCCGAAATGCCGGGCCCAAAGCCGTTTCTCATCTACAGGTATCATGGAGAGCTCACTAGAATCTATGACTCCGTAAGAAGCGACGCGTTCGTCCATGGCTTCGGAACCAAGACTTATGTGGAGGATGGACGATTCGTTACGCAGTCGAGTCCGGCGGCGTTTGTCAGGTATGCAACCACCAACGCGATTATTCCGAATACAAACGACCCACAGATGATTGCTGCGGCAGCGCACGCAAAACGAACTCAAGTTCTTGGCACGCTTGCCCCGCCCAGCAACAAACGGATGTCCACTCGTTCCATCCTCATATTATTTGGCATTGGCCTGACCATATTTGTGCTCGTGATCCTCGTCCTGCGGCAAAGGTGATTGAGAACCTATGGCCGGTTGCAGCAACTAGGGCGTAAATGCCCGCGTGGCGGATTGGTTTGCAGGCTTAGGTCAAACGGTTGGCTTTCCACGTAAAACCACGCCAAGGAGCAAAAGCAGGAAAGCCCCAATTGCCGATTCGCAGTTATGCTGACACAGGTTCGTATCTGTAACAGTCCCCAACCCCTAATTCGCCAAACTTAGGACGGCAAGCACGGTGAGCCTGAATGAAGAATTCGACTGCCATAACCAATTATTCCGCGGCGAGCCTCTGACTACTCCTTCATTCCGATTTACCGTCCCTTGCTGTCTTCTTGGCTGCGTCCATGACTTCATATTCAAATGGCTGGGAGAATACACATGCCTGCTTTGCCTCCTCCAACTGTTCCTTTCCGAAGAAGCCTCCGCCATGCAGCGCGGGGTCATAAACAATAATGCCTTTAATTCTTCCTGCGGACCTGAGCCCGTTGCCATAGCTCAGGAGAAGATCAAGTGACGCGTGCGGCTGAAGAATCATGATGGATTCTGACGGATCGCATTTCCGGGTTCCATTTGAATCGTGGAGAAACTGAGGACGGACTGATGAAGCAAGCACCCCTGTGTGCCATGACGCTTCGTCCTCGGCAATTTTGAAGTACGAACTTACCGATTCATTACACAGGACGACCTTGGGGCTGCCGCTGGTGTTCGTGACCACGCACTCCAAGTTCACCAACTCTCCGACGACAAAGTTCGTCTTTGCGGGACTGCACCGAATCTGGAGGCCTTTAGCCTTGCGTATGTCGGGTAACTCGGGGAGCCGGGTGAATTCAAAATCAGCGGCGCTTGCCAATAAGCCCGCAGCAACAAGAAGCAATAGCAAGAGCAGGCCTGATGTCGTCGAATATCGTTTCATGGCGGGTTCACGTATCGACTCTATTGCTGGTTTTCCAATGGGTCAACCCTCAATAGTTTCGCATCGGAACTGATGAGAATGTCCCTATTGGGGCTGGGTTGGGGTAACAATCCGTATTCAACATCGCTTTCAATGTCAACCACGGTTACTCTTTCTCCAGGCCCTTGGCTGATCTGACTCATGAACGAATGTCTCCCACTTCGCGGTATTGTGACGGTGTTGAACACGCCGTTCACTGCGGAGAACACTGTTGATGCCGGGGCGCTGCGCCGGCATGTGCGCGTGGCGCTGGCTGCGGGCGTCGCAGGTTTCCTCGCTCCTGCCATGGCAAGCGAGGTCGAAAAACTCACACCCGCCGAGCGCGATTTGTTCGTGGACATCGTGCTGGACGAAGTGAAAGGCCGCGCGGTGGTGATCGGTGGTGCTTCTGCGGCTTCGTCCCAGGAACGGAAACGTCTGGCGCGGCGGCTTGTGGCTGCCGGCTGCGATGGCGTCCTGGTTTCCATTCCTTACGAGAACGACGAGCAGTATTCCCGCGCCGTCCATGAAGTGGCTGAAACATCCCCGCCGTTCCTGATGTTGCAGGATTGGGATCCGCGCGGCTATGGCGTGCCGGTGGAAACGTTGGTGAAGTTGTTTGAAACCGTCGAACCTGTGCGCGCGGTGAAGGTGGAGGTCGTTCCCGCCGGGCGGAAGTATTCCGAGTTGCTTGCGGCCACGGGCGGGCGGTTGCATGTGTCCGGCGGCTGGGCGGTGATGCAGATGATTGAAGCGTTGGATCGCGGCGTGCATGCCGTGATGCCCACGGCGTTGCATACGCTTTACGTGCGAATCTACCAACTGCATACGTCGGGACAGAGGCTGGCTGCGCGGGAGTTGTTTGATCAGGTGTTGCCGATCCTCGCTTTCTCCAATCAACATCTCGACATCTCGATCCATTTTTTCAAGCGTCTGCTTTTCGCTCAAGGCATCTATCCAACGTCCAATGTGCGCCCGCCCAGTCTGCCTTTCGACGAAACCCACACCCGCATTGCGGATGAACACATCGCCCGGGCGCGTGCGCTGGAGGCGGAAGTGGCTGAAAAGTAGCGGCGGGCCTCCCGGCCTGCCGTAGAGGGTGGCATCCTGCCACCCGGAACAACGTTCAGAACATCTGAGACTTGCGATAGTTCCGCGCGCCTGTCTCAAGTGAGGTTCTTTCCACCGGGCTGGAAGCCCGGCTCTACGTCAGCCAAGATGGCTGACGCTACAGAGCTCAACCCATCAGACCAAAAGCAGCAGGCAGTTTGCGACTAGGTTTTGGCAATTTTCGGAGAGACGGCTTTTCCGGGCGAACTAGGCTGGCGATAGATTATCCGATCGCCATGAAACCAGTTGCCCTTCATTCCCGGGGCGCGCAACTCACGCGCCGGTCATTCCTCAAACAAACCACCCGTGCTGCTGCCGCAGTCGCCATCGCCGCGCCGTTTGTATCCCGTGGACGTGTGCTTGGGGCCAATGACCGCATAGGCGTCGGCTTCATCGGCGTTGGCGGACGTGGGCGCAGCCACGTGAACACCGTCAAGAAACTTGGCGAATCAGGGGAGCTTGTGCAGATCGTGGCGGTTTGTGACGCCTACGGATTCCGCCTGAACGAAGTTTCCCAGCAGGTTGGGGCCAAGGCATACCACAAGCATCACGAACTCCTGGCCGACTCAAACATTGATGTGGTCTGCGTTGCCACCCCGGATCGGCTGCATGTGCCGCAGGCGATTGACGCGATTCGCGCGGGCAAGGATGTTTACTGCGAGAAGCCGATGGGGCATTGGAGTCAGTTTGAACTCTGTCGGACGTTTTTTGAGGAGACGCAAAAACTCAAACGGGTTGTGCAGGTTGGCAACCAGGGAAATTCGAGTCCTGCATGGGGCAAGGTGCGTGACCTCGTTCAGCAGGGCGCCGTGGGCCGGATTCAACATGTGCAAGCAGGGTATTATCGTTTCGGTGACTGGGGCGAGCGCATGCAAATCCCCGATCCGCAGGCGAAACCCGGCCCTGAACTGGATTGGGAAGCTTTTCTCGGCGATGCGCCCAAGGTGCCGTTTACCGTTGAGCGGTTTTTCAGTTGGCGGCGGTATCTGGATTATGCGGGCGGGCCCTGCACGGATTTATTCCCGCATGTCTTCACCCCGTTTGTCAGTGCATTGGGTCTGAATTATCCATCGCTGGCTGTCGCATCAGGCGGTGTCTTCAAATTCACCACGTATGATCGTGAGGTGCCGGATACGTTTAACATGTGCGTGGATTATCCGGAACTTGCGAGCGTCAATCTCGTTTGCACATTGAGCAATGACCATGTCTCCGAGCCGGCAATCCGTGGCGATGAAGGCACACTGACATTGCAGAATGCTGGTGGTTGGGAAGGGGGCTTTGACAGCATTACCGTCATCCCACACAAAGGCGAGCGCCGGATCGTTCCTGGTCTCAAGACCGAGGCAACGCCATTGCATTGGAAGAATTTCCTGTCATGCGTGCGCACGCGTGAGAAGCCCGTGAGCGATGTTGAGTTCGGCCTCAAGGTGCAGGCCGCGCTCAGTATGTCCATGCTGGCATTCCTGAACCGCAAGGTCGCCACGTTTGATGCGGCGAAACATCAAATCGTGCTCTGAAATCATGAAAGCCTCTCTCGTTCTGGCCGCACAACTCACATGCTTTGGGGTCGTTTGTTCGGCACAATCGGCTTTCCACCTCGATGCTGGTGTCGCTACGAATGCATGGGTGGTTTCGCATCAGGGCCAGCCGCTGTTGCGATATGTGTTCAACCCGCGTCAGAACAAGCCTTACGTTGCCGAGTTCAGCGCGCCCGGGGGACGCAACATCCTGCGCGACTCACCATCCGACCACTTGCATCACCACGGGCTGATGTATGCGATCAAGGTCAACGGGCTGAACTTTTGGGAGGAAGTTTCCGGCAGCGGAGTCGAGCGAGTGGTCGAGACTTACGCATCCGCAACAGGGAATGCCGCCACACTGCGTCAGGTAATTCATTGGCTTGCGCCGCAGGATGCTTTTCTTGCTGACACGACGCCGGCGGCGCTGCTGGTAGAGCATCGCACACTCATTCTGACTGTGGACAGCTCAACACGCGAAGCAGCGCTTGAGTGGAAGGCGGAATTTGAGGTTGGCAAAAAAACCAATGAGGTCGCATTGACGGGAACGATCTATCACGGACTTGGCATGCGCTACATCCAGCAATTTGATGCTCTGGCAAATCATAGTTACGCCGGTCGAAAGCCTGACCTCGTCAACCGTCAGGAAGTGTCACCCGCAAAATGGGCGGCGGTTTCCTTCGCCGCACTAGATCAGCCCGCAACGATCACCCTTGTGCCTCACCCGTCCAATGCCAGGGGCGACGGCATGTTCTTTTCGATGCAATCTCCATTTGCCTATCTTTCGGCCACGCAAGGTCTCGATAAGGAGGCGCTCGTTTATCACTCCGGCGACAAGTTTACGTTGCGCTATCTCGTGCTGCTTTATCCTGATGTGAAATCCACCGAGGCGCTCGAAGCCCGGGCCAAACGCTGGCGCGAGTCGGGCCAATAAAGTCCAACCACCACCAATTACCAAACCATCAACCCAACATTGCCATGGCCAAAATCAGCATCGGTATCAATCTTGAGTTCGTGCGCCACGAGGACAAGTCGTTCGAGTGGGGCGTCTCGAAGGCGGCGGAGCTGGGTTACGAATACGTCGAGCCCATGGTCCATCTGGGTCGCGAACTGCTCAGCGAGGCAGGCTATTTCCACAGCGTTTCCATGTTTGACGACCCGCTTCGCCTCAAACGCGCATGCGCAAAGGCAGGCGTGAAGTTGTCCGGTCTCTCGGCACACACGCCGATCACCAAACCTGAGATTGGCGTCGAGTATCTCAAGCAGGCCATCCGCTTTGCCGCAGAGAGTGGAGCGCCGGTGGTGAACACTGACGAGGGCCCGAAGCAGCCGTGGACCACCGACGCCGAGGATTACGTGCTGATGCGTTACACGTTGATGGAGGCGGCCAAGGTTGCCGAACCGCGTGGCATCGCCATCGGGATTGAATGTCACCAGCAATACAGCAAAACCCCGGCGGGCTTGGATCGCATCTATAAACTCGTCAAGAGTCCCGCCATCGGCATCAACTTCGATACTGGCAACAGTTATCTCGCGGGCGAGAATCCATACAAATGGCTTGAGCGAGTCGTCGGTCGGCTGGTTCACCTGCACGCGAAGGATATTTCGATCCAGCAATCCACATCGGAGCGTGGCAAGGTTACTGGAACTCCAGTTGGTTGTGCGTGTGGCGATGGTGTCATTGACTGGGCACGCGTGATCAAGATTTGTCGCAAGGCAAAACGTAACATCGTGCTTTCGGTTGAATGCGGCACCGTCGCGCAGGCGGGTCGTTCCATTGAACATCTCCGAAAACTCCTTTAGCAACGTCATACATTGAAAGGATCCCCGTGAAAGCGCCATTCTCGAAAACTGAACCCAGCCCGACTCAACTCAACCAGCCATCCCGCCGCGAATTCCTTGTCACAGGTGGAAAGATCGTCGCAGCTTCAGCCTTGGCGGGCGTTGCGATTCCCCATGTACACGCAGCTGAGGACAACACGCTGCGTCTGGCGCTGATAGGTTGCGGTGGTCGTGGCACTGGCGCGGTGGCCAACGCGTTTGAAGCCACTGGCGGGCCGGTCAAGCTCGTGGCAATGGCTGATGTCTTTGAGGCCAAGCTCAACACGGCCCTCAACTCGCTCGCAACAAAGTATTCCGCGCAGGTGGACGTTCCTCCGGAACGGCGCTTCATCGGATTTGATGCTTATCGCAGGGGGATTGACTGCCTGCGGCCCGGTGACATTGCGCTGCTGACCACGCACGCGGGATTCCGTGCAATCCATCTTGCGTATGCCGTTGAGAAGGGCGTGAACGTTTTCATGGAAAAATCTTTCGCCGTGGATCCGGGCGGCATCCAACGCATCCTCCAGCTTGGCGAGGAGGCGGAAAAGAAGAACCTCAAGATTGCCACGGGCCTGATGTGCCGCCATTCCTCCGCGCGGCAGGAGTTGATCCAAAAAATCCGCGATGGTGCGATGGGCAACATACAACTCATCCGCGCATACCGCATGGATCAGGGATATAATCTGGGACCGTGGAAGGGCGGTTCGAGCGAACTGCTGTGGCAGATCAGCCGTCCGTATTACTTTCTGTGGACTTCGTCCGGCATTTTCATCGAGCTGATGATCCACCAGATAGATGAGTGTTGCTGGATCAAGGACAGTTGGCCGGTGAGCGCGCACGGATTGGGCGGGCGTGCTCCGAACAGCACGGATTGCAGCGAGAACCTGGACACCTACTCGATTGAATACACGTTTGCTGACGGCACCAAGGCTGTCGTGAATGGCCGATACATCCCGAAAACCCAGGAGGATTTCTCCACTTACGTCCATGGCACCAAATGCGCCGCGCAGTTCTCCGGTAACGTCCACGCGCCTACGGTTCGGATGTTCAAGGATCAACGGATTGACAATCAGAACATCAGCTGGCGACCAGATAAGGAACGCGTGAGTCCCTACGTCGCAGAGTGGAACGAGTTGTTGACTGCCATTCGCCAGAATCTGTCACACAACGAAGTAAAACGGTCGGCTTACTCAAATCTTGCGGCGATCATGGGACGGGCGGCGGTTCATTCCGGCGTCACAATTACGTGGCAGGAGGCGATGGCTTCAAAGTTTCAGTTCTGTTCGAGCGTGGATTTTACGGCCGAAAGTCCCGCACCGGTGCGGGCTGACGCGCAAGGACGTTACGTGGCACCTGTTCCGGGTGTGTGCTCGGAGATTTGACCAACACGGCGTCGGCCACAAACCAAAGTGAGTGGGATTCCTTGAACTGCAACAAAACAAAATGAAGCCATCGAGGATTCTGTTTTCACTTGCCACGCTGCTGCTGGTTTGCCTAGTCGGTTGTGTGCCGCGACCGTCACCACGCACCGGTTTCAGCGTGCTGGTTTTCTCGAAGACGCTCATGTACAGACATGCTTCAATCACCAACGGCATTGCGGCAATCCAGAAACTCGGAGTTGAAAACCATTTTCACGTGGACGCGACCGAGGATGCGAGTTGGTTTACGCCTGCGAATCTGGCCAAATACAAAGTCGTCATTTTCCTCAGCACCTCGGGCGACATTCTGAACGACGAACAACAAGCTGCATTCCGTGAGTTTATCGAGCGTGGAGGTGGGTTGGTTGGTGTTCATGCTGCCGTGGCTGGCGACGTGGCGACCGAAGGCGGTTGGCCCTGGTATGGCGAGACTTTGTGTGCGCGCTTTACCAACCACTCCTCAATCGTCGAGGCAACAGTTAAAGTCGAAGATTCTCGAAATCCCTCCACAGCCGGCCTGCCGCAGCGCTGGGTGCGCAAGGATGAGTGGTACAACTTCATTGAAAGTCCGCGCGCCCGGGTGCGCGTGCTCGCTTCGCTCGACGAGACCACCTACAAGGGCGGCACGATGGGCAATGATCATCCGGTTGCCTGGTGTAAAAGGGTCGGTCTGGGACGCATGTGGTACACCGCACTGGGTCATACCGAGGTGAGTTTTTTCGAACCTCTTTTCTTGCAGCACCTGTTGGGCGGAATTCAGATTGCAGCCGGGGACAAGCCGGCAGATTTCAAGCCTCGGGCAAACACCCATTAAATCAAAACGTGAAAGCATCTCAACTCGCACGACTTCTCTCGCTTGCCTTGGCGGTTTCGCTTGTTGCATTGATGCCGACCGGTACGTGGGCAGCCTCAACACGTTTCGAAGGTGAACACTATCGTGGCGTGGGTGATGTGGAGTATCTCCGACTGCTTGAAACGGCCCGGCGCATGTTCGAGCCCGATGCGCGGTTGCAGAATCTGCCCATGCTTTACATGCCGTCGTGGAACGGCCTGGTCGAAGGGCCGACGTGGGATGCGTGGTGGATTCAGAACAGCTACGGCACGACCTACGCCATCCTGCCGTTTCTGCGCGAGCCCTTTCTCATGTTCCTGCAAAACTCGCAGGACCTTTGGTTCGATCAGATGGGCGATGGCAAGCGGGTCGGCGCTACACCACCGCACGACTGGATTGCTCCCGACGGAGCCCTCTGTGATGCTGCCCGGCCCGGGTGGATCGTTTACAAGCAGGGCGATGGTCGAACCAAGATTCACGACTGGGGCATGGAATTCACCGCCGCCGGTCTGCTGTTGCAAAGTGAATTGCTCCTCATAAGCCGTGACATGAAAACCATCGCGCGCTATCTGCCAAAGCTCGAGCGCTGTGCCGCGTTCATTGAAACGCGCCGCGATCCGACCAATAATATGTTCCTTGCCGGTCCGGCGGGAAATCTCCTCGCGCCCAGTTTTGCCGGCTGGAGGCGATCAGATGGTACCTACGACAAGGCTTATCTTACAGGTCTTTCAATAACCTACCTTGCCGCGCTGGATCGGTTGATTGAATTGGAAAAGCTTGCCGGTCGGTGTGATCAGGCTCAACGATTTTTGGATTTGCGCGCGTCTGCGTTCAAAGGGCTGCAGCAACTCACCACCGATGAAGGCTATTTCATCCGATCACTCGATCCAGACGGGACGCGTCATGGTGTTTACGGAGCAGCAAAGCACGGTTACTTCGAGGCATCACCAAATCACGACGCCATTGCCTTTCGGATCACGGACGCAGCGCAATCCGAGAAGATTTTTCAGAAGATTGCGTCGTTGTCCGGACTGCGTCCTTACGATTTCGTCCTCCCAAATTATCCAAGCTACGACGACATGTATGAGAAACCCGAGGGATTATGGAGTTATGGAACCTGGGTCAACGGTGGCCACTGGTCCACCTGCGAAGCCCGGATGATGCTGGCCTATTACCGGCTGGGTAAATTTGAGGACGCCCGCCGTTCCATGCTCCGTTTGCTGACCTTCGCAGAGAAGTTTCGCATGGATAACCCGCTCGTGAAAATGGGCAGCGATGTTTATCAGCCCAAGCAACCCGTGAACCTCACTTACGATGCCTTTGGTCCGTCTGCCGCGTTCATGCGTGGACTTTTCGAGTATCTGTACCGCGCCGACGGTCTCACGCTGGTGCCGCACATTCCGCCGGGAGTCACGGAGCTTGAGCAACTCGATCCAGTACGCTTCGGCAAAAAGAAAATCCATCTCTCGGTGCTTGGCTGCGGTGGAGTTACTGCTGTGAAAGTCAACGGGCGAAAGTGGAACAGCTTCGACGGCAAGTCGGTGTTTCTCGCCTATGAAAAAACACCGGACAACGCTCGGGTTGAGATACTTCTCGGCGGCGTAAAATCGTCGGCCCGTCAGCTCCCCAAAGCCGCTACTGCTCTGAAGGCGAATAATTCGAAGCCGACGAAGGTAACTAGCGATGTCCAGTTCGATAAGCGCGTTGATCACGTACGCGAGTTTGATCGGCAACTTCGAGCTGCGCGATTGGGTGATACGTACGAGGCCGCGCACGCGAAGTTGATCTTGGAGTTTGCCGAAGTCACAGCCGCGCGCCGGGAGTTGTTGAAAATGGATAAAATTAACCGTCTGCCCGAGCCGACCCAGGCTGCCGCTGACAAATCCTATGACGAAACGCTCAAGAAACTTTGCGATGGCTTGGAATCGGTTCTGAAATCGTACGAACACTCACCCGACGCGACGCGCAAAAAAATGTTCCAACTCTGGAGGCATGACTAAATGAACGCTAAAATATCCCGACGTAATTTCCTTCGCACGAACATTACCATCGCACTGGCGGCCGGCGCTTTCCCGACAATCATCCCGGCGTCTGCTTTGGGCAGGGAAGGCAAGGTGTCGCCCGGCAGCAGGATTGTAGTTGGCTGCATCGGCAACGGCCCGCAGGGCAGGGGCGTGATGAACGGATTCCTGGCACAGGCCGATGCCCAGGTCGTCGCCGTGTGCGATGTGAAGAAGGACCAGATTGAGCTGGCCCGCACCGCTGTCAATGAGCGCTACTCAAACTCCGACTGCAAGACCTACGAGGATTTCCGTGAACTTCTCGCTCGTTCGGACATTGACGCCGTGTTGATCGCCACCCCGGATCATTGGCACGTACCTGTTGCCGTCACCGCTGCATACGCAGGGAAGGATATGTATCTGGAGAAGCCGATGGGTCTGTCGTTGGCCGAAGATCAGATGTTGCGTCAAGCGGTGCAAAAAAATAAACGGGTGTTCCAGTTCGGCACGCAGCAGCGCTCTGCGCGTGAGTTCTGGCGCGCCTGCCAGCTGGTTCGCAACGGTCGCATCGGGAAGTTGAAACACATCAACGTGTGGGCTCCGGCCAGCGCACCGGGTGGTTCGACGACGCCAGTGCCCGTGCCGGATACCATCAATTACGACCGCTGGCTGGGGCCTGCGCGATTCACGCCCTACACTGCCGACAAGTGTCTGGCCGAGGGGAAGACATGGTGGTTTAACTCTGATTACGCGTTGGGCTTCGTCGCCGGCTGGGGCGTGCATCCATTGGACATAGCTTTGTGGGGGCATCCAAACATGTTTCACGGTCGGATGAGCATCGAAGGCAGAGGCATCTTCCCAAGCGAAGGAGCGTGCAATACATCCGTGGCGTGGAAGGTGAATTTCAAGTTTGCCGACGGCGTGACGATGGATTTCCGCGGGGCGGCGAATGGCTACAAGGAAGTCAACGCCATG
Organism: uncultured Bifidobacterium sp.; assembly: GCA_964429665.1. Lineage (GTDB taxonomy): Bacteria > Verrucomicrobiota > Verrucomicrobiia > Limisphaerales > JADLHS01 > JADLHS01. The sequence continues at coordinate 12,687 of CAYSDO010000015.1, forward strand.
AATGACTTCGCCGACTGGCGTGAGAAATATAAAGAGGTGAAGGATCACGGAACGGCATTCGAGGGCACGGAGGGTTGGGTCGTGGTCAAGCGCAACAGCCTACGCACCTATCCGGAGAGTCTGGCAGAGGAGCCGATGGAGTCGTTCAAACTCCAATTGCCGCGCAGTTCGCATCATCAAAAAAACTTACACGACAGCGTTCGCAGCCGCGCACGGACGGTCTGCCCGATTTAGGAATACGTGCAGGCGGACACACTGTGCCAGCTAAGCGATATCGCCACGCGGTTGGAGCGGAAACTCACCTTCGATCCGCGCAGCGAGAAGTTCGTCCTGGACGACGAAGCCAATGGCAGGTTGAAATTGAGGCCAATGCGCGATCCTTACACAAAGTGGTTGAAACCGCCGCAGCAGACCTGAGGTTGCAGGATGTTGTCCCGCACCGCCTGGTTTGGGTTTAAGAGGGCATCGCTTGGCAAACAGATACCGTCATGTCAGCATCGCCAGGTGAAGATTCCCGCGATGATGGTTCTTATGGTTGCGCTCTGTTCACGAGCGGCTTCCTCCAACGACTGGCCGGTCTATCGCCACGACGTGGCGCTCTCTGGTGTTTCTCCCGGCAGGGGCAGGATTGAGAAGCCGGAGATCAAATGGGAGTATTATCTCGGCGTGCCGCCAGTGACCATCGCCACCGATCACAAGCCCGAAGACCCGAATGTTGCCGACCTCGACGGTGACGGCACGCTGGAAAGATTTTCGCTCAACGGAAAAACACTCGAAGTCACCGATCTGTCCGGCAAACGACTTTGGACGTTTGAAGTGTCGGGACACCCGCTGGGCGGAAACGTGCGAGTAGCCAAATTGTTTCCCGATCTTAAGGGCATGCAAATCGTCTCCTTCTCGCATCGCATGGATACTGGAGAAGGTCAGGGCTATTGTTTCGCTTTCAACAATGGCGTGACGAATGGCGAACTGGCTTGGACCACAGGACCGCTGACTTCTCAATACGCACCGACACTCATCGTGGATGATGTGGATGGCGATGGTTTGCCGGAGATCGTGGCCGCGCCTCACTATCAGGTTCAGATATTCAACGGCCAGACCGGGGCATTGAAGGCTGCAATTCCAGTGGCAAAAGGAAGGAATTACGGAATGCTGTTGAGCAGGCCACGTCCGGGCTTCAAGTCGAAGGATATTTTCGTGATAAGCGATTTTGTGCTTCACGTCGAGTGCGTGCGTTTCAATGAAGGCAAATGGGTGCATGCATGGGGCAAGAAGTATCTCGAAGACGAAAACGCCGCCCGGCCACAGGGGCGTGAGCAATATCTCCGTGTCGGCCCAAACCCGGTAAGCGATATGGACGGTGACGGGCGCGACGAACTGGCTTACATGCTCGTGGACGCGGCGCGAGATGATCAGTGGCATCTGATCGTTCATGACTGTGAAGCCGGCGACCTCAAGGCCGACATTCCCGGTATCTGGGTCTGGTCCATGACCGACCTCGATGGAGACGGAGTGACAGAAATCATCTACACACCTACACGCGAGAAACGGCCTCCGAGTTATTGCGATATACATGTCGGCCGATTGCGCGCAGGAAAACTCGCCGACATGGCAGTCATCAAGCAAGTGCGTCCGGTGTTGATGAATGCAACTCTGCCCCTCACATCGCACACCATTGCCGACGAAGGATTCAATGACCTCCTTCGCTCGGACTTGCGCAGAGATGGAATACCAGAACTGTTCGTCGCTCAAAAAAGCCCGGCTGGGAGATTTGAAGACGCGTTCGTTGCCCTGTCACTAAAGCGGAACGAAGGTGTGAAGCGCATTTGGAAGTTCTCTCAACCCGGCCATCGCCTGAATCTGGTTTCCACCGTGGCTGGCGAAATGCGAATCAATGATCTCACTGTTGGTCAGGCGTTGAGGGTCGATGCCAACAGCAAGGTGACGGGTCGGTCCGAACTCGGCAGGCCCGGTGGTTTTTCAACCTTGCCAATTGTTGTTGATCTCAACGGCGATGGCCGTAACGAGATCGTGGTTCAAAATGCCGTCGGTGAAATCATCGCGCTCGCGTCAGGCCGCAACGGTTCATCCCCGCCCAAAGTTCTTTGGTCTCACGCCGGGATCGCGATGAACGTTTCGCCCGGCTATAGCTTGGGTGGCGGCTTATGTCCGCAGGCCGCGGACATGGATGGCGATGGGAAACCAGAAGTCTTGTTCGCAGTTGAAGATAAACAGGGACTAAGCGCTCTCGTCTGCGTGGATGGTCGTGGAAAGTTGAAGTGGCGACGATCCATCGAAGGTTGTCCTTGGGGAGGATTGCAGGCTGGCGTTGATCACTGGACCTTCGGGCATTTCACCGGCAGGCAACGCGGATTGGACGTTTACGTAGATTTGCATCGTCGGTCGAAAGGCAGTGGCGAAGGTTGGATGCTGCGCGGTGACACAGGCGAAATAGTCTGGCAGCGCAAAGGCATCGTTGCGAAGGAATCCGCGATGCCGTTTGGCGGCGGCATTCCCGCCGTGGCGGACATGAACCGCGATGGCGTTGATGACCTGGTACAGATGTTTTTCACGGTCTATGGCGCGACCCACGGTCGGACCGGCGATCCGCTTTTTCCACCCGCTTTCATGACCGGGGCTGGATATTTTGGAAAATGGCTGGCCTATTCCGAGCCGACCGTGGTGGATCTTGACGGTGATGGCAGGCTGGATGTGTATCTCAATTCGCGTTCCTATGCCCGCGGCGGTTACGCTTCCGTGCAAATGGACGGCAAGCCTCTCTGGGTGGAATTCCATAATAACGACGAAGGCTCGGATGGCCTTGGACCGGTTGGTGATTTTGATGGCGACGGAAAACTGGAGATTGGTGTGCCGGTGTTGAACGGGACGCTCCTTTGCCTGAATGCCGCCGATGGCTCACACAAGTGGAGCATCAAGTCATCGGTGACCGGCGACGTGGTCGCTGCAGATCTAAACGGTGATGGAATCCTGGAAATTGTTTTCGCCGGTCGCGACGGAAACCTGCGCGCGACCAGTGGCAAGGATGGTCACGAGCTATGGAGAATCAGCGCGAGTGGGAGGCCTGTGGTTGCAGATGTGGACGGCGATGGATTGGTTGAAGTGCTCGCGGTGGGCAATGATGGGGTTCTCCGCGTCATTGGGGACGCGGCGCGCTAGTGCTTATCATTCCGGTTCAGCTCAGTTCCAGCGCACGCCAGAGATACCATGAAGCAACTGTGCGGTGTGGTCGCCAGCGTTCGCCGTGTTCGAGGATGAGGCGCGGATGAGGCAGTTCGCTGTGACCATAAACTTTCGCAAATCCGCTGCGCACGCCGTAATCCGTCGCTGGCAACACGTCTGGCCTGCCCAGCGTAAACATGAGAAGCATCTCCACCGTCCACGGTCCGACGCCGCGCACAACAGTGAGCCGCTCGATGATTTCGGCGTCGGTGAGATTCGCCAGCGAGCGACGTGGCGGGACAATGCCTTCAATAGTTTTGGCGGCGATGTCCTTGATGGCGGCAGTTTTTGCGCGCGAGAGTCCCGCACCACGCAATGACTGTTCAGAAGTGGCGATGACGGAAGCCGGTTTTGGAAAGCGTTCGCCCGGAAAGAGCGCAATGACCCGGCGCAAAATGGTTTCCGCCGCCGTACCGTTGAGTTGCTGGTAGGCGACGGAACGGACGAGGGCTTCGTAAGGGCTGACGCGCGGGCGCGGTTGAAGCGGACACGGGCCGACCTTGTTTATGACGCGGGCGAGCCGCTTGTCCACACGCTGGAGATGTTTGACGGCGGCTTCGTTCACAGGCTGGCGAGGGTTTTCAAAGTTTCAACGCGCTGGATCAGCCACTCGCGTCCGACCTTGATGAAAATGATTTTGATTTCCTGCACGATGAAATTCTTGTCTGCGGGAATCGTCGCGCGCAACGTGGCTTCGACCGTGGACGTCTTTTTGTCCTCGCTGAATGTGATGATGGGATCAAGGAATTCGATTCTGAATGAGCGTCCCGTACCAAAGCGCGAGCCGTTCACGAAACGCAGGATTTCGTTGCGGTCGAGTGTTTCTTCCATGCGCCCCTCTGGCCATTCAATTTTGAACTCTGTATTGGTGGTAAAACAATTCGCAAGCCGCCATGCATGTGCAGTGCCTGTGATGTTGCCTTCGCCAGGCGACGTGGAGGCGTTGCGGGCGATTTCCGTAAGCCGCTTTCGAATGGCGCTTTCAGGATTGGGAAAGAACGTGGCGCGAATCCAAAGGCCTGCCACAATGAGGATGGCGATTAGAAAGGCGCGGCAAAAAAGTTTCATAACAGGACTCTGCCGACAATTTTTGTGCGCCGCACGATGCCCTTGGTGTGGTTTTCCTCGGGCATGGTCCGGTTGTCACCGACCACGTAGTATTCATCCGGGCCAAGCTGGGAGTTGTCCGGGACGAAATTCCACGTGTAGGGACGTTTGATGTATGGTTCGGTTCTGGGCTGGCCGTTGATGTGCAGTTTGCCCTCAACAAACTCAACCTTTTCGCCGGGCATTCCAACAATGCGTTTCATAAGCAAAATGCTTTCGCCCGTGAAGCGAATCGCCACAACGTCGCCACGCCGGGGTTCGTGGAAGAGATAGGCCAGGCGGTACAGGAACTTGACCTGGGTTTCCTTTGCCGTCGGCAACATGCTCGGACCTTCCACGCGGATCGGGCGGATCACGTATCGCCACGACACCGCCACGACGACGATGAGCACGACGATGCGCATGGCTGTGCGTCTCGGGCTGCGGCCAATGACAATGGTCCGCAACCACCACTTCAAGTCTCTATGCTCGGCTTGATTTGACATCGTGCGACCACAGCTGTAATTCGTGGCGCGCGGCAAATCTTGTCCGAGCCGGCCCCGCGCGCAAGTGCAGAGTCATTCAACAGGACGTTGAATCGAACTCGGAACTCCAGGCGAAACCGTGTAGCATTGCGGGCCGATGAAGTTGAACTTCCACGTCACGGGCAAGGGCGAGCCGTTGATCCTGCTGCATGGATTGCTCGGGTCGAGCCACAATCTCCTGCCACATGCGGAGCGGTTGGCCGCGCGTTTTCGTGTTTTCACGCCCGATCACCGCAACCACGGCGGATCGCCGCACAGCAATGAGATGAATTACGACGTGCTCGCCGCAGACGTGCTCGGGTTCATGTCAGAGCAGGGTATTGTGCGCGCCTCCGTGCTGGGACATTCCATGGGCGGCAAGACTGCGATGCACCTGGCGCAACAACATCCCGACCGGGTGAACAAGCTTGTGGTGGTGGATATTTCGCCAAGGGAATATCCACCGCGGTTTGCGCCCGTGCTGGATGCGATGCTTTCCACTGATTTGAAAAAATACCAGCGCCGCAGCGAAGTGGATGCGGCATTGGCGAGCGTGGTTGAAAGCAAAACGATGCGGCAATTCCTGCTCAAGAACGTGACGAGCGACGTTTCCGGGGCGCTGAGTTGGAAAGCAAATCTTCACACCCTGCGAACAAATTACGACAGTTTGCGCAGCGCACTGCCAGCGCGAGGATGTTTTAACGGGCCGTCGTTGTTCGTGAGCGGCGGAAGATCAGATTACGTCTCGGAGGCAGACATGGAACTGATCCGACGCATGTTCCCGCGTGCGGAGTTGAAAGCGATTGCCGATGCCGGCCACTGGGTTCACGCGGAAGCGCCGGAAGAATTCATCCAGGTGGTGGAGAGTTTTTTGGTTGGAACGACATGAGATGAGTGTGTTCTGAGATATGCAGCCATCATATTTTTTCTCGCAATGGAAACCGCACATGATTACTCCTGTGTTGCCATGATCGCGCCGGCTCAAACCCAACAAACCCAGAACTACGAGCTGCTGCCCAAGCCTGACGCTGCCGACGGTGATGGTGAACTGCTCGAAGTCGCCATGGGGCCGCATCATCCGTCCACGCACGGCGTGTTCCGCATGGATGTGGTTCTCGACGGCGAACGAGTGGTGAAGCTGAAGCCAGTGTTCGGCTACCTGCATCGCAACCATGAGAAAATTGCCGAAGGGACGTCGTATCTCGGTTCGATGCCCTACACCGACCGACTGGATTATTTTTGTTCGCTCACAAACAACTGGGCCTACGCGCTTGCCGTCGAAAAGCTCGCCGGGCTGCAGGTGCCCGAGCGGGCGGAATACATCCGCGTCATCACGGCTGAATTCACGCGCCTGCAAAATCACGCCTGCCTTGCCGGATTCCTGGCACAGGACATGGGGGCGAGCGGCACGCCGTTGATGTATGCCTTTCGTGAGCGCGAAAAGATTCTGGATTTGTTCGAGTCGCTGACCGGCGCGCGGATGATGTGCAACTACATGCGCTTTGGGGGCTGTCGTTGCGATCTGCCGGTCGGCTGGCTCAATCAGGCAAGAAAAGTTGCCGATGACGCGCCTCGATTCATTGACGAGTTTGAAAACCTGCTCGCGGGAAATGAAATCCTCATGGCGCGTACCCAGGGCATCGGCAGGTTGCCGCGCGATCTTGCCATCAATGCCGGCATCACCGGCCCGATGCTTCGCGCCGCCGGGGTGAATTACGACCTCCGCAAGGTGGACAAATACGGCATCTACGACCGGTTCGATTTCAAAGTCCCGCTCGGCGATCACAGCGACACTTACGACCGTTACTACGTTCGCGTCCTCGAAATGCGCGAGTCCGTGAAAATTCTCAAACAGGCGCTGGCGAAAATTCCCGACGGCCCGGTCATGGATCCGAAGGCAAAGCTGCGCGGCTTTCGCCCGAAAGTTGGCGAGGCTTACGGTCGCATTGAAGCGCCAAAGGGTGAACTGGGGTTCTATCTCATCAGCGACGGCGGGCCGAACCCGTATCGCTATCGCGTGCGCCCGCCGAGCTTCATCAACCTCACGGTGCTGGAGGACATGTGCGTCGGGTTGACCGTTGCCGACGTGGTCGTCATTCTGGGCAGCGTGGATATTGTGCTAGGTGAGGTGGATCGGTAATTTTTCGATTTAGAGCACCTGTAAAACCAGCCGGTTGTTTTTCGTCAAAACAATTTTCGCTCATAGATTGGCAAGGGACGGTTCTCCAAAGGCTCGCAGGTTGCGGATACTCATCATTGGATGAAGACGCCGCATTTCAAAACGCTTGATGCCAACGAAGCCGTAGCCGACATTGCCTACGCACTCAGCGAGGTCATCGCCATCTATCCCATCACGCCCTCCTCGCCGATGGGCGAGTGGGCGGATCAATGGGCCGCCGCCGGTGTGAAAAATCTCTGGGACACCGTGCCCTCCGTGGTGGAATTGCAAAGTGAAGGCGGTGCGGCGGGCACCATCCACGGCGCGCTGCAAACCGGTTCGCTCGCCACCACGTTCACCGCTTCGCAAGGTCTGCTGCTGATGATTCCCAACATGTACAAGATCGCGGGCGAACTGACGCCGGTGGTTTTCCACATCGCGGCGCGTTCACTCGCGGCGCAGGGGCTTTCCATCTTTGGCGATCACGCAGACGTGATGGCCGCGCGGCAGACGGGTTGGGCGATGCTGTGCTCGAACTCGGTTCAGGAGGCGCACGATCTCGCGCTCATCGCGCACGCGGCCACGCTGGAGTCGCGCATTCCGTTCCTGCATTTCTTCGACGGCTTCCGCACGTCGCACGAGGTCGGCAAGATTGACCTGATCGGGAAAGACGTGGTGCGCGCGATGATCAACGACGAGCGCGTTTACGAACATCAGGCGCGCGGGTTGACGCCGGATCGTCCGGTGTTGCGCGGCACGGCGCAGAATCCCGACGTGTATTTTCAGGCGCGCGAGACGGTGAATCCATTCTACGACAAGTGCGCAGACATCGTGGAGCAGGCGATGGCGAAGTTCAGCGAGCTCACGGGTCGCCGTTATCAGCTCTACGAGTATCACGGCGCGGCGGACGCGGAGTTCGTGACGATTATCATGGGCTCGGGTTGCGAGGCGGTGCATGAAACGGTGGATTACCTCAACGCTCGCGGCGCGAAAGTCGGCGTTTTGAAAGTGCGGCTGTATCGTCCGCTGGATGCGAAGCGACTCATCGCAGCATTGCCGGCTTCGATCAAGGCCGTCGCAGTTCTGGATCGCACAAAAGAACCCGGCGCGGGTGGCGAGCCGTTGTATCTCGACGTATTGAACGCCTTCGCCGAAGTAGTCTCCGTAACCGGACAATCGAAATTCTCCCGCCCGCCACGCATCGTCGGCGGGCGTTTTGGTTTATCGTCCAAGGAATTCACGCCGGCGATGGTTCAAGCGGTGTTTGAAAATCTCAAGATCGCCAAGCCGAAGAATCATTTCACCGTCGGTATCAACGACGACGTCGGCCACACGAGCCTGCCGGTGGACGAAACCTTTTCCATCGAACCGCCGGACGTGGTGCGCGCATTGTTCTACGGTCTGGGCGCGGACGGCACGGTCGGCGCGAACAAGGAATCCATCAAGATCATCGGCGAGAACACCGACAACTACGCGCAAGGTTACTTCGTCTATGACTCGAAGAAATCCGGCGCGATCACCATCTCGCATCTGCGTTTCGGGCCGAAACAAATCCGCTCCACGTATCTCATCACTCAGGCGAACTTCGTGGCCTGTCATCAACCTGTGTTTCTCGAACGCATGAACGTGGCCGAGTGCCTCGTGTCGGGCGGCACGCTGCTGCTCAACTCGCCGTACAAACCGGAGGACGTCTGGAAATCATTGCCGATCGAGACGCAGCGCGATGTGATTGCCAGGAAAGCGAAACTTTACACCATTGACGCCATGCGTGTGGCGCGTGCCGCCGGCATGGGACCGCGCATCAACACGGTGATGCAGACTTGTTTCTTCTCCGTGTCCGGCGTGTTGCCGAAGGATGAGGCGATCAAGGCGATCAAGGATTCCATCAAGAAAGCCTACGGCAAAAAGGGCGAGGAGATCGTGAAGATGAACATCGCCGCCGTGGACACCACGTTGGCGAATCTGTTCGAGGTCAAAGTGCCGGCGACCACCGAGAGCGTGGTGGCGATCCGTCCGGCGATTCCGGCGCAAGCCCCCGCGTTCGTGCGCAATGTGCTTGGCCCGATCGCCAGCGGTTGTGGTGATCGAGTGCCCGTCAGCGCGATGCCGTGCGATGGCACGTTCCCGACGGCGACCGCGAAGTGGGAAAAGCGCAATCTCGCCACGGAAGTTCCGGTGTGGGATCCGAATGTCTGTATCCAATGCGGTAAGTGCGTATTCGTTTGTCCGCACGCGACCATCCGCAGCAAGGTGTTCGATCCCGCGCACAATCACGCGCCCGAGACGTTCAAGTTTGCCCCGGCGCGCTCGCCCGAGTGGAAGGGAAAGAAATTCTCCATCCAGGTCGCGGTCGAGGATTGCACGGGCTGCGGCGTGTGCGTGGATGTCTGTCCGGCGCGCAACAAATCCGAGGCGAAGCTGAAGGCGATCAACATGCGCCCGCAAGCGCCACTCCGCGAAACCGAGGTGAAGAACTGGGATTACTTCCTCAACATCCCCGAGCTGGATCGTCGCACGGTTTCCACCGACAACGTGCGCGGAATGCAGGCGCTCGAACCGCTGTTCGAGTTCTCCGGCGCGTGCGCGGGTTGTGGCGAGACGCCTTACATCAAACTGCTCACGCAACTGTTCGGCGACCGCATGGTCGTGGCCAATGCCACAGGCTGTTCCTCGATCTACGGGGGCAACCTGCCGACTACGCCTTACGCGCAGAACAAGGACGGGCGCGGCCCGGCCTGGTGCAACTCACTGTTCGAGGACAACGCGGAGTTCGGGCTGGGCTTCCGCGTCAGCTTGGACAAACAACGCGAATTCGCCGGGGAACTCCTCCGCAAACTCGCGCCAAGCGTCGGTAGCGACCTCGTCGAAGAAATCCTTCTCGCGGATCAAAAGGACGAGGCGGGCATCTACGATCAACGCGAACGCATCGTCGAGTTGAAGAAACGTCTGACGAAAATTGAATCACCGGAAGCCAGACGCCTCGTTACGCTCGCCGACATGCTCGTGCGCAAGAGCGTCTGGATCATCGGCGGCGATGGCTGGGGTTACGACATCGGTTACGGCGGGCTTGATCATGTGCTCGCCAGCGGCAAGAACGTGAAGGTGCTGTTGCTCGACACGGAAGTTTATTCCAACACCGGCGGGCAGGCGTCGAAGTCCACGCCGCGCGGCGCGGTGGCGAAGTTTGCCGCGAGCGGCAAGCCGGCGGCGAAGAAGGACCTCGGTCTCATTGCAATGACGTACGGCAACATCTACGTCGGCTGTGTCGCGATGGGCGCGAAGGACGAGCACACGTTGAAAACTTTTCTCGAAGCGGAGGCTTATGATGGCCCGGCGTTGATCATCGCTTATTCGCACTGCATCGCGCACGGCATCAACATGACCACGGGCTTGCAGAACCAGAAGGCGGCGGTGAACTCCGGTCACTGGCTGCTGTATCGCTTCAATCCCGACCGGGCGGCGCGAGGCGAGAATCCATTGCAGCTCGATTCACCCGCGCCGCGCATCAAGCTCGGGGAATATCGCGCGCTGGAGAACCGCTTCAAGATGCTGGAGAAGAGCCATCCCGAGCAGTCGAAAGTGTTGTTGGGGCAGGCGCAGGAGGATGTGAACTTCCGGTGGAAACTGTATCAACACATGGCCGCGCGCGATCTCAAGGCCACAAACGCGCCAGCAACCACGCCGAAAACCGCGGCCACCGTGGAGAACTGAGCACAGGAGAAAATCATTATGGACCTCAGCACAACTTATCTCGGCCTGAAACTCCGCACGCCGCTCGTGCCATCGGCAGCGCAGCCGCTGACGGAGAACGTGGACAACATCAAACGCATGGAGGACGCGGGCGCGGCGGCGGTGGTGATGCACTCGCTGTTCGAGGAACAGCTTTCACTCGAACGGCGCGAGATATTCGAGAGCATGACGCAGGGGACGGAGAGTTTTGCCGAGGCACTGACGTATTTTCCCGAGCCGTCGGAGTTTCACATCGGGCCGGAAGTGTATTTGCAGAACATCACCAAGGCGAAAGCGGCGGTGAAAATTCCCATCATCGCCAGTCTCAACGGCTCGACGCCGGGCGGTTGGGTGGAATACGCCAAAGAGATCGAGAAAGCCGGAGCCGACGCCATCGAGTTGAACATCTATTGGATTCCCACCGACCCGTCGCTGACTTCGATTCGCATCGAGGACACTTACGTGGAAATTCTGCGTTCGGTGAAAGAGCAAGTAACTATTCCCGTCGCGGTGAAACTGAGTCCGTTTTTCACAAACTTCGCGAACATGGCCCGGCGACTGGAAGCCGTGGGCGCGGACGGACTCACGCTGTTCAACCGTTTTTACCAGCCGGACATGGACCTCGAATCGCTCGAAGTCACGCCGAACATTTTGCTCAGCACGCCGATGGCGATGCGCGTGCCGTTGCGATGGATTGCGATTTTGCGCGATCAAGTCGGCCTGAGCCTCGCGGCGACGAGCGGAATCCATCGCGCCACCGATGCGATCAAGATGCTGATGGCCGGAGCGGACGTGACCATGATGTGTTCTGCGTTGTTACGACATGGCGTGAAGCACATCACCACGGTCGAAAATGAAATTCGCGCCTGGATGGAGGAGCACGACTACGAATCGGTGGAGCAACTCCAGGGCAGCATGAGCCAGAAGAACTGCCCCGACCCGGCGGCGTTCGAGCGGGCGCAGTACATGCGGGCAGTCTCCACTTATCGCTCGTGATCACTTTTTACGCACCAGTCGTTCACCGGCGACTTGCTTCTGACGCGCGGCAACTTTACTCTGCGCGCGTTCGTTGGCGTGGTGAAAACAGTCCTGGACCCGAACACTAAACCCAATGCGCCGGGTGTACCGGCCCCGGACTTTCAGCATCAGACCTTGAAATAATTTTATGCTCGGTGAAGGCATCATCAAAGGCATGGCGGAGACAGCCAGGAATTTTCTTGGCAGCTATGTCAGCGACGAGCGTTTGACCACGGTGCAATATCCTGAAGAGCGTTCTGTTCAGATCGAGAACGCCCGCCAGTTTCCCTTTCTCGTGTTTGACGGCGACGATCCGATGAAGGGACTGCGTTGTGTCGCGTGTCAGATTTGCGAGAAGGAATGTCCGCCCAAGTGCATCTACATCGTAAAGAGCAAGGACAAGCGCGCTGACTACAAGGGGCAGATGCAGCTTTACCCGACGACGTTTGATATTGATCTCTCGGTCTGCATGAGTTGTGGCATCTGTGCAGAAGTCTGTCCGTTTGAGTCCATCAAGATGAATACGGAGTTCGAGTGGAGCACCACGGATCGTTTCGGCGGCCTGCTGGTGAACAAGCATCAACTTGCGAAATCCAACGATCACTATCGGAAAATTCATCCCACTGATGCCGCCGCCTCCGACGCTGCGCTCGCCGTGGAAGTCGCCAAAGCGCAGGCCAAGGCCAAGGCTGATGTAGAAGCCAAAGCCAAGGCTGCCGCTGAAGCGAAGGCAAAAACTCCAACTCTGGTCGCATGAGAAGGGGATATACAAAATTTACCATCGAAGATTTTGAAAAGCATCCCGTCTGGGAATTGCAGGGTTCATTGACAATGGCCGAACCTTACAAAGGAAAGATTCCGTTTGAGTCAGATCCGACGCGTGCATATTTCGTCAAAACTGCGTTCAAGCTTGCCGACAAGACCACCAAACCTGGATGGACGATGATTTGTGTTCCTCCTTACGATGTGAATTCACTCAATCCGACAATTCTTACGGATGATGGCCCGGTTGACCTAACAAAACTCGCCAGTAAGCCGAAGGAGAAGGACGTGGAAGAAGCTTACCGCCGGCTCGGGGGGAATTCAGGTCAAGTTTTTCCATTGAGTTTTGAAACAGTTGTCGCGATTCCTAAAGGCCCTGCCAAGGCCGAGGTCAGCGGATTCCTGCATCGCTTCAGCTACAAAGACGAGAATGGCTGGTCGCAGCATCTTGATTTCTTTTACCAGTCGGCGAGCGAACTGAACACAGCCTTAAAGAAACATCAACGAGATGAAGCCGCGAGAAAAGCTGTGTTAGAACCTTCTAAAGACGAAGTCGCGTTACACCAGGCTTCAAGAAGCGGGGACGCAAAGCAGGTAGCTGCGTTGGTTGCAAAAGGAGTAGATGTCAATCGCGGCGGTGTTGTTGAAGAAGGAGGTTACACCCGAAAAAATGTCACGCCGTTGATGATGGCGTCGGAGGCGGGACACAAATCGGTGGTTCAGATTTTGTTGGAGGCAAGAGCAGAAATTCACCTTGTCGAAGAAACAAACGAACCACGACAAGGTGGCAAGACGGCGCTGGCTTGTGCATGTCGTAAGAATCAATTGGGCACAGCGAGAATGTTGCTCCAAGCAGGGGCCGACCCCAACCACAAGTTGTCATTCGGACACACAATCTTGGATGAAGCTTGCTATGAGGCGGACGTTGAGTTGATAAAACTCTTGTTGAAGTTCGGCGGAAATCCGAACGCCTCCTGTGGCAAGGCTGATTACTTTGCACTTGAGCGAGCCGTTGCATCCAGCCGGTTTGATGTGATTAAGTTGTTGCTTGATTTGGGAGCGGACATCAACGCTTCTGGCTCCAATCAAGAAACAATTTTAATGAAAGCCTCAGAATTGATGCGCCCAGGAATTGTGCGCTTCTTATTAGAACGGGGCGCGAATGCTTCTGGCCTTGGATATGAGGGCGCGACGGCGCTATACAATCTGGTTTGGAGCGCAAGGCACATTCGGCCAGACCTGGACAAAGATGCTTCTGAGATGATTAGGAAAACGATGGAGGTTGCGAAGCTGCTTGTAGAGCGAGGAGCAGACGTGAACGCAGCAACAAAAGACGGCGACTCCCCGATGACGTTGGCCAAGCAGTGTAAATTTTCCGACTTGGGGAATCTTTTCAAAACAGTGGAAAAGAAAAACTAAATTACTGTGCCTGATCTCGATCAAATCTTCGTCTTCGTCAAACACTGGTTGCTCGACCAGGTGGCAAATGTTTTGCCCCCTGCGATTATGCCGCTGGTCTCGTCAGTGATGTCCCTTTTGCCCGTGCTGGTGGTTTTTCCCAGTCTCTTCGCATTGACGACTGTCTTCGAACGGAAAGGTCTTGGTCGAATCCAGAATCGCTATGGCCCGAATCGCGTCGGGCCTTTCGGCTTCCTGCAATTTGCCGCTGATGGCATTAAGGCCATCATCAAGGAGGATGTTGTTCCGCGCGCGGCGGACAAGGTGGTGCATTTTATCGCCCCAGTGATACTGGTTATCACTGCGCTGACTGTTTATGCCGTGCTCCCATTTGGCCGCAACATGGTTGCTGCGGACTTTGATGCTGGCCTGCTGTTCTTCTTTGCAGTCGGCGCCGCGTCCGAGCTGGCGGTTTTCATGGCTGGTTGGTCGAGCCGCAACAAATACGCGCTGCTCGGCGCCATGCGCGCCGTCGCGCAAATGGTCAGCTACGAAATCCCTCTGATCCTCTCTTCCGTAGCCGTGGTAATGATCGCCGGCACTCTTTCGCTGCCGAAAATCGTCGCGGCCCAGAGCACTCACGCCGGGTTGTTGCCGGATTGGTTTGTGTTCACGCCGTGGGGATTCGCAGGCTTCATCCTTTTCCTGATCGCCGCCAATGCCGAACTGAATCGCTCTCCCTTCGACCTGCCTGAAGGCGAATCGGAAATCATCGCCGGCTACTTCATCGAGTATTCTGGATTCAAGTTCGCACTCTTTTTTCTCGCTGAATACCTGAGCATGTTTGCCCTGAGCGGGCTTGGCATCACGCTGTTTCTCGGCGGATGGAACGCGCCGTTCGCAGCCTTGGAATTCATTCCATCATGGGGTTGGTTTTTCATCAAGCTGCTCACGATGATCTTCATGTTCATCTGGACGCGCGGCACGTTGCCGCGACTGCGGCAGGATCAGCTCATGAATCTCGCCTGGAAATTCATGATCCCGATGGTGCTCGTCAATCTGGTTGCCGCTGCTGTCTGGCATTTCACCGGGCCGGGGATCACTCGCTGGTTCACGAGCGGCGCTCTCGTCCTTGGCGCGTATGTGCTTTTGGGAAAACCGCAGTTTGAATCGAAAGACATCGGCAAAAGAACCTACCGGTTTGCGGACTGAAATGACTTTGGCATTCGCCATCATCGCCATTCTGATCATCGCCGCCGCCACGGCAGCGATGACGCTGCGCAATCTTATCCACTCCGCGCTCGCCGTGGCTGTTTCGTTCGGTGGACTCGCATTGGCCTACCTGTATCTCGACGCTCAATTCGTCGGTCTCACACAGATTCTTGTCTATGTAGGTGCGGTGGCGATCCTGATCGTTTTTGCGGTCCTGCTTACGCGCGGAGGCGAGGCGCCGGAAAAGTCTGTGTTCTCCACTTCGTGGATTTGGGGATTGCTCATCACAATGTCAGTATTTGCCATGCTTGCCTGGTCGGTGCTGCACAGTTTTGCCAGCCAGCGCGAACCTGCGGAGAAAGTCGAGGCCATCGTCAAGCAAATCGGCGACGCTTTGATGACCAGGTTTGTTTTGCCGCTCGAAGTGATAGGGCTGTTGCTGACGGCTGCACTGATTGGTGCCGTGATCATTGCCATGCGCGACGAGTCCTCGAAGGCGAAGATGAAAGATGTACGATCGGAGATGGATAAGTCGTCCGTGCCATCCTCCACCCTCAATCCTCCATCATCGCAAGGGGGGCACCAATGACTCCTCTAGTTGGCTACCTCCTATTGAGCGCGTTCCTTTTCGCCATTGGTTTGGCTGGGGCGTTGACGCGACGCAACGCAATCATCGTCCTGATTGGTATCGAGCTCATGCTGAATGCCGCGAACCTGAACTTCATTGCCTTCTGGCGCTATGGCGAGAACCCAGAGGTGTTGACCGGCATCATGTTCGTCATCTTCGCGATTGCCGTTGCCGCCGCAGAGGCTGCTGTGGGGCTCGCGCTCATCATCACGATTTACCGGCATTACAAGACCACGAATGTGGATGAAGTGAACAATCTCAAGGGCTGAAATGGTTTGGATTGTCAAAAACCTCTGGCTGATTCCCGCGCTGCCGCTGCTGGCAGCGGGGTTGAGTGCGCTTGCCCCGCAACGCTGCCGCAAATTTTCTTCGGCGCTGGCCATTGGATCCATGGTTGGTGCGTTCTTGCTTTCGCTCTGTGCATTCGCTCACACTCTGCAACACGGCGGTCATGAGGTTGCAAAGGAAGTTTTCAATTTCGCGTGGCTGCAATTTGCTGATGGCCCGGCTGGCGTCCTGAAACTCGGTTGGATCCTGGATCCGCTCACGGCGGTGATGCTCGTGATGGTCACGTTCGTTGGCACGTTGATCTTCATTTACAGCGTCGGCTACATGGCGCACGACGAAAACTTCACGCGCTTTTTCACCTTCCTGTCATTGTTTGCGGCGGCAATGCTCGGCATTGTTATCGCCAATAGCCTGCTGCTGCTGTTCATG
>CAYSDO010000016.1:0-28446 GCA_964429665.1 uncultured Bifidobacterium sp.
TTGAACCAGTAAAGAACAGCAGGTGCGTTAGGTTCGGGATCACCGTGATTCCCATGCGCCCAAAAACGCTTTCCGGTAACGAGGTCTTTCAAACCATCGCCATCCACGTCCACCAGTTCGAGAGCGTGAAGCTGTGACCACGAAATGCCATAAGAGTTGGGCTTGGCTTCGGGATTAAGGATGAGGTGTTGCTGAAACTGAATTTCGCCCTTTTCGCTTTTCGCTCGTAATTGCTCATACCACGCCAGACCGTAACCATGGGCGGCCAATGCAGTAATAACATCCGGCAAACCATCTTCATTCACATCGTATGCGTACATTTGCGAACCGCCTGCGGCAGAGAATTGAAAAGCATGGAATCGCCAGATCGGATCACCGGCCAGATCACCTGGTTGTTCCCACCAGCCGTCCTTCTCCAAGATATCTTTCCGCCCATCTCCGTTCACGTCCCCCAAGCCGAGGCCGTGGGTAAATTTGTGATACTTGTTGTCGGGCGAAATACTATGCCACCTCCAATTGCGCTCTGGATGCTGCCAATCTGGTTCTGCGTATCCGAGAAATCCTTTTGAAGAACAAATGATCTCCGGCTTGCCATCTCCGGTAAGGTCGGCAAACGTTGGTGATTCATTGTCAGTCACATCAATTGCGGTGTGCCGCAGCCAATGCCCTTCCTTGCCTTTAGAGTTTTCATACCAGTACGATTGCTCGCCCGGAAAACCGAGAATCAAAATATCCGTCCAACCGTCGCCGTTGAAATCATGAGTGAATGCGACGAAATTCTTCGAGTAGGAATTATTGGTACCGAGAGCCCCTTCAAAGCCTAGGATGGTTGTTTCGGTGCCATCTGCCAACTTGCGAGTGAATTTCTCTGCCGCTGCATAATACTCGTGGCGCTTTTTGAACGCTGGCGCTTCATACCAGAATGGCCCAGCAACAACATCCATCTTCCCGTCTTGGTTGAAATCACCAAAGTTCGCGCCTTCGCACCAGAACTGGTCTGTAAGTTGAATCTTCTTGAACGAGGGAGGTAATTTATCCTTTGCCCCAAGACAAAGGGTTGACGTCAGGAGCAACGCCAGAAAAAAGCAATGTTTCATTCACAAATATGTCTGGCAGTTCCCGGTCGTCTGGTCAAGACGCGATAATTCAGGACAACCCAAGCGACGCGAAGCAACTGATTTAGCTGAAGAAAGACCGCTTGCCACTTTCCATCGCCTGTCCAAACCTTTCACCACTTGCCTCCACCAAAGAAGTTCGACAAAGTATTCCCCGCCAAATGACGCCCAACAAAAACTAAACATCTCACAAATCTGTAAGCCAAAGTCCGATGAAGTTTTCATTTCTCTTTCCTCTATTCGCCTTCGCACTCGCTATCCAAGCTGAGGAAGCGAAACCTCTTCGCGCCGGCATTATCGGTCTTGATACCTCTCATGTCATGGCATTCACCGAGACGTTGAACAAAGGCACCAAACAACCTGCGGACAATGCCAAAGTAGCAGGCGTAAAGGTGGTGGCGGCTTATCCCCATGGCAGTAAGGACATCGAAAGCAGCACGAAACGCGTGCCGGAATATACGGCAAAAGTCAAAGCGATGGGCGTGGAAATCGTGGACTCCATTGCAGAACTTCTGAAGCGCGTGGATGTTGTCTTTCTTGAATCAAACGATGGTCGGGTGCATTTGGAGCAACTCAAGCCAGTGCTCGCTGCGCAAAAGCCGGTGTTCATTGACAAACCCATCGC
This sequence comes from uncultured Bifidobacterium sp., assembly GCA_964429665.1. Taxonomy (GTDB): domain Bacteria; phylum Verrucomicrobiota; class Verrucomicrobiia; order Limisphaerales; family JADLHS01; genus JADLHS01. Next base: position 1,741 of record CAYSDO010000016.1, read on the forward strand.
TGGCAACCTGGCAGATACCCTGCGCATTCTCTCAGCAGCAAAAAAGGCCAACGTGCCCATGTTCTGCGCTTCGTCGCTCCGTTTCGGAAAAACGACGCAAGCTGTCCGCAACGGCTCCATAGGCCGGGTAAAAAGCGCGGAGACTTTCAGCCCGGCAGAGTTGGAAAAAAGCCACGTGGACCTTTACTGGTATGGAGTGCATGGCTGTGAGGCGCTGTTCACCGTAATGGGCACAGGCTGCATGTCAGTCAAGCGCGGCACTACCCCCGATGGCAAAATCGAGGTCACAGGCATCTGGGGAGGAGGCCGCACCGGGGTTTTTCGCGAGTCAAACGACAAGGATCGCAAGGGTTACGGCGGGAAGGCGGTGGGTGAGAAAGGAGAGTGCGCCATTGGAAGCTACGATGGTTACGACCCGCTCCTCTTTGAAATCGTGAAGATGTTCCGTAGCGGAAATGCGCCCGTTGACGCGAACGAAATGCTTCAGCTTTATGCATTCATGGCCGCAGCCGATGAGAGCAAGCGCCGCGGAGGCGCAGAGGTCACTCTCAAGGAAGTGATCGACAAAGCACGCGCCGAAGTAGCCGCCAATCCTTGATTTATTCCGTTCTAGGGCATACACCAAAAATTGACCAAACATTGAAGATGTCCGATTCCAACAAGATCAAAATCGCTCTCGTCGGCGCAGGAATGTTTGGCGGCGATGTTCATTTGCGCACCTATGCAGACTTGAATCGTTTCGGCATTTCCAGCCAGCTTGCCCGACTCGGACTTGATCAACACGCACGCGATTTTGCTCGATTAAAATTTGAACTCGTCGCCATCGCAACGCGTTCACCAGCATCGGCGCAACGCACAGCGGCGGCGTTCAACGAGTGGACTGGTGCACTTCCACAGATTTATGCCGGAGAAACTCCGTGGTTGGATATTCTCCGAGATTTCCCCGACCTCGACGTCATGGCTGTGGCCACACCAGATAATCTTCACACCCCTGTGATCCTCGCCGCGCTCAAAGCTGGCGTGCACGTCATCACAGAAAAACCCATGTGCCTCGACACCGCCGAGGCCGATCAAATCATCGAACTCGCCCGGAAGAAAGATCGGATCGTGGCGGTGGACATGCACAAGCGTTACGACCCGGACCATCTGCGCGTTCGTAACGATATCGCCAAGCGTATCGGGGAACCACTTTATGGCACCGCTTACTTGGAAGAGCCCCTTGAAGTTTCCACCAGCACCTTTAAGTGGGTTGAGCAAAGCGATCCCTTCAGCTACGTCGGGCCGCATTGGGTGGATTTGATTTATCATTATTACAAGAGCAAGCCCGTCTCCCTCACTGCCGTCGGGCAGAAAAAACGCCTTGTGCGCGATGGCATCAACGCCTATGACGCCGTTCAGGTGCGCGTGGATTTCGCGAATGGTATGAGCATCAATTTCCACAACAACTGGATCACGCCATCCGACTTCGAAGGGCCGGTGAATCAAGGCCACGAAATTGTTGGTGCTGATGGCAAGGTGGAGAGCGACCAGCAGTATCGCGGTTTCCGCTGGTGGAACAAAGGCGGTGGCTCGCGCACCAGCAACAACCATTTCACGCGCGATGTCAAACGACCCGACGGCTCACAGGCCTACGTCGGCTATGGTGTGGACAGCATCATCGCCGGGCTGGTCGCAATTTGCAGGATGAAATTCCTGCACGAATCACGCGATACTGTGGCTGGCATTTATCCCACAGCGGAGGACGCACGCATCACTGTGGCCATCGTCCACGCCGCGCGGATCGTCCGCGATTTGAATTTCAAGTACCTGAACGAAGGCAAAGGCTCTCCCGTGACGGCGCGCTTTGGTGACGACGGCATCACCCTCGTTGACCCAAACCGCAACAGCGACGGCAACGTGTTCCAGCGAATTTACGAGCACGCAATTTGAACGATGAAAAGGCGGCGGCAATCCATCGCTTGCCCAAACATGAAAAGACACTCCCTGGCAGTTTGGTCTCTCTTGCTGGCGACAACTGCTTTCACCATTCATACGAGGGCTGAAGAGAAATCATTCGCAGATGAGCTTGCTGCGGTTCGAATACGCGTAACAGATGCCAAAGCCAGACTTGGTGAAAAGGCTGGCGTTCCTGAGGCTACTGACAAGTTTGACACCATCCCCAAGGACGCCGACTGGCTTACCCTCAACGAAGCAAAACAGTGTTTCAATCGCCTTCAGCGCGAGACCGAACACAAGCGCTGGTGGAAAATCGGCCTCGACCCAACAAAGCTTGATCATGCTTTGCGAGAACCCGCATCAGTTGTGTCCGGCTGCGCCCACACAGTTCGCGCAGGCTTGCCAGATACACAGAAAATCCTCGCTCAGGCGAATGACGCAGGAGATTTTCTCGTCTGGGCTCAGGAGCAAGCCGGGACCGGAGTGTTCCCCTTTCCAGCATTTAAAGGTGAGTCAAAGGACAAGGCGTTTGTGGCAGCCAAGCGTTACTTCGCACGCGCTGAGAGTGAAGGAAGGTTGGACCGCGTCATACGAAATGGCTGGGCGATTGAAGATACAGGCAACGGCGGGTTGCAATTCGACAATGGCGAAGCCGGTGTAGCCATGTTTGAACTTTTCCAGGAAACCAAAGAGCCGAAGCATCTAACCGCAGCTACCAAGGCGGCAGACTGGGCCATGTCCCGCCCGCTCGTCGTGAATTGGAATTACAACAGTTTCAGCGTCTATCTACTGACCAAAGCCTTCGATGTCTCATGCGATCAAAAGTATCTTGCCGCTGCCACCGCGAAAGCCCGGCTCGGCGTCATACCAGGACAGTTGACGGATGGTCAATACGCAGGCCGATGGGTTGATCCACACAACGCCCGACCAGCTTATCACTACATCATGCTCAGGGCATTGGCGCATCTGGCAGCAGCAATGCCGAAGGACGACCCGGCACGACCCGAGATTTTTCAGTCACTCAAATTGGGTCTGCGCGCTCGGAATCAGGATTTTCTCGGCCCCGGCGCACCGAACAAGGATCACGCGATGGAGGTGCTTGTCTATGTAAACCGCAGATTCTACGACGACAAAGAATTTCTCCGCGATACATTTTCCGTGGAAGCGCTGGATGCGCTCGCGAAGTTGGTTTCCAACCAGGCCCGCAAAGGCGATGCACCACTTTCACCACGCCCGCTGGGAATGTTTCTGGAGCATATTGCTTGGAAAGCTGCGCGCTGACTTTTCTGACCAGCAAGGTCGCTCTGCGATCGAACATTTCCAAAACAGAATTCCGAGGCGCAGCAATCAGGCGAGTATCTTCTCAACTACATGGCCATGCACATCCGTCAGCCGGAATTGCCGGCCTTGGTAGGCGTACGTAAGCCGCTCGTGATCGAAGCCCAGGCAATGGAGAATCGTCGCCTGAAGATCGTGAATGTGGACTTCGTCCTGTACCACATGAAATCCCATGTCGTCGGTTGCGCCGTGGGTAATCCCTGCCTTGATCCCGCCGCCCGCCATCCAGACAGTGAACGCCTGCGGATGATGGTCGCGCCCGAGACTTCGACCCAAAGCCACGTTGCTTTCCACCATTGGCGTCCGACCAAACTCGCCGCCCCAGATCACAAGCGTCTCGTCGAGCAACCCGCGTTGTTTTAAGTCCTTGACCAATGCAGCAGAAGCTTTGTCCGTGGCACCGCAATTGCCTTTGAGATTCCCGATCACGTCGGAGTGAGCATCCCATCCCTCGTGATAGATGTTCACAAAGCGCACGCCACGCTCGATCATGCGTCGTGCCAGCAGACACGCACGGGCAAAACTCGGCTTTTCCGGATCACAACCATACATCTCCAATGTCTCCTTGCTTTCCTTCTTGAAGTCCATCAAGTCCGGCGTCGAAGTTTGCAACCGATATGCCAGCTCGTATGAAGCGATTCGTGATTCGATCTCTGGATCCCCCACAACCCCAAGACGAGCGTGGTTTAATTCCTCGATTAAGTCCAACGAGGCACGTTGAAGCTTGGGATCAACACCTTTCGGGCTGGTGACATTCAGGATGGGATCGCCCTGGTTGCGAAATCGTACGCCCGCATAGACCGAGGGCATGAAGCCGCTCGACCAGTTGGCTGAACCACCGCTGATTCCGCCTCCGGTGGACATGACCACATACGCAGGCAGATCCTGACTTTCACTGCCCAGTCCATAAAGCACCCACGACCCAAGGCTTGGCCGTCCCGGCTGGGAAAACCCTGTGTTCAGAAATATTTGTCCTGGCGCGTGATTGAACTGATCTGTTTTCATTGACTTGATCAGACAGATGTCATCCACCACCTCAGCCAGATGCGGCAACGCCTCGGATAACTCCACGCCGGACTTTCCATGTTTGGCAAACTTGAATTGTGGCCCAAGCACGGCGGCGTCAGGACGAATGAAAGCGTAACGCTGACCGGCGATCACAGATGGCGGCAAAGGCTTGCCCTGAAGTTTGACGAGTTCGGGTTTGTGATCGAACAGGTCAAGCTGACTTGGCGCACCAGACATGAAAAGATGGATGACGTGCCTGGCCTTGCCGGCAAAATGCGGTCCGTGCGGTTTGAGTGTGTTGCCTGCAACCGTGCCTGCCGCGTTTGCTTTTGTAAGAAATGCATCTGTAAGTAACGAGGCCAGTGCAACCTTGCCCAAGCCCAGCCCGCACTCCTTCAAAAACCAACGGCGCGAATTCACACGCGGATTACTGCAAGCATAGAGATGGTCGTGGCAGTTCATAAATGATGTCAGCTCTTGGTGATGCTTTCGTCCAGGTTGAGTAACACACGCGCGACCGCAGTCCAGGACGCCTGCTCGTTTAGACGGTCACCTTCACCCGTATCCATTATCTCCGCCGCCTTCAATTCACCACTGGCAAACCGGGCCATCTGATCTTTGTAAAACTGGATCAGTTTCAAACGTTCGTCGTTTGATGGCGGACGGGTCAGGCAACGACGAACGAGCAACTCGACGCGGCGTGCTTCATCACCCTCGGCATTGGTGGCCATTTTTCCGAGGGCGCGGGCAACCTCCATGAATACGGTGTCATTCAGCAGCGTGAGCGCCTGCAACGGCGTGTTGGAGCGCTCCCGACGCGCGAGGCAGGCTTCGCCGCTCGGCCCGTCAAACGTCGCAGTCATCGCATAAGGTGTGGTTCGTTTTGCAAACGTATAAAGCCCGCGCCGATACCGATCAGCCCCCTCGCTGGTTTTCCAATCCAATGCGCCGTACGCGCCTTCGGATGTCACCTTCGGTGGTTGTGGAGGATACACACTTGGGCCACCCAGCTTGTCAGAGAACAATCCACTCGCCACGAGCGCAGAGTCCCGAACCATCTCCGCCTCCAACCGCAGACGCGGGCCACGCGTCAACAGCACGTTCAACGGATCACGCTCCCGCAGTTCCGGCGTCACAACGCTGGACTGCTGATACGTGGCACTCATCACGATGAGTTTGTGCATTTTCTTCTGCGACCAGCCTTGCTTGGCAAATTCAACCGCGAGCCAGTCAAGCAGCTCCTGGTGCGATGGCAGATCACCCTGAAATCCAAAATCCTCCATGGTGCGCACAATCCCACGCCCAAAAAACGCTTCCCAATGCCGGTTCATCACCACGCGACCCGTCAACGGGTTTGCACCAGACACGAGCCACTTTGCAAACGTCAGCCTGTTCTTCGGCGCGTTCTCCGGCAGGGCTGGCAGAAACGAAGGAACGCCCGCCGGCACTTCTTCCTTCGGTTGAAGAAATTCTCCACGATGATGCCTGAACGTTGGTCGTTCGTATCCTGCGGGACGCTCCTGCATCACAAGCGTCGTGGTAAACCTGGGCATCTCCGCCTGCAGCTTTTCAATCTCTTTTCGTGGTTTGGCAAAATCAGATGAAAGGCGGGCAAACTCCTTGATCAACACGTTGCGCTCCGAGGAAGCATTCGAAGATGCGAACAATGATTTTAATTTTTCCCGGTCACGATTCCTCGCAATGATGGCTACGGCCTCGTTGTCCAGTTTGGAAGCCTTGGCATCCTCATCCGTTGTCACCCAGACCCGAAACCTTCCAAGCCCTGCTGCGTAGAACTTTTCGCACGTCAAATCCAACTGAAGTTCGTTCGTGGTCGTGACACTTTCCGCGAACTGAAACACGGCGTTGTGCGTTTTCCCCTGCCCTCCGTTGACGGACCATCCACTTTGCAGGTCGTCATCAATCGCCTTGGCTGCGTTGTTGCCGCCGCTCGCAAAACTCTCCGAAGCGTTCGTGAGTGTAATTGCTCTGCCGTCGGACCTTGCCTTCAAGGTAGACAGCCAAAAATCTCCCTCCGGCCCCTCATAACTCACTGCCCCTGGACCGCGCTGTGGCAGGCGATCATCCGGCAGCATCTCCAATCGAATCGCTTTCACACCACCAGGCAGGTTGCGAAAACGCAGCGTGTACGTGTCGTTCTTGGTGAAATCACCACTGGCGAAAATCGAATTATCATTTTGAATCGTCAACATAGGCGTGGTGCTGGTGGCGGCCACAGGTCGCAGCGCCTGCCACTTGGCAACGGTTGCCAATTGCTCCGTCAACCATTTCACACATTTCTGATCACGTTCTTCGCGCCGGCGCTCCAAGGTGATGACTTTGTCCTGCAACTCCTGACCCACACTGACTCGGAATCGTCCCAATGTATGCTGCTTGCCGAAGTTTTGAACGAGCCGGATGGTAATACTCGCGGTGTTCTTCAAATCCAGCGGTTCCGCGAGCGTGAAAATCGCGTGCCGATGTTTTGGGCCTCCACCAGGACCACCGATACTCCAGCCTGTGCTGGCATTTCCATCAATCGCGTTCACGTCAGAAAAACCATCCTGCGAGTAATCCGCTTCAGCGTTAGAGAATTTTATTCTGCGCACCTGATTTGTACCGCTGGCTTCCCGAACATCCATCTCGATCTCACTCAACACGAAATTTCCGTTCTCGCTGTTGCCTGGACCGCCCTTGGTGATTTTCTCGTCTGGAATAGCCTCGACTTGAACATGAGTAATCCGTTTCGTCGCTGCATCGAACTTGATCGTGTAGGTATCTTTGTCAGGATATTTGCCGCCGACACGAAACGAGCCGTCGGAAAGAAATTCTGCCTCAGCGCCATTCTGCGATTCAAATTCCACCGAGCCGGGCGTCTGCCACGCCACCCTGATTTCCAGCGGGAACTTGTCCGGCAGCGCGGCCTCCAATGCGTCTATCTGATCCTGACTCTTTTTGCGCTTCGCTGCGACCACGGGTTCAACGACAGGGACGGTCGGTTCGGCGGCGTTGTTCAGGAACGCCATAAATTGAAAATACTCCGTCTGCTGTATCGGATCATATTTGTGAGTGTGGCACTGCGCACAGGCCATCGTCAGGCCAAGCCACGAAGTCGCGGTCACATGCACGCGATCCACCATGGAGAGATAACGATACTCAAGCGTATCAATGCCGCCTTCCTCGTTGATCATCGTGTTGCGATGGAAACCCGTCGCAATAAGCTGGTCGCGCGTGGCATTCGGCAACAGGTCACCAGCAAGCTGCTCAACAGTGAACTCATCAAAAGGCATGTCAGCGTTGAGGGAATTGATCACCCAATCGCGCCAGGCCCAGATGGAGCGCGGACGATCTTTTTCATAACCGTTGGTATCGGCGTATCGGGCAAGATCCAGCCAGCGACGCGCCCAGCGCTCGCCGTAATGAGGTGACGTCAGAAGTTTATCCACCATCCGCTCGTAGGCAGCCGCCGAGTTGTCATTCACGAACTCGTCTGCTTGCTCGGGTGTCGGCGGCAGACCAATCAAGTCGAGATACACCCGGCGGACCAAAGTATATTTGTCGGCGCGAGGCGATGGCTTCAATCCTTCCTTCTCCAGGCGGGCGAGAACGAAGTTGTCAATCGCATTGCGCGGCCAGTCTTTAGCCCGGACTTTTGGCAGCGGCGACTGCTTCGGCGCGATGAACGCCCAGTGCGGTTTATATTCAGCGCCCTCGGCAATCCAACGCTTGAGAATTTCCTTCTGTTGCGCAGTCAGGGGATTCTTTGTGGACGCAGGCGGCATGATGTCGTCCTCAACATCCGTGAAGATGCGTGCCACCAACTCGCTCTTGCCCGGCTTGCCCGGCACAACTGGAACCTCGCCCGACTTGGCGGGCTTGAGGGCACCTTCCCGCACGTCCAACCGCAACTTCGACTTGCGAGCGCCCTCATCCTGGCCATGACACTTGAAGCAGTGCCCGGCAAGAATCGGTCTCACATCCTGCGTAAAGTCAATCTTGGCAGAACTGGCTGACACCCGGGAGGGAGATTCGGCGCCAACACAAGTCGTCACGATCAGCATCAATGCCACGCTGCAGCAACGCAACGTACAACCGACAATTGGGTGGCCACCACCACTCGCCAGGTGCATTCCTGGTTTATAAAGTTTGTCGCGAATCATCATGTCAACAGCACTTCAGCAACTCAATGAGCACGGACTGAAAACCCGGCTCGGTTACCTGTGCGATTGGAGGATTGTACATCCCGGCTCGAACGCAATCCAGCACGAGATTGAGGCGGAATCGCCGCTAAAAAACAGCCTGAACCCAGCCCGTACAACTACTCCACGAACCTGTACATTTTCTCCAGGTGGATTCGTTTACAGGCAGACCTTCCCCAGTTATCGTGTCCGCCGTTGACAGGAGTTGTCCCATATGTGAGTTGACCGTTTGAGATAAGAACGGTGCAATCAACTTTTGCTCAACTTTGAACCATCGCTGGCGAGTGCGCCACATGGGAGGGAAGAAATTCATGAAAAGAAACCGACAGTATTTGGCACTGGTCATCCTGATGGCTTTGACATCGGATTTCAAGTCGGCTGGCGCTTCCTTCAGCGAAGGATTCGAGGCGGGCACATTTTCCGATTGGACTCTTTCAGTAGAGTATTCTCCCAGCACCTATCAATACTTGGTTGAACCGTCGCCGGGAGTGTTTGCTCCTGCCAGTTACCCCTTCGGCCCGTTGAGCAATCCCTATATTTACCAGGATATCGGATTCGTCGATGACGTTGGCGCACCGGAAGGCGGTCGCTATCTCCAGTTGACGCCGGGTGGCGGGACGACAGGAAATCATTACAAGGAACGTCCGTTTACAGCACCAAATGGGGACGCTTATGTGTTCCTGGACCGCGATTATGGCGTCGTCCTCAGTCGCGAGTTCTCGATAGCTGAAGGGCAGAAACTTTCCCTTTGGGTGAATTTCTACACCGCAGATTATCCTCCATTCAATTATGATGATCTGGAGGTCAGAATCAATGGCACCACCATTTATAAGCTTGGAGTAGCGGACGTATTCGGTGGTTTTCCGGAAGGATGGGGATCTGGTTGGAAAGAAGTGGTTTGGTCGCCACCATCACCAGGCGACTACGTGCTTTCGCTCGCATCATTCCAAGACGACCAGGAATTCAGTTCGGCAAGCTTTGACCGCATCGAAATCGTGCCCGAGCCTTCATCTGGACTCATGCTCGCGCTAGGCTTGTTTATCGTATCACTGGGAAGAGGTTTGGCTCTCAAGGCATCCCGCAAGCGTTTGATCACAGAGGAGTCAGTTCGGATTGTTTAATACTTTCTCCTTCTAAAACAACCTCACCCGCGCGTAGCTGATTGTGTTACCCGCACCCGCACGCGTCCCAAGCATCTCCAATGTTCGCGATGTTGGCGAACCGCCCCGCACGGTTGTCGTGAAGTAACTCGTGAACGGTTTCGCCAACGGCAATCGCACCGGAGCGCCAGCAGAACCGTCCGGCAGAATCTCCATGACACGATTCTCTGCCACACTTCTCCCACCAGCCTCGCTGCCGGAGGCATGACACACCACGAACAACCGGTTGTCAGGAGTGACATGAAACCGTCCCGCTGATCCGATTACACCCTGCTTGTCCTCTGTTGATTCCATGAGAGTGCGGCGGCGGATCACCTTGCCCTCACGCACCATCGCGTAATTCAACGAATGACTTTGTTTTGCCTCCGGAAAGAATTTTGCCCGCAACCGCTCGTCAATGGCGCGTTCGCTCCAAAGCAGATGCACGTCACCGTTCGGTGCAAGCCAGAGGTCGCCCGGAGAAACCCAGCCACAGGTCTTGTCGCGGCTTGCGATTTCGACCCACTCCGCGAACGGCTCCTTGGTGATGTCACGCGTCCACGTGTAGAATAACCTGCGAAAATCATAGTCCCACTGCTTGCCAGTCAACTCGTGCTTGAACTCGCGCCACGCCTTGTACGGCTCGATCACGTCGCTCACGCCAACGAAATGAACCGCACGGTCACGCACCGCCACATTCGGATAACAAACGCGGATGGGTTCAGGTTTGTCATACTCCGCGCCCCACGGCCACTTGAGTTTGCCTTGCGCGCTCCACTTGCCACTGCGGTCGCGGAACGTCCACTCAGCGTGCGTGTAGTCAATGTTCTGAAACAGCACGAGTTCCCCTGCCCCGCCGTCCGCCGCAAAACTGCGATACGAATGCTCTCTGAATGGCGGCGTTCCCTGCCACACAGGATTGAGCGGGATCGGCGTTGCGCTCGCATCCTTCGCCGAAAATTCCAACACCTCGGGTCGTGCCGGGCCACCGTTGGGCTGCGGGCCGGAACCAAGCGTCGGGTTTGCAGAAAGAAAAATGCGACCGTCGTGAAACGCGGCGAGCGGCGAGGGTTCACGCGTGCGGCCGTCGTCCACACGCACACGCTGCCAGCCCTTGGCATCGCGGTGGAACAACATCCAGCGACAGTTGTTCAACGGCATGTCCTCGGAAACAGTTTCCAGCCCGCTGGCGAAGACGTGGTCCCCAGAGCGCACAAGAGAAGTCGAACCGGAACACCACATCGGCCCGGCTCCGTTGTTGGCGTTTGTGTAGGAGTAAACGTCCTCCTCGATCTCGACGACGGGCGCAAGGCCGGCAGCGCGGACAAGAATTGAGGAACCGATGATGAGGGCAGCGAGTGATGTTTTCATGTTAGGTGTTGAATCAGATAAATCGTCGAAGCCAGGCCCACGCCTCGGCCTGCATTTCAGCGTTGAACTCGTGAGGCGTATCATAGAATCGAGTTTGGCAATGATCGGGCACACCAGCTTTGACGTAGCAGGCATTCAGCTTGGCAAAGCTCGCTTTCACGCCATCAAGATCAAACAAACCGTCCTTAGTGCCGTTGATGACCAACATCGGCGTAGGCATGGCGAGGGATGCGACGTCCGGGTAATCGAGATGTTGATAAAGTCCCGGCACAACCTTCGTGTGGCCGATGGTGTTGCGAATATGCTTTTTGAGCTGCGCCGGAAACGACGCCATCCAACCCACAACCACGGCAGCCTTGATGCGCTCATCCAAAGCCGCCAGATGACACGAACGCAGTCCGCCGACTGACAGTCCAACACAACCGATCCGCCGCGGGTCCACGTCGAGCCGCGTCAGCAGGTAATCCACCGTGCGCACGTCGTCCCAGAACATCACGCCCGGCCACGTAAAACCGGCTGAGTAAATTGTGCGCCCGACGAGTTGTTCGTTCTGACTTGCGCGCGAGTTGAAGGCTTGGATGCGCTCGCGCGTCAGGCTTGCGGGCCGCTCGCGCCAGTCCGCTGCATCGTCATCAAGCAGCATCCGGCGTTCGCCCCAGTAGAACATGTCAATCACCACGACAACGTAGCCTTGTCGGACCAATTCGACGGCGATGCTGCGCCCGCCGTAATACTGCTTCCGGAAATCCGCCAGCACCGGATTCTCGTCCGGCATCGCCACGATCTTTTCCTTGCCCCACAGATAGAACCCGCCGTGATCGTGCAACGCCACGATAGCGGGCGCCCGTTTCGACACGTTCTTCGGCACGAGCACGAACGCCGGCACGCGAACATCGGGTGTCGTGTTAAACGAGACTTTTTCCCGGAAGTAATCACCGCAATCCACACGCTCGATGGTTTCGGCGGCCGGGTCGCATGGCGGCGGGGCGTAGTGGAGCAAATCGAGCAACTTGCCGCGCGCGGTTTTCTTCCAGCTTCGCAACGAGCGGAAACGCGGGTTGAGAAACGAGAGCGGGAATTCTCCCTTCACCGCCTGGCTCTGGATGAATGGGAAGAGCGAACCGACATCAGAGCCGGTGGCCGCGTTTCCAATTGCCGGATTCACCTCGGCAGCGAGTGTCTTGAACTGGCTGCCCAGCATCGAACTCAGGCCAGCGACGGTGGCTGTTTGCAAAAAATTGCGCCGGTTGACACGCAAGGTTTGAGGAGGGGTCATCGGGTCGAACATGATCTGATGCTGCAACAATCCGGAATCGCTGCCTAGTTCCAAGTGCGACAAGATCTGCCGGGCAGCGTTCTCTTTTCCATTAACTATACAAAGCGCAACCGCCGCAATTGTCAGTTGCTAAAAATGCCTGGCGGTTTGCCCGTCTCTCGCGCCCAAAACCCGAGCGTCGCATAAAAAATTCCGCTGCGGACTCGCGTCCAGCAGCGGGTGTTGTGAGATTCGTGGTGAGCCAGACTGCCTGGCCAGTTCAATTTTTGACCAACTCGATCTTCTCGGCAGTGAACTGGAGTTTGCCATCCACCTTTTTGCACGTGCCGGTGGCAGTGGCCTTCTTGGTTTCCTTGCAAATATTCCCGTGAAACTTGTCGCTCACTTCGTTTTTAACAAAGTAATACGTGGACTTCTTGCCGTCCTTTTCGACCTGGATCACGTTCTGGCATTTATCGGTTTCTTTTAGTGCGCATTTGCCGCACTTGGCTTCACCGGTGATGGTGAGTTCCTTGCCTTTTTCTTCGGCAACAGCCGGGATGGTCAAGGCGAGCATGAACAGGCCGACCACGCCGGCCATGATGAATGAGGTTTTTTTCATAGTTTTATATTTGGTTATGTACGGCTTCAGCGCCGATCATAACGATACCACCGGTTGATGCCATCAAAATTTTGAAACAACAAATCGACCATCTGCGATCCAGGGAGGCCGCCCGGCTTTACGTTTCTTTCAACTTTCAGCGGCATCCACCCTCATGGGTCAACCTCAACGTCCGGCTTTAGCTTGCTCCCGTTCTTTGTGCTGAAGTTCACGCAAAGGCCGGTATCCGATGAGAATTATCTTCTGGTCGGCGATGATCTGCTTCATTTCATCACTGTGCGTGAAAACCTCGTATTCCTGCGCCCGTGTGGACCACGAGCCGGTGATGGCCTTTAACTCCTCGTTCGGAAGGCCGGCATGGATGTAAAGCTCGGTCACACCCGGCTTCACATTTTTCACCACATTCAGCCAGAATTTTTTCACCCCATCTTTTTGGTTCTTTAATTCATCGAAGACGAAATAATCCGGCGAGACGATTCCCTTTGTGGCAAACTGCCCCCGAATTTCCGGATGGCCCATCCGGGTCAGGGTTTCCTGCGAAGCCATGCGCACCGGCAGATCAAACTCCACCGCCAGTTGCAGGTAAGACTTCATGTACTCAGGATTGTATTGCAACGTGCCCATGTGCGAATCCAGATGGGTCACATCCACGCCTGCAGCCAGCGCACGTTTGATCTGCGCACGGCCTTCTATCAAAGCCTGCTCCGCCGTGGCGTGGGCATAAACATCAGGAATTTCAGGCCACAAAAAGCCGTGCGTATCCACAAGGCCCGGCACTTGATCGCGCGGAGCGACAGGCCCCCAACGGTAATGTTTCCATTCCGAAGTGTGGGTGAGGTGAATGCCAAAATCCTTTTCCGGATGAGCCTTTGCATAATCCGCAATCTCCAGAAACCACGGGCACGGCACCATGATCGTGGCAGTGCGCATGGCACCTTTTTCGAGCGCCTCGATGGTCGCCATGTTGGCGGAGTGACACATGCCCACATCGTCGCCGTTGACGATGAGGATTTTGTCCGTGGCTTTGTAGCCAAGCCGTTCGGCCAGTGAACGCGTGTCGGCAGCGTGTAAATCGGCACCGGGAAAAAGCGAAGTCATGGTGATGATGAGGAGTCTGTAAACGGATGATGGTTTCAACAGCATTGCGTAAGACTATTTGCCGGAATCCATTTCGGCAATCCGGATCACAAGTCGATTGGCGATTCAGAGTTCAACCGACCGCCCAACTTACTTTTTTTCTTCCTTCTTCTCGTCCTTCTTTTCCTCTGGCTTCGCAATCTCTTTGAGTTCCGCGCCCGTGGAAACATCCACATTCGGCAACGCTTTTTTAAGCTTCGCCACTCCGGCTTCGGTGGTTTTGGTTTGCCACAGGTAAAGATGTTTGAGTTGGGTCAACTCTTTGAGGTGTTCCAAGCCCGCATCGGTGACCGCAGTACCGTAGAGATTGAGGTAGTCCAGGTTGACCAGGCCTTTGAGATGCACCAGACCGGCATCGGTAACCGGCGTGTTCTCCAGATGCAACCGATTGAGGTTGATCAAGCCTTTGATGTTCGCCAGATCGGCATCCTTGATTTTCGCGCTGCCCAGGTTGATATCCACCAGACTCAGTACGTTCTTCACAGACCCTAGCGCTTTCTCAATGGTCTCAATGCTTTGGCTGCGAAAATTGACCTCCCGCCAATCCACCTTCGCAGCGATGGGCCTGACTTCAACCCCGAGCGCTTCCAGCTCCTTGATTGACTTCAGTTCGGCAGCAGTGGGTTTGTAGTCAGGAAGCGCAGGAGTCGTGGCTGCCGCCTCGGCATGTCCTTCGGGTTTCTCCGCTGTGGACTTTAATGCGACCCTGCTCGTTATCACAATCCCTTCGGGCCATTCCGCACCTTGATTGATCCAATTGCGAATCAAATCCGTTTGCGCTTTGGTCAACAGATCTCCTTTGTTTGGCATGACATCGTCGTTGCCGGCGGGCAAGGTGATGCGTCTATACAAGTCACTCGCATCGGCTTTACCGGACACTATGACGGCACCGTCCTTGCCAGGCTTGAAAGCCGCTTCCTTGGAGTCGAGTCGAAGTTTACCCTTTGCCTTCTCCGGCCCGTGACATTCAACGCAGGACTTTCGGAGGATGGGTTGAATATCGCGCGCAAAATCAACCTTGTCTTCCGTTCTGGCTTCCAAGGTTCCGAACCCCACCAGTCCAGCCACGATCAGAATCATTTTCTTCATACCTTCCATTAGCACCAGAAAGGTTCCCTCGGCAATCCTCAAATTGACTCCGTCGGCGACTCCTTCTGGGCAGCGTGCAGAGCATTGACATTTCCTTCAAACCACCGCTCAAGAACTCGATAGGCTGGCACGCGCTCCGTCGTGTAAAACCCACTCATGCCGAACCGGGAATTACTCTCCCAATTCATCGCATGGTGCGCCAAACACATCACCGGTGACGAAAAAGGCGAAGCCCAGATTTTTCTCGATCCCCTCTTTCAAGCGTTCGGCTACACGTGCGGACTCAAGGAATCCGGCGTCAAACTGGAATTCCGTTTCATGAGAAACTCGAAAGCCTTCGGCGGCACTTCCTTCGCCGACCTCGTCTGGAAAGCCGTCGTGCTCATCGAAATGAACAAGCGCGGCGTCGCTTCAAGTCACATTCGGGTTGTTTCACGATAATTCAGCCTTTGAAATCAAGTGTGCTTGATGTAGAATCCCTGTCGTCACCCAGTGTTCACAAACAACATGAAAACTGCATCGCACCTGTTTTCCAAGTATCCAATCCTGCTCCTGTTTCTTCTCGCTGCCGCCAGCCGCGCCCGCGCCGGTCTCGTGAAACTTGCCGAATCCGGCGATTTCGAACCCAACGGCACGAATGTGTTCGGCCTCATCACCCAGACCCCGACGTTGAATGAACGCGGCCAGGTGGCGTTTTACTCGAATCTCTACTCGACCAACGGCTTCCTCCAAGGCTCCGGATTTTTTCTTGCCGACGGGGAGACGAACACGACCATCGCAAAAACCGGCCAGCCCGCGCCTGATGCCAATGGAAACTTCTACACGTTCCACAACACCGCCGCGCTCAACAGCAGCAATCAAGTCTTTCAGGCAAATCTCAATGGCACCCTCGGCGGCGCTTCGGACGACGCCGGCATGTACCGGCACAGTGGCGGCACGCTCACGCAACTGGCGCGCGAAGGACAACCCGCATCGCCCGAGGGCGGCACGTTCAACAACCTGCAAGGGTTTCCGATTCGCATCAACCGGAGCGGCCAGACCGCGTTCTTTTGCGGCACCAGTTCCAACGTCTATGCCATCTATCGCACCACAGGAAATGCGCTCACGCGCTTGGCTTACTACAACCAACCATCGCCTGACGGCAACGGAGCCTTGGGCTCGCTGCAAAACCCCAACTTCAACAACAACGGACAAGCCGCGTTTCAATCCATCGTTACCAGCACCAACGGCAGCAGCTTCGGTTTCTTTTTGGCGGATGACAACGGGCTGAAGGTTCTGGCGCGCGTACTCCAGCCCTCGCCGGATGGCAACGGCAACATCCTCATATTCTTTACCTCACCGCCCGCGTTGAACGACGGCGGGCAAATCGCCTTTGTGGCCCAACTCAGCGGCACCAGCGGCGGCGCCGCAGACAATCTTGGCCTTTATCGGACCGACGGAAACACGACTGTTCAACTCGCGCGCAAAGGACAGTTCGTTCCGAACGGCAACGGCAAGTATCTCGATTTCGGCGGCGCCGCGATTGTAACGATTAATAACAGCGGGCAGGTCGCTTTCACTGCCACCTTGACCGGCACGACGGGCGGAAGTGCTGACAACGCGGGAATTTTTCTCGCCGACGGCACCTCGGTGAAACAACTCGTGCGCAAAGGCCAGTCCGCGCCGGGCGGCAACGGGGCGTTCTCGACGTTCGGTTATCCCACGCTGAACAACAAAGGCCAGGTTGCATTCAAATCCACGCTCACCGGCACAAGCGGCGGCACGACGGACAACCAAGCCATTTACTTAATTGATGCGGATTCCACGATCCAACAAGTCATCCGCGCCGGCCAGATCATTGATGGTGAAACAGTATTCACTCCGAATTTTCTCGAAGGTCCGAACTTCGGCGGGATGGGCAGTTTGAATGACGAAGGGCAGATGGCCGTGTGGTCAGCCCTGAACGGAAATCACGCTGTGTATTTGTGGAGCCGTCCGAAAATGGGTGATGTTGTCAAGACAGCCAACACGGTCAGCGTCGGCTGGACCAGTTTCGGCGGCGCCACGAGCGTGGTGCAAGCGGCTTCGTCACCGACCGCAGTTTTCACCAACGTCGCCACCATTCCCGTGCGCGCCAGCCGATTGGTCCGAACAAACTTTTCAGAACCAATAATCCCGGACGCTCCGCTGCGCATTTATCGTGTTTACGAAATTACGAAGTGACCGTCCACCATTTCCCTCCCACTTTATGAAAGTACCAAGACGATCCCACCGATACCATCGCACGCGTTTGCTTGTTCTGTGTATTATGTCCCTATGCGCATTGACTGTCCCAGCTCTCGCCGCTCCCGATGATGAAAACTGGGATGACCGGTTCGCTTGGGCCGTGATGGAGGGAAGCCAGGTTCGCGCCGTGGCCAGCAGTGGCAGCAACGTTTATTTCGGCGGCAATTTCACCACGGTGGGTGGCACATCCGCCGAGGGCGCAGGCGTAAGTGCTACCAACATCGCCTGCTGGAATGGCCGTTACTGGTCGGCGGTTGGCGGCGGAATCAACGGGCAGGTGTATGCCATCGCGATTCGCAGCAACTTTGTTTACGTAGGCGGCGAATTCACAATGGCGGGTGGCGTGAACGCCACCAATATCGCGCGTTGGGACGGCACCAACTGGTCGGCCATCGGCAGCGTGTTGGGCGACCGGGTTTACGCGCTCGCTTTCAAGGGCAACGATTTGTACGTGGGCGGACGGTTCACGAGTGCTGGCGGCGTCACCGCCAACCATATCGCACGTTGGAATGGGGCCAGTTGGTTCGCCGTCGGCAGCGGGTTGGGAACTTCGGGCTCGGTGCGGGCCATTGCGTTTGTGGGAAGCGACATGTATGCGAGCGGCGACTTCAACACCGGTGGACTCTTGAACATTGCGAGATGGGACGGCGCCAACTGGCTGCCATTGCCCGGCGTCCTTGGCACAACCGCCGACACCGCGTATACGATGGCTGTCATCGGCAGTGATTTGTATGTCGGCGGCACCTTCCTCACCAACTCGGCCGGCGTGGCGACCAAGCGCATCGCTCGCTGGAATGGCAGTTGGTCCGCGGTGGGCACGGGCATCACGGCGGCGGCGGTGGGAGTTTACACGTTGCTCGCGGACGGGACGGACCTCTACGCGGCGGGCCAAATCAATATGGCCGGCGGCATAACCACCGGCAACGTCGCCAGATGGGACGGCACAAACTGGTCAGGTTTGGGGATTGGAATTCCCGGTACCACCGTCGTCAATGGCCTGGCAAAAGCCGATGGCAGTCTTTATGTGGGCGGCGCATTTCTCGGAGCCGGCGCGGGTGTGATTCACACCTACAACACGGCCCGGTGGGATGGCACCAACTGGTGGGCTTTGGGGCAAGGTTTGGACAACGCGGCATTGGTGCTGGCGAGCGGCAGCAGCAACGTGTACGCGGGCGGCTGGTACTCGCGCGCAGGTGGTGTGTTCACGGGAAACATCGGGGCGTGGAATGGCCAACGCTGGAGTTCGGTCGGAAACATGGATTTCCTGTTCGCCGAAATCCGCGCCATTGCCGTCACCCCGACAAATGTGTATGTCGGCGGAACGTTCGCCGGCGGCTTGACCAACGGCGTTGGGTTCTCCGCCAACGGCGTCGCGCGTTGGAACGGCACCAACTGGTCGGCCCTCGGCGCAGGCATCCGTCTCAACGGCACCAATGGCGTGGTTCGCGCCCTCGCCGTCGCCGGTGACGGCACCGTGTATGCCGGCGGCATTTTCAATCAGGCCGGGGGCGCGACGGCGACGAACATTGCAAGATTTTATACCAACTGGCAGACCGTCGGCAGCGTGCCCAACGCCAGCGTGGGCGGTGAAGTTCTCGCGCTTGCGTTTTCCGGCAGCGATCTGTACGTCGGCGGCGCGTTCACCAATGCGGGTGGCATCAGCACACCGGGTATTGCCCGTTGGAACGGCTCGGCATGGTCGGCGCTCGGCACCGGCCTGAGCGGCACCGTCATGGCGCTGGCCACCAACGGCGCCGATGTGTACGCTGGCGGCGCGTTTACCAACGCCGCTGCGGGAATCACCAACATCGCCCGCTGGAACGGCAGCGACTGGTCCGCGCTCGGTGGTGGCATTCGCGGCGACACGAACAACTTCGTCGCGGCGCTGGCGGTCATCGGCAGCGACATCTACGCGGGCGGGCGCTTTACCAATGCGGGCGGCATTCTGGCCAGCAACATCGCGCGCTGGAATGGCAGCGCGTGGTCGTCGCTCGGCAGCGGCGTTTCGCCCGGTAGTGTGCTCAATCCGCCGGTCGTTCGCGCGTTGGCCGTCAAAGACGGTGCGTTGTACGTGAGCGGGCACTTTGTGAGCGCAGGCGGGAGACCTTCGTACGGCTTTGCCATCTGGTATCCGCCGGGATCAACTGTGCCGCGGGCCGGTGTGGGACTTCTGCCCGGCGGCAATTTGTTCATCACCTGGAACAGCATTTCCAACGTGTCCTATCGCATACTTTCCACCACAAATCTTTCGGTGGCCTTTACCACCTTGGCAGGTCCGATTCTCGCCAGCGGCACCACCACCAGCTTCACGAATTCCACCTCCACCAGCCCCGGCCGCTATTTCCAGATCGAACAGTTGCCACCGTGACCGATCTACAAAATAGCGAAGCAATTTGATCCACTGTGCGGGCAAGCTTACGGGAAACAAACGAGTGAGCGAACGGACAACGTTCGCTACCGTCGCCGCTCCGGTCAGGCATTCTGGGAGGAAATTACTGACGACTCATATTTCCATTTGAAACTGGCTCGCTTGATGAAGGACGTTCCAGCCAAGAACCGGCCAAAAAATCGTCCGATGTGGGAGCGAGCCGCAAACAAATTCACCGCAGAATTCATTCAAGAATTCTGTGACGCCAAAGGAAGAATTGATTGGGAAACGCTTGCGGCATTTTCCAGCGCCAAAAAATGGCCGCGAGTGCGGAAGCCATCTTCGACACGTTCCCGTGGCCGCAGTTTGATGTAGCGGCGGGCTTCGTGCCTGCCGCCACCAGACATCGCGAAGATTGACGCCGTGGCCGCCGCCGCGCGGGAGGTGCGCAGCGTCCGCGCCGATGCGTTGCGGAATTTGAAAGGCGGCGCTGCACCCGCTCTATCGCACCCTCGAAATGCCATCGTGATGCAAACTTTCTCCGTGAGCCAAGTGACGCTCATTTTCCATTTTGCTAACAAGAGGTCGATGTTCATGATGATCGCCATGCTGGTCTCCTATACCGTCAAATTGGTCTCGGACTTCATCTCCACGGCATTTTGCAGAATCTGCTCAAATATAGCCGCTGCGGTGGCGACAACGATTGAAGGAAAGGTAACGAGGAGGCGCATGAAAACCCCGGCCGGTCTGTCCTCTCGGTCACCGCCGATCATGAAAAACATGCTGAGAGCAACAAAACAGATCAGGGCCACGGCGCAATATTTTATCGTCCGTAATGCTCGCACCGAACGTGGCGAAAATATTTCATTGCGTCCGATGTTTCCCAATAACCTAAAGGCATGGTAGAGCCCCACGAAAAACGGAATGGACCCTATAAACGCAAACATCACAAAAGAGTTGAAGTACATCTCAAAAAACGTGGCGTGCACGTTCACACCTTCGACTTGAGGTTCCCAAATCATGAAAGCAAGCGCACCGATGCCAATGAGCACAATGACTACCTGAAGAAATATCGTTGAACTTCGTTTCATCTTTGGCTCTTACGTATTGTGAATCTTCGATTCTTTTAGATTAGATATTTATCGTTTGTCCATGAAACCTTAACTTTGTCGCATGAAGAAAGCAATAGAGCGGCGGGGATTTACCCTGATTGATTTCGGCACCACGAACATTTTCAAATGCGCGGTCGAGCCGCAGTGACAGTGCAGTTTTGCGATGAATTACAGTACGGGAAGCCCAATGGCGCAACGTGATTCTAGCGTAACGCAACCGGCAGATCGCCTTGTAGCGTGGGATCACCGACGCAGCCCGGGATGTTCCGATTCGCGGATCACCTCCACGCCGCGACCGCCTTGGCTGCCGTTCGACAACACAAGTCATCATCCGACCCGGCACGCCAACCGTATGAACGCCATGTTTTACGACGGGCATGTGGTACTGCTGAAACCCACGGACCTGCGGGTAGCCAACTTCCGCGAGCCGGGAACCCTACCGGCGGTTGCAGGTTATCCTGGTGAAGACGTTGACCGTACGAGGAACAACTTTTCAACCAGCGCTTACTTTTCAATCACCAGTTCGTCGCGAAGTTTTCCATCAACGTCGTAGGCTCGATACACGAGGCGATTGCCGCTGATCTGGATGTCGAGAACCTGATAAGTGGCGACGTTGGTCATGCCGAACTCGGTGTAATCGTGCTTCTCCTGTTTGTACATTTTCGTGCCGGAAACGGAGATGATGTAAACCGTGCCATCTTTCGGGCCAGCCACGCGCTGGCTGGCCTTGAGCGGATACGTGCGCAGGTAGGCGTGATCATGACCTTGAAGCGCCATGTCCACGTGATACTTGTCGAACAACGGCGTCCATGCGGAACGCACTTCCAAATTGTCACGATTGCCGCCGGAGGAATACGCGGGATGATGATACACGACAAATTTCCACGTCGCCTTGGTCTGAGAGAGTTGTTGCTCAAGCCACGCAGACTGAGGTGCAGGGTCAAGATTCGAGTCCAGGATCACAAACAGTGCGTTTGCATATTGAAATGAGTAGGCGTGCTCCGGTGGAACGCAGCACGGGCCATTCGTCAACAGCGTGAATTGCTCCACATAAAGCCGGGGAGTGCCACCCTGGTATTCATGATTGCCGAGCGCAGTCACCAGCGTCCGACGATCATAAATGCCTTCGGCGTTGTGGAAGAAACTGTCCCAGTCATTGCGTTCGGCTCCGCGATTCACGAGGTCGCCTGCCATCACGTAGAAAGCTGCGTCAGGCCGTGAGCGAAAAGCATGGTGAACAAGCGAACCCCAACGGTCGAGGCCGTTCTGAGCGTCGCCCATGTAAACAAATGAAAAGGGCTGCACGCCCGCTGGTGCAGTCGTGAACTCGGAGAGTTCAGTCCAACCCTCGGCGCTGCCATCGCCAACGGAGTAAACATACGTCGTGCCCGCCTGCAATCCACGCAACACAGCGGTGTGACGATGAACCACGGGATCGTTGACGAGCGTGGGTGTTTCAAGCCGTTTGGTAATTGCGTTGGAAACCTGCGGCTTGCGTGGATTGAAACGGTTGTACTCGGATTTTTTCTGGTATCGGACGTAACCGCGTTTGACCTTGGTGCTGGTTCGCCATTGTATTGTTTGAGATGTGCGCGGTTCATCGCTCCAGGTCAACACCACCTGATCAGGCTTTTCGGTGGCAACATATTGAGTCCAGCGGAACAGGTTGATGAGGCGCGCATCTTCTTCGCGCTCAGAATCGGTGCGAATCAGCGTCTGACCTTCAAGTTCCGACGGGACGGACTGCAAAGTTGCAGACTGATCCACGTAAGGCTCGACACCATTTTGAAATACCGCCACCCGCAATTGCCCTGGATAAAGATCGGTGACCTCGATCTTGTCTCCCGGTTTTTGTGGTGCGAGCGAAACAAAGTAATGATTGTCCACCCCGCTAAACGCGTGAATGCCCAGGCCGACAACACCCGCCGCAAAATCCTTCTGCCACACGTCGAAGGAATTCCTACCTTCCTTGACTACGATGCTGGTCTGAGTGAAGCCGCGCTGCTTGAGCCAGAAAGGTTCATCGCCCAGTTTCACGTCCCGCATTACCGAGACGCGCACCGGAACATTTACGCGGAATGAAACATGTTCCGTCCCCAGGATTTCGCGTTCTTTGGCCGTGAGAAATTGTTCCACCTTTTTCGGCGTGAGCGTGCTGAGTTCGTTGGTGCCAAGATCACGCTTCATGCGTTCAGCCACACCGGCCACGGTATCGTGAACTGAGGGATGCGTGCCAACGTGGGCTTGCAGTGAATTCGCGGAAACTGTAATCAGCAACAAACCTACGGCTGTCTCGAGGAAAAGATTTTTCATGTGACTGTGATGGTTTTCGTCGGGGATAATCTGTCGGCAGCCTCGCACTGAGTAAAGACGAACCCGCTGTCCAGGGAAAGTGATGTCACCCTTATTGGGCAGAGATGAAGTAGGTGGGGCAATCTTGATTCGTGCCTGTCACCCTTAATCGCCGCATTTTAAGATTGCGCCCACCGTAGCAACCGCTATTTTAATGCGCTAGATTTTTTCAAAAAAAACGTGAACGCTGAATTCTCCAAAAAAGCTCTGGAAAAGGTTGGCAACGCCAACGTTCTCATCAACATCGTCTCGCGCCGCGTGCGCCAGCTCAACGCTGGCGGCGGCGGCATGGGCCGCCCGCTCATCGCTGACTACACCAATCTTGGCGCGGCCGACATCGCCCTGCGCGAAATTATCGAGGACAAGGTTGGCTTCGATCTCCCTGAGATCGAGGAACTGAAGCGTCCTGCGCCCAAGAAACGCGCCAAAAAGCACTGAGCTCCGAACTTGATTCCGCACAGCCAGAGGGGCAACCCTCTGGCTGTTCCTGTTTATGGCTGACATCGTCAAGAATTCAAAAGCCCGGCACGATTATCACATCCTCGACACGTTCGAGGCAGGAATCGTCCTGCACGGCACCGAGGTAAAGGCATTGCGCGCCGGCAAGGGCCAGATCGGCGACGCCTTTGCGCGCGTGGAGAAGGACGAAGTCTGGCTTTACAACGCGCACATTGACGAATACTCCCACGGCAACAGCCAAAATCACAAACCCAAGGCCCCTAGAAAGCTTCTTCTCCACAAGGCCGAAATCAGAAAGTTATCCAGCCTCGCCGCCGTCAAAGGCAACGCCCTCATCGCACTTGCTCTCTACTGGAAGAACGGCAAGGTGAAAGTCTCCCTCGGTGTCGGCAAAGGCAAACAGCAGTTCGACAAGCGCGATGACATCAAGCGCCGCGATTCCGACCGCGAACTCAAGCACGCCGCCATGAAGCACAGTGCGCGAAAATAAATGCGCCTTCGCCGAACAATCGCAAACCTCCCTCAAGCGTTGGCACTTTGTTTCATCGCATTAGCCCATTGCGCCCTTGGCGAAACCAACACCAACAACAGGCCTGCCTCCTGGGCTCAGAAAATCGAGAAGCCCGGCCTGCCGAATCTGCATCAAGTCACAACCAATCTTTATCGCGGAGCGCAGCCCACTTCTGAGGGCATGAAGCAGCTCAAAGCGCTTGGCGTAAAAACCGTCATCAACCTCCGCAGCTATCATTCGGACAAAGACGAGGTTTCCGGCACCGACCTCAAGAGTGTCCGGTTCACCACACAACCTTGGGACGCTGACAACAAGGATGTGGTTACCTTCCTCAAGGTAATGGCGGACACCAACAATCTCCCCGCCATGGTGCATTGCCAGCGCGGAGCCGATCGTACCGGAATGATGTGCGCCATGTATCGTGTCGTTTTTTGCGGATGGAACAAGAAGGACGCTATAGACGAGATGAAACACGGCGGCTTTGCATTCAATCCCACATGGAAGAATCTGGTGCGTTACGTTGAGAAGGCGGACATTGAAAAACTCAAGCTCAGGGCGGGCATTGCCAACGGAACGAATACACCTGCTCTGAGAGTGAAACAAAACTGAACTCCGCATTACTGGGGGACAGGCGGCACTGTCGAGCATCATGGATGACCGAGCAAGCTCACTGATGAACTCGCACAAGGCGATGGTTGCCACGTGCCCATCAATGCCAACAATCGACTCCCCTCTACATCTTCATCCAACCCGCTCCTGAAACAAATTTTTCTCGGGCTTGAATTCACCAACGCTTTAGCCTCACAATTCGGCTGGCAAGTTTTCAGTTCGTTGCGGTTAATACAACAAGGTTCGTCCGTTATGCAAAAACTGATCCTGATCCCGTTTGTGCTGGTGCTTCTGACAAGCTGCCAGCAGCCCCAAACCAAGTCCAAGCAAACCGCGAAGTCGTCCGCAACGGCAACAACCGTCGCTCCGACCAACGCACCAACCCTCGCACCGATTCCGGCCCCAATTTCAACCAACAAATCGCCACTCGTCCCGGCTGCCAGCACGACCCAGACAAACGTTGTGTTCGACGCGGCTCACGACTCGGAAATCAAAGCGGTTCTCGACCTGGCCAACGGAGGCAAGTGGGAGGAGGCGCGTGCGAAAGCAGCCGGCCTGCTGCAATTCAACCCTAACAATGCGATGTTGCAACGACTGAACACCTGGGTGGCGCAACAGAGCCAGCGCAGCCGCGAACAGGCGCTTGAGGACAAGATCCGCGCGATTGACGCCAAGAACTCCGGGCTCAACCCCACAATTCCCAGCCTGCTGCTGGAGAATAAAGATCGCGGCCTGCCGGCCCGGAAAGACGTGCGTGACACAATTGACAATATCGAGAATGCCCGTTACATCCCGGAAAAATATGGAAAGACTGTCCACCAACCGGTGCCATTGTTCGACATTGACGCCGCCAAAGGGCCGATGGCGACGATGCTCGAAAAGGAAGTCTCCATCCATATTGACAACGTTCCACTCGAAACGGTGATCGTAAACCTGAGCCAGTCGTCGGGCGTCAATATCGTTGCTGACAAATCACTCCCGGCGCTGACGAACCGGCTCACGATCAATCTCGACAAGGTCAAGCTCGGCGGGCTGCTCAAATACATCGGACGCAACTACGACTTCCAGTTCCAGGTCGGCCCGGAACTCGTCTGGGTGGTGGACGCCAAGAACACCAAGCAACTCATGGAGGAAACGCGTTTTTACAAGTTGCGCAAAGGGTTCGTCCTTCCTGCCCAATTTGGCACCAAAGAAGCCATCAGGGTAACAACAACAACCGGCCCAACCCAAACTACGAGTGAGACTCAAAAATTCGATAAGTTCGTCAATGACGACGCGCCAAACATGCCGTCCCTTGAGCGTGCCATCACAAATTTCTTCGCCGGCTCGAAATGGCAGATTGATTATGAGCGAAATGCGGTGTTCGCGCGCGGCACACCGGAACAACTCGAAGTACTGGAGCACATCATCAAGGAATTTGACCAACCCATTCAACAAGTCCTCATTGAAGCGCGTTTTGTCACGCTGTCGAAGCCGGCGTTCCTGCAACTTGGCGCCCTTTGGGAAACAGGACGTCAGGCGCAGAGCGTGCGTACGCCACAGGATTTTACTGGTCTGGTCGGGGACCAGAATTTTCCCACCGTGATCAACCCCAGTGGCACCGTGACCCCCGCCTTGGGGATCGGGTTGCAGGAAACCTTCACCAACATTCTTGGCCGCGAATCCCTCAGTGCAACCATCACAGCACTGGAGCAGAGTGGCGAGAGCCAGACACTGAGTGCGCCGCGTTTGACCGTGCTCAACAACAGGCCATCAACCATCTCCGATGGCAAGGTGCAATACTACTATGAGCAGTACAAGGTGAGCCAGTCAGCCGGACAGTACTACGCGATCTCGTCCTGGGTACCGGATGGCAAACCGACCAAAATCACATCAGGCGCTGAACTCAATGTGCTCGCCAGCATCAGTGGTGATGGCAGGCACATTCTGCTGGCACT
>CAYSDO010000017.1:0-27771 GCA_964429665.1 uncultured Bifidobacterium sp.
TTGCCAACTTGGATCATGCCAATAACTTCGCGGCTGATCTGGAAATATTTTGGCGGACTATGTTTCTCAGTGTTCACGCAGTTTCCTTACCCTGTAATTAACAGATTCCCGGCAGGCATTGTCAAGAAAGCTGCAACTTCGATCATTCTGGAAAACAGTCTCCCTGATCCCATGTGACAGAACCATCGAAAGCCAAACTGAAAAGCCGCCGCCTCCTGGTCAAGGTGCCGGAATGATTTCGATGCCGTTAATCTCCGGATTATCCACGCCAGCCTCGAATGTGATATCGAGTTTGCCATCGGCAATCTCCACGTTAACCGCCTCAACGTAAGCGCGGCGCGGTCCGCCCGCCTTCACCCACACATCAAAATCTTTGATCTCGTGCCCTTCCACGTTCATGGAAAAGACGCGTCCACCCGGGCCTTCAATGCCCGTCCAGGTTTCGGCAAAATGGAGTTTGACCACGTATTTACCGTTCGATAGCGGCTGGGAGAAGGAACTCATCCCCCAATGCTCAGTGCGATAAATCGCAGCGTCTTTGGTGTTTTCGATTCTCACATCCGCCTCACGGGTCACAATATCACCGCCATCAAAACCACGATCTGAGAGCCAGATGTTTCCATTGGAGTCAGCAAAGTCGGCGTCCGCGCCGGCATTGATCCGAATCACTGGCTTCGCAGGCGCAGTCGGGGAGGCAAGAGCAGGTTTAACGGCTGTTGTTTGATTCACGCAGCATCTCTTTTCTGCGGTCGAACAGCCGGCAAGAAAGCACGCAGCCAGCATGAACATGAAAAGACTGGACGACGGTTGAATGGACCATGTTGTTTTGTTCATTTGTCTAGTTGTTTGATTCTTAGTCTGAAGCTTGGATGAAATGCAATCAATCTGTTCGTTGTTTCCTCTCCCATTCACTTTGCCTGATAAACAATCGCGCGGCTGATGGTGAGTTTCCTGCCTTTGCTGCGCGGGTCAGCGTCGTCACGCATTACCAGGCGCAACGTATGTTCGCCCGGCTTCAAACCGTGGATGCGCCACAGGTCGTTGTCGTACGTCTTCGGCACGATGTACGCGTCAGCGACCAACCCGCTCTTCTCACCGTCCACATAAACATCCGCACGCCCACCGTCTTTGGACAGATCACCAACCAAAGCCACACCAGTGCCATTGAACTTGAGCGTGACCTCGCTGCCCGCGCCTTCAGCCACGCGCGTATCAATTTTATCAGCCCAGATGTAACCCACCTTCTCCACCCAGTTGCTGCTCCAGTTCCAATCCGCGTCCTTGACCATCAACACCTGAGTCGGCACGCCGAAATCACATTGCTCCAGCGGCGGTGCTTGGGGCGATTGCTCAGGGATTACGACTTCGGTTTCGCTCACCTTGCCGCCAGCTTGCTTGATCACTTCCAATGTTCGCGTCTCGGAAGACTTCACGATGTGGTTGTAAGAGTAATCGGTGAAACTGAACTTTGTGTCAGCGAGCTTTGCCAGGTCCAGCTTGTGCAGCTCGGGAATCCTTGCGTAGCCAATCATCGCGCCCAGCACGCCGGCGGCGCTGGAGGGATTGCAGTCCGAATCCTGACCGCATCGTGTCGCGATTCCCATCGTCTCCTGCCAATCACCTTTGCCGTAAAGCAAACCGAACGCGATATATGCGCCGTTCAGTTTCGCATCAATGTTGAACGCGCGAAACGCACCATCGGGACAAGGATCGTTCTTGTCCCATTTCTCCTGCACCTGCTGCCATACCTTGCGCCAGTCGTTCGGTTCTTTGGCCGACCATGCGAGCAGATCGCTCACGAGCTTTGCGTAGGGGCTTTCTGCAGGAATGCAGGCCAGACCCGCTTCCACAACTTTGCGCGGGTCGCTCTCGAAGTATGCCGCTGAATACATGCCGCAAACAAACATCCCACCGTAGAGACCATCGCCGTAATTCATCACGCGGCCCACGCGATCACAGTATTGATTCGAGACCCGCGGCAGGCCCGGACACATGATGCCGATGAAGTCCGCCTCGATCTGGAAATCAATGTCGTCCGCGTGGATGTTGTAACGCGGGTGGCCGGACAACGGCGCGGCGATGCCACGATTGAGATTGCGCCGTGCACCCGCGTTGGCGTGCCAGAGTTCGTATTTGGAATTCTTGAACGCTTCGCCGTACTCGGCGGTCGTGGCATCCAGACCGATGGTGTCCATCACGCGCGCGAACGTCATCTCGACATACAGATCGTCCTGCGTGATCGCATTTCTGAGAGGTTCACCCTTGATGTCGCCTTCAATAATTTTGCCGAGCGCCTTGAATTCGGTGGGGGCGCCGTAAGCCACACCGATCATCTGTCCCGCCCATGCGCCACGAATCTTGTCCAAAAGTACCTCGCGTGAAATCGTACGCGGCCCGGCGGCGGCAAAACTAACCTGCGCGACGAGACAAACAACGACGGCGAACATCGCAAGCGAGCGCGTCATGTTTGTGGTCAAATTGGAGGACGATTGCTTTTTCATATCGGTGGGTTGATAGCGACGCGTGGCTCACTTGGCCGGCGACAACCACAGTCTGGCTGCCACAGGGAAATGATCGCTGGGGAACTGGCCATCACGCGAGAAGACGGACATCTCGGCGCGTTCCACCGTTACCTCGCCACGCGTAAGAATCCAGTCAATGCGCGCACCATTCGGCACGGCGGCTTTGAAATCGTTGAACGTGCCCACACCCTCGCCGAGTCGCTCCGGTGCGGCCAGCCAAGCGTCGGTGAAAAACTTTTCGGCAGTCAATATCTCGTAAGCCTTGTTCGATTCGGCAGCAGCATTGAAGTCACCGATCAGCACCACGGGCAGTTTTGTGTTCAGCGCGGCGACGCGCTTGCGGACAAGTTCCGCGCTTTTTTCGCGAGCCGCCTGGATTTGGTGATCGAAGTGCGTGTTGAACAGAAAAAATTCACCGCCAGTCGTACGGTCGTGGAATTTCACCCAGGTGACCATGCGACGATTTGAGTTGCCCCACGTGGTCGAATTCATCACCTCGGGTGTATCCGAAAGCCAGAAGTGATCGTATGCCAGCGGCTCCAACCGCGCTTTGCGGTAAAACACCGCCATGAACTCGCCACGACTTCCGCCCTCGCGGCCGAGACCAATCCAGTCGAACTCCGGCAGGTCTGCAGAGAGGTCTTTGAGTTGGTAATACACACCTTCCTGCGTGCCCATCACGTCCGGCGCGATCTTCTGGATAAGTTCGCGCATCAGCGGACGCCGCTGCGGCCATGCGTTAGGCGGTTTTGGACTGGCATAACGCAGGTTGTATGTCATCACGGTGAGAGATGGCGATGACGAGTTGGTTGGATTCTCAGCGCGGCACAACCCCGCGAAGCAACACACCGCAGCCGAAACGAAAGCAACAAAGTTATTATTCATAACTGGATTGGTATTAAATCCGTTCAGTAACTCAATCCAAAACCACAACGATATTCGTATTCACTCCCTCAATGTACTGGCAAATCTCTAAAAGCCTTCAACGCGATAAAACTCACCCACGGTGTTGGTGGGCGAATAATCGTAACGATAGTTGCCGCCGCCCAACACAACTGGCAAGAGATCGGGTATGGGGAAATACGGCCCTGCGATGTTCGTTGCGCGGCGCAGTTGGAACGAGGACCACAGGCCGAGATTCTGGAAGTTAATTTCCAGTTGAACACCCGGTGGCGTCTGCTTGATAGAAGTGATCGTAAGCAGATTGGTCGGCTGAATCATCAAGTCGCCGAGGCTCTGGCCAAGCTGGCCGCCGTTGAAAATGTTTTGAATCTCCGCCTGAGTGAGCGCGCGTTTCCAGATAGCGAAGTCATCCACCATGCCGAAGAAACCATTCCCGCCCGTCGGCCCTTCGCGACCGATCGAAGCGACCTGGCCGATTTTGACATTGGCGGTCAGGCCAGAACCTGCCGTGCTGTCGTTGCCAATGTGTGTGTCCATGAGCGCGCCGTTGAGATAGATCGTGGCGCGTCCCGCCGTGCCGAAGTTGCCATTATAGACTGCGGCGATGTGCAACCACTGGTTCGTTTGCAGAAACGTAGCGGCGATGCCAGACCGCGCGGTGTGTGCGTTGGCATCGGTGATCTTGAAACGCAATTCGTTGTTCGCCTTGTCGAGATACAACACGTAACAATCGGTTGTGGAATCGTAGATCGAACCGAAACTCGTCGCGAGTTGCGCCGGCAACTGCTCCAGCTTCACCCACGTCGAGAGCGAAACCTCGTTCGTGCCGATGTTAAACGTGGCGTTGCTCGCGATGTTCGCGTAGGTGTTCGTTCCGGCCAATTGCAGACTGCCGCCAAGTTTTGCAGCGCTGCCATTGATCCAATGCGAGAGTCCGTCGGGCCGCAGGACCGTGGCGTGATGCGTGGATTTGCTGTCGGTTAACGTGGTCGCGAATGAGTTCGCCAGACCGTCGTCCATTTTCCAATACGCGATGAGGCGGTCTGCGAGATAGGTCGCGGCGGCAGGCGGATTGTTCGTGCCGTTGACTGGCGGCGGCACTCCGCGCACCGTCCAAGGATCGTCGGAAACGATTCCGTCCACACCCAACGCGATAAAATTGGTGATCTCTGATGGGCTGTTGATCGTCCACACGAACAGCGTGAGCCCCATACCGTGCGCGAGGGAGACTTCGTTGGTGGTGACGTTCGCGCCCGCCCAGGAAACCATGCGCGCCCCGGCGTTGGTGATGGAGATGAGGCTTGCGGCAGTCAATGTGCCGCTGCCGAGCGCGCAAAGTTTTAAATTCGGTTCGAGCGTGTGAACTTGCGAA
Source organism: uncultured Bifidobacterium sp. (assembly GCA_964429665.1). Taxonomy (GTDB): domain Bacteria; phylum Verrucomicrobiota; class Verrucomicrobiia; order Limisphaerales; family JADLHS01; genus JADLHS01. The sequence goes on from CAYSDO010000017.1 coordinate 4,798, forward strand.
AGAAAATTCCAGTCGAACGATTGAAAGATGATGTTCGTTACGACATTGAGGCGCTGAAACTCTGCCACGTAAGCTGTCGCAGCGCCCGCTTTCGCTTCGATGAACGGAATCGAGTGCGGCAGGGTGTTCGTGATCATTTCTTCCATGGTCGGGATTCGCTCGCCATTATACTTGGCGGAAAACCATGAACCAGCGTCCAGCAGTTTCAATTGCGCCAGCGTCTGGGAAAGAATCGTGCCCGTGCCGTCCGTGGTGCGATCCACCGTGAGGTCGTGCATGATGACGAATTTGCCATCGCTCGTGATCTGCGAGTCTGTCTCCATCAGGTCGGTGACAGCGAGAGAATTGGTGAAAGCGGCGATGGTGTTTTCCGGCGCGTACAGCGATCCGCCACGATGAGCGATGCTGAGAACCGCCGCGCCAGACGACAAGGTTACACCTGTCAATGCGAAGCCAAACATCAAGCAGTAGAAAAGGGCGTGCGACACGGATAATGCTTAACGCACTAAGCTATTGAGGTCAAAATTTATCTTGGCTACTATTGGGTGTGAACAAGATTCAGAAACACAAACATCAATGCCGGGAAAATATGTCTTTTGTTTCGCTCCAACGATTCGCCAAATCCGCACCCGCACCGAACGCGCTTTGCTGGCTCTGCACTTCATTGCTGCTCATAGGTGTGGCAAGTTGCACCACAAAAAGCCCGGGCAAGTGGCAATTGGTCTGGCAGGACGAGTTCAATGGCGACCACGTTGACCCAGCCAGATGGGAGTTTGAAGTGAACGCAAACGGCGGCGGAAACAACGAACTGCAATACTATGTGACAAACAACGCCAGCGTGAAAGACGGTTCACTCGTCATCGAAGCGCGCAAAGAAGAATACATCGGGCCGGAAGGCACGCGCCAATTTACATCCTCACGAATGCGCACCAAAGGTCAGGGCGATTGGAAATATGGCCGGTTTGAAATGAGAGCCAAGCTCCCGACCGGTCAAGGATATTGGCCTGCATTCTGGATGTTGCCGACCGATGAAGCCTACGGCGGCTGGCCGCACAGCGGAGAGATTGACATCATGGAAATCGTCGGCCACAAACCCGACACGCTTTACGGCACGCTGCATTACGCAAATCCGGAAAGAAACCACACATACCGAGGCACCAACACAACACTCGCGGTCGGAACATTCGCCGATGCTTTCCACACATTCCGCCTGGATTGGGAGACCAACACAATGCGCTGGTATCTCGACAATCGGCTGTACCAAACTCAAACCAACTGGACTTCAGGCACGAATGTTTTCCCCGCGCCGTTCGATCAACGCTTCCACATCGTCATAAATCTCGCTGTCGGTGGCAACTGGCCCGGCAACCCGAACACAAATACAATCTTCCCTCAAGCCATGATCGTTGACTACGTGCGGGTCTACCGGAAGCAATAGTCCGGAGCCCCCAAGTCCACAGCCCGGAGCCCTGAGTCGGCCTTCCAATACGCGCACTGGCAAAGCACACCAGGACTCCGGACTGCGGACTTAACAGTGATTACGAGTAACCGAATTCTTTTACAAATCGTTCCAGCGACGCCAACCCAGGCTCCAGCCAGCGGGCATAGTTTTTCCAACGACCGATGGGACGACGATTGATCGGTTGTGCGACATCAAGGTAGGTGGGGCTATGCACGGTCTTCGTGGCCAAGCGTTCGCGATAACCGAGCACAGACTCCTCCCAAGGCAGATTGAGAAATGCGATAGCGCGGCGCGAAGCAGTTGGCAAATCGTTCACGACATCCTCATATCGGATCTGCAGCCAGGAGGAGGCGTCAAGTCGTTCACGTAGCCGCAACCACATTCCCATGTCCAGCGCGTAACGCTTGACTGTGGATTCCCATGTGAGGAAAGAAACACTCGCTGGATTGAGAGGCAGATACTGAAAGTAGCAACTGACGATGACATCGCGTGGGTCGCGCAACGCGATGAGAAATTGCGTTTCAGGGAAGAGTCGCACGATGGCCGGGATAAACAAAGTGTGCGTCGGGTTTTTGTCAATGTGAACGCGATTGCCGATGGGTTCATTCAGCGCCTCCTCCATCGCATTCAAGTAACGCCGGCGCAGGGATTGAATTTTTGCCGCCGGAATGCGATGGAACGCCTCGACGGTTGGCGGATTGTTTTCGTGCGACTCCTTCCACGATGAATCGAGAATATCGCGGCTGAAAACCTGGCGCTCTTCGCTGCTAATGACGCCGGAATGAGCGTCCAAGACATTTTCAAGCAAGGTGGTGCCAGAGCGTGGGAAACTTGTCAGATGCGTAACGCGGGCCGGATCACCCAACTCATTCGCCTGCTCTCTCCACCGGAGAAGATCCTCGGCGGTCACGGCCTCGCAAAAGCGTTTCAGATTTCCGAGCACAATGTCTGAATGCTGTTGGAAGACTTGGGCATGGGCGAGTTGGATGTCCTTGCAGCGCGCCATCAAGTCCACGGCTTGTTCGTAATCACCCTCCTTGTCGGCGATGTCCGCGAGCGCCGCCCATGCCTGGGCGCGGGAAATCAAGTGGACGCGAGGATGTTCTGCAAGTCGGCGGAAGAGGGCTTTGGCCTGACCGATTTCACGCCGGCGGCGCAGCAGACGCGCTTGAAGCAACGAGGCCTCATAATAGGCAGAGTTGAGTTTCAGCACTCGGGCCACGGCTGCTTCGGCGTCCTCCACGCGATGGCGGCGTTCATACAGCACGGCCAGTTCAAAATGAGCATCGGCATGACGACGACCTGCCGCAGCAACGTATTTCTCGAAGCACTCGATCGCCAGTTCCTCCCGGTGAATCATCCGAAAAGATTGGCCCAGCATAAACGGCAGATCCGACCGCTCGGCGGCGATGGTGCGAAGCCGATCGAGATATTCCTCGGCGCGCTTTATTTCGTGGCGGTGTCCCAAGGCACGGGCGGTGTCCACGAGGGCCGCAACGTTTTGTGGATGCCGATCGGCGGTCTCAACAAAAAGATTCACTGCGGCGTCAAAACGATTTGCGATCCAAAGAGCACGCGCCCTTTGGAGTTCTGGTAAGTCTTTTTGATCCTTCTTGCTCACGACAACCAGCAATAGGTAACAGGTGTATGCCTGCGAATAAAACAAGAACGGCCTCTGCTTGGGCAGAGGCCGTAAATGCTTTCGTGATCGGAACTACTTTGTCAACGACGACGACGCGCCCACGCCGCCAAACCGCCGCCAAGCGCCAGTAGCGCCACGGCGCTTGGTTCAGGCACCCCGGTAATGGAGATGTTAATGTTGTCCATGTAACCATCAATGGCACCTCCAGTCGGCACCTTGACCGCAAGAACCTGAACGGTTGCGGACCGTGCCCCTGAAGGAACGATTCCTGCCAAAGTATCCGCACCCCAATCCCGCGCGTCCGCATAATTGCCGTTGTTGCCAGAGCCTAAAAGGCTCGTAAACGCTGACCCACCTATTGTTAGTAATGATCCAAGAGGGCTGCTGCTGGAATCGAGAAACTGAAGGGTAAGGGTTGAGTAGTCGCCCTGTAACCGATAAGTACTGAATTGGGCGTAGAGGTTGTAACTAACCAACCCGCCGTCAATCTGCCCTCCCGTAATTCCGCCTGTGAGGAGACTGAGTGGGGACCCTGTGGCCGTGAAAATATTGGTGGATGCAGAACCACCAATTCCCGCCCCACCCTTCATATATTTTAGTCCCCCAGCAGGTACAAGGAGGTTGGGCATGGTATAATTTTGAGCGTAGTTGTAGGTGCCCGCACCAAAAACATTGGCTCCGCCTTCAAAGTCTTCCGAAAGTAGCGTGACCGCTTGGGCACTGCCTACGAACGAGAATGAGCCGGCAAGAATTGCCAGCCCTGAACATACCGGCATTAAACGACTTCTTTTCATATCTAAACCTGTGTTGTTACTGGGTTGCTGTTTGCTTTCTGTCTGATTTCACCCGCCAAAACACAACGATTTTGATGCCTTCGCGTTTCACGGCGGATGGTTATTGCAAGCATTGTATCAGCTCTATTTTGGAAAACCACCCCCTGTTTAGGGGAGGAGGTGGCTTGACAGAATGAGACTGCCCATCGGGTGGAAGGTAAATATGAGAGCGATTGCTGGTGTTTTGGTTGTGCAGTCCAACCCGGACCGAATCGCCGGATCCGGTGCGGTTTTTTTGTTGTGTGACGACTTGATATCTAGCGACATTCTGAAATCGTGTCACATTATCAGGATTCCACTGTCAGCAGTTTGCTTGTTATGAAACGCATTCTTATTTCACTCGCAGTCGCGATCGTCACCGGACTCAGCATCACAGCCCGCGGCGGCGTCACGGGCCAATGGGATTTCAACAGCGGCAATCTCAACGCCACCGTCGGCATAGCCCTCGCCTATCGCGGTAATACGGCTGCGTCGACAACTTTCACCACGGCAACGATCGGCGGGCAAACCGCCGCCGTCATGAGTTATCCCGCCACGACACCGACACAGGGATTCATCATGACCCACGGCATCGCGCCAAACGGTGGTGGCGCACTCGTGAATCAATACACCCTGATCATGGATGTCATGTATCCGGCTGCCAGTTCCAGTCAGTGGCGCGTTTTTCTCCAGACCAACCCAGCGAATCCTGTCAACGACGACGGGGAGTTGTTCGTCAACCAGTCCAACGGCATCGGCATCTCAGGCGTCTACCACGGGACGATCCTCGCGGACACATGGCATCGCGTCGCCTTTGTCGTGGATCTCACACTGCCCGCGCAACGGCTGCGCAAGTTCATTGATGGCGCGCTGGCCGGCACGCAGGATTTGGATCAGGTGGATGGCCGCTGGGCATTGAATCCGACGGCACTGCTGTTCACTGACGATAACAACGAAACAAGCGCGGGCTTCGTGAACGGCATTCAAATCCGTTCCGAAGCCATGTCAGACGTCGAGGTCGCCGCGCTGGGCGGACCAACTGCTGCCGGCATCCCGTTGCCTGTCGCACCAACTTCGCTCCATCTCGTTAATCCGAATGGCGGGCAGAATTATCAAGCCGGCACAGCACAGAGCATTTCTTGGACAGTCAACAATCCGAGCGGCCTGGTCCAAATTGATCTGCTCCGGGGCGGTGCATTTTTCAAAAGCCTTGGTCAAGCCTCGCTGAGCCAGAGCAACTCTCTCTGGAACATTGATCCTTACCTGGGCGACACCAACAATTACCGCATCAAACTCACATCAGTCACCTATCCGGCTGTGACAGATTCATCGGATGCGGACTTCTCTGTGTTTGGTTCCGCGCCCGGTCCCAATCCGGTCTTTGGACAACCGCTGCAATCAAACGGCGGCTTTGAACTTCTCTTCGCCAACTGGCAGACCACGGCAGGCAACCCGCTCATACTGACAAGTGCCGGCAGCAAAGGTTCGCCTCATGGCGGCACGAATTTCCTTCACGGCGGCATCAGCACCGCTGCCAGCAATACTATCGTCCGACAGGACATTGATTTGATTGCCGCTGGATTTACCACCAACGACATTGATACCGGTGCGTCGCTTGATGCCGAGGCGTGGCTGAGAAATCTTTACGGTGCGGGCACGTTCGACGACCAGGTGTTCTATCGCGTTGGCTACCTCGATGGCGCGGGACAGGAATTGTCCGCCGTGCGCTGCATCATCGCCGCCAATAGTGTCTGGCTGCAACGCAACCTCACCGGCCTGCTGCCCGCAGGCACAAGAAAACTCCGGCTCGAAGTCATCGGTAAACACCGCCGCGACGCCGACAACGACAGCATGGCAGACGATCTCATCGTGCGGCTGCAAAAACCCGTCAGCTTCCCGACGCCGGCCATCACCAAGCTGCCCATGCTTCAGGACGTACGCACCGATGCCATGACCATGATCTGGGAAACCGACGGCAACCTCGCGCGGCATTACGTTGACTGGGGACGCACCAATATTACGGAGCACACTCTCAGTGCGATTGAGACGTTGCAGATTGACGCCACGCATTTTGTTCACCGCGCCACTATTCCGGGTTTGGAAATAGAAACCAGTTACGTCTATCGCGTACGGAGCGGCACAAACGCCACGGCCACTTTCTCCTTCACAACTGCACCCAAGACGACTAGTCCGTTCGTCACCGCTTGGTGGGGCGATAACCACAACGGCACCGTCACCCTCGCAACACATGTCACAAACATTCTGGCGCACGCGCCGAACATGATCTGCGTGGCGGGCGACATGGTAAACAGCGGCAATGCCATTTCCGAGTGGCATGACTATTGGTTCAAGCCGCTTGAAACACTCAATGCCGCACAGACCACACCTGTCATTTATGCGCGCGGCAATCACGATGGCGAACACGCCCTCGCCTACGCCTACAGCACCCTGCCCGGCAACGAAGCATGGTTTGCCTTCGACTACGGCAACAGCCGCTTCATCTTCCTCGACAGCGAAACCGGCACGAGCAGTTCTCCCGAACAATACAACTGGCTGCAAGCCGAGTTGAACCGCCCCGAAACCCAGCGAGCTGCTTTCCGCATCGTTTGTTTTCACAGGCCGCCCTACGTGAATGTCTGGAACGGCGGCGGCTACATCGGCGAAACATTTGTCCGCAACGACTGGGTTCCGCTCTTCACACAAAAGAACGTGGACATCGTCATCAGCGGCCATCAGCACTCCTACCAACGCGGCGCGACCAACGGCACGGTGTACATCGTCAGCGGCGGGGGCGGCGGCTTCCTCGATACCGAGATCGTGGCCGACTGGCCGTTTGTGCAGGTTGAATACAGCCAGTATCACTTCGACATCATGGAAGTGAACGGCCCCGTCCTTTCATGGGAGACTTTCAACGACAGCAATCAACTCCTCGACATGTTCACACTCCAAAGCCGCGTTCCAGTTGTCGCCTGGCAATCGTCATCGCCATCCGGAGGCACTCTCACGTTGACCGTCAGCGGCAAACCCGGCACCAGTTACGTTCTCGAAAGTTCAACCAACCTCGTGAACTGGACCTCCGTTGTGACCAATACCATTCCGGTCACCGGCCCGCCCACGTTCACCAACTCCGTCCCGGCCACATCGGCGTTCCGCTCCTTTCGCGCTCGAGCCAGCCAGTGAAGTGAGCCAATGAACTCAATACTGCAGCACGGCGAGGCCGCAACCAGCGGAGCGCGGGCGGTCCTCCGCCCGCAGCATGCCCCTAACGGTGAGACGTTGCAATGCCCTCCCGCTTCTCCTGCCATTCACGCGCTGCGCGCCGGGACCGCCCGCGCTCCAGAAAAAACGTCGTACGCTGGAGTTCAAGCTTTAGCTTGTTCCGGGTCGAGCAGTGGGTGGATGGGGAACAAGCTAAAGCTTGAACTCCAGCCAGCGGAAAAGGCTGTCCGCGCTCCTTTGATTGCGTTCTTGCCGCTCTGCGTTCTCTGCGTCTCTGCGTTTCTCCCGCTCCCCAGCCTCGCGCACGAAGACTTGATGCTGCGAGTCAAGGGCGTGACCGAACAAATGAGCACCAACGGCATCACCGCCGAACTGCTCCTATTGCGCGCGGAATTGTATCGCGCCCATCAGGACTGGGATCTCGCGTTGAAAGACTACGATGCCGCTGCACCCGGTTTGACCAAGTCCCCGGCACTGGAATTTGGCCGCGCCCAAACCCTGGCCGGTTGCGGCAAGTTGAGCAAGGCGCGCGCGGCCTTCGACAATCTCCTTCAACGCCACCCGGACAATGCCGCAGCCCTGCTCGGTCGCGCACGCGTGCTGGCGCAACTCGATCACCTCGCTCTCGCCATCGCCGATTACACGCGCGCCTTCACCAACCTGACCAACCCCCGTCCCGAGGACTATCTGGAACGCGCACGCATTCAGGCCGCCGAATCCGGTACAGACGCCGCGGTGAAAGGTTTGGATGAAGGCCTGGCCCGAATCGGTTGGACCGTGACATTGCAACGCACCGCACTGGATTACGAGCTCGAACGAGGCAACACTGATGGCGCACTCACGCGCCTTGATTCAATTCTCACCCGCTCGAACCGCAAGGAAAGCTGGCTCACTTTGAGAGCCGAGATTCTTCAAACAGCCGGGCGCACGCAGGACGCACGCGAAGCTTTCCAAGCCGCCCTAAAGGCAATCATTGATCTCCCGCCCCGGCTTGCCACCTCCGAGAACACGGTCAAACTGCGCGCCAGAATCGAAGCAGCGCTGGCCTCAATACCATCCGGTGCAGCGACGAACATTGCCTTCCCCAAGGCAACGCAATAAGCCACTGATGACCGTCGGCAAAAAGCGCGACATGCGCGAACAGAGCAGCGCCGTAAGCGCGACATCTTGTAGAACCCGGACGACAAAAATTTCCAAGCTCCATAGGAGCGACATCATGGAAACACGAAGCGGAATATGCCGCTCCTACGGAGCTTTGCCGGGTGGTCTGTGGTATTTCTACAAATATGTCGCGCCTAACGGTGCTGGCCTCGTCCGTCATGGTTCGCCGTGCTCACGGCGGGCTTCTGGCCCGGAAGCTGGGTGTGCATCTGAAATTCCCCCCCCCGACTGTCCTGAAGGGACGGAACATGAATACCGATGCAGCCGCAAAACCGCCCGCACCTCATCCAATAACTTTGAAGATTTTCTGGGTTGACCCCCGCCTCTCGAGCAGTCATAAAGTCAAAAAGTGAACCCGAAACCACCCGGAAATCAATTTCCATGTTACCTGGCTAATATCCGATATCATGGAAATCTTTCCATCTACTTGTATAGTTAGCCCTCATCAACGCCATGACACGTTCGATCATCATCGCATTGTTGCTGACGCTCCAAGTGGCCTGCGCCGCAGTTCCGCGTCTCTTTCAGGAGAGAGATTTCACAACGGCGTCCTTCGCCGATGCCGTAAATCATTTCATTACTCTCGGCGAAGACGCTTCGGTTCGGGAGTTGCGGGGATTGGCTACCGACAGCATCACTGACTTCAAGCGAGGATTCAGCGTCAATGAGCGGATTGGTTGGATGTGCCGAGTTCTTTTCGAGGCGAAGACCGAGAGTTTACGACCGCCACGCTATGGTGCGCTATCCTTGCCGTATCACACGATGCCCGACAAAAGTTGGCCGCTATATCCGGTCGCGTTATCAGGCTCGACTTACTTTGTCTTGAGCGAGGGTTACAGTCTTGGAGGCAGAGCTGAAGACCCGAAGGCATACATTGAGTATTGTCACCAGACAGGCGTCTTTCGCAAGAAGCCCATCACCGTGCCGACCAAGACGCAGGCACTGGCTGACGCCAGCGCCTTGCGCCAGTCAGCAGCGTGGCAGGCCATCAAGTGGAAGGATAGCGGTGAGAATTGGAGTTACACGATGGATGAAGAGTGGACGTGGAAGTTCATTCAGAAGCAAGCGGAGGACATTCGATGAGGGCTCCTGAGAAACTAGCCACATAAGTCATTGGATTGGAATGATTCTGTAGTTAAGAGACTCGGCCATGTTGTGGAGGCGTTGGAGCTTCTTGCGTTTCATTTTCTTTGTTAGTTTTATCTTACTCAAGCCCCAACGAAACCAATCATTCCCCTTGACGCACTAACCATCGTTCGTCAGGCTGGCTACATGCCAACCGCAAAGTTGCCAACCCGTCAAACTGCCATTTTCACCCCGTTAATCCTCCTTGCCGCAGGTTTGATCGCGCAGTCCGCCGAGCCGCTTTCACCCGTGGAGACTCTCATCAATCTGCCCCGTCCGCTGGTGATCGGGCATCGTGGTTACAACCAGATTGCTCCTGAGAACACCCTGCCCTCGTTCAAGCTCGCCAAGATGGCCGGCGCAGACATGGTGGAGCTGGATTATTACCACGCCAAGGATGGCAAGCTGGTTTGCATCCATGACGACGTGCTGGATCGCACCACCGATGCGATTGCACGCTGGGGTGAAAAAGGAACACGCATCAGCGCCAGGGCCGGCGATGCGCTTTGCTCGCTTGATGCCGGTGCGTGGTTCGATAAAAAGAATGCAGGCTCATACCTGCCCAGCTATGCCGGCACCCGTTTACCCACGCTGGCAGAATCGCTCGACCTGATTCAGGACGGGAACATGACGCTCATTCATCACAAGGAAGGCGACGCGGCCACCTGCCTGAAATTGTTGCGGGAGAAAAAACTCGTGAACAAGGTGATGGTGCAATCCTTCGAATGGGATTATCTGAAGGACTTTCACAAGCTCGATACAAACCAGGTGCTCGGTGCGCTCGGCCCTCTATGGGGACGCAACGGCAAAGAATTGAAGAACGAGGAAAAGTTTCTGGATCAATCCTGGGTGGATGAAGTCAAAAGCATCGGTGCGCGCGTCGCCGTCTGGAATAACCAAATCACCCGCGAGGCTGTAGATTACGCGCACAAGCAGGGCCTGAAAGTGTGGGTGTACACCATCAATGATCCCGCGATGGCGAACAAGATGTTGGACCTCGGTGCGGATGGAATCATCACGGACAACACTTCGATCATGTGGCGGACCATTGCCCTCAGGAGCCCGGCTTCTGGCAACCCACGATAGGAACAATTTCTTCGGGGCTGTGGCAGAATCGAAGCTTGTCACACTGCGAACCACGAGTATTGTTCGAGCGAAAAGCAGGGCTTCGAAACCATGACACCACCAACTTTAGCCACATCGAATTCGAGAGTTCCCACTACGGACACGTGCAAACGGGCCGGCGGCTTCACCTTGATCGAACTGTTGGTGGTGATCGCAATCATTGCAATTCTGGCGGCGCTTCTCCTCCCCACCCTGGGCCGTTCAAAAGCCAAGGCGGAAGGGATCACCTGCGCCAACAACATCAAGCAACTCTCAGTCGCCTGGCAGCTTTACGCCGACGACAATGCGAACTCACTGGTCAACAACCACGGCGTGACGGAAACCCTGGCGCGGCGACAGAACTGGGCGAACAACGTTCAAGACTGGGTGGATGGCGAGGACAATACGAATCTGGTTTATCTCAGCGACTCAAAACTCGGGCCATACGCCAACAAGTCCACCGCAATTTACAAATGTCCCTCGGATCGTGAACCGGCACTGAATGGTCAACGCATCCGCAGCATGTCCATGAACGCGATGGTGGGCAATCCGGGCGAACTGACGAACCGTTTCAATCCCGCCTATCTGCAATTCTTCAAGGAGAGTGAGATCCAGAATCCGGCAGGCATCTTCGTGTTCCTGGACGAGCATTGCGACACCTTGAACGACGGTTTTTTCGTAAACGTGCTGGATGGTTATGCCTGGGGCAACCTGCCCGGTTCGTATCACAACGGAGCTGTGAACCTGTCGTTTGCTGACGGCCACGTCGAGTCGCATCGGTGGCTTGTGGAGCAGACCGTGCAACCGGCACGCAAGAACGTGGTACGCGGCAACAAGATTCCTGCATCGCCAACCACTGACTTCGAGTGGCTCAAAGCGCGAACCAGTGCGAAGAAATCCTGATGCTGACCCGTTGACGAGAACTCCGACAGAAACTGCCTGAGTTGAATTAAGGCTTCACGCGCAACACTTCGACGCCTTCCTTCTGTCTCGAAACAATGACGTGCAACCAGCCGTCGTGGATCAACACGTTTGGATAACCGTACTCGCCTCCCTTGGCCCGCCCGGGTTGGGCCATCTCATAACGCTGTTCACCAAGGATCATGTTGCGTTCAAAATTAAAGCCGTCCCGTGATAACGACAGCACCAGCGGAGTGCGTCCCCCACCCACTGGATTGCCCACGTAGAAGAAGCGCCCGTCGGGCAGCCGGCCAAATTGAAACTTCGCGTCCGTGTCGCTGAACTCTGTTTCGAAAGGCGCGGAATAACTTGCGCCATTGTCCCGGCTCTCGGTCATCCAGAGGCGATGCCTAAACTGCCTGCCCGTGCTCCGCAACGGCACATGGATGACGCCGTCATCGGTCTGGAACGCAGAACCCTCGCACACCGCCGCTCCCCAACCATTCGTCCGCGCCACGCGCCAAAAGGACGCCGGATCATCGGTCACCGTTGCCTCCATTTCCTTTGGATACAAACCCGCCATCCGCCAACCCGTCAGTCCAGAAGGATCATCGGTGTAGGGAAACGCGATGTGGCCGCTGAGGATCAACCGCCCGCCACGAATGATCAACGGACCGAAGTTTGGACACACCGGAAGACTGATGATCTGAGGCGGCGACCAATCCGAACCATTGGTGGTTGTGACGGCCATCAAGTGCGTGGTTTCCTTCTTGGGGCCGTAGTTGGAAAAGTAGGCGACAAGCGTTCCGTTGTGCTGATGGAAACCAGCCGCCGTGAGCACGCGTTCCACGCCATTTGTATCGGTGATGGAATCCACCAACGGTTTTGGAGAGGACCACTCGTCAAACCTTGCCGCCGTGGAAATCAAAATACGCTGACCGGCCGCGTCTTCGTTCTGATGTCCGTTGGACCAGATCGCATAATAACGTCCCCGGAAAAAAATCAGATGCGGGTGGTGCGAGTAGGTCCATTCGCTACGGGGTTGGTAAATCCGGACGATCTCCACGGGCGGTCGAGACGGATTCACCAATTCGACAGGTTTCCCGTCACGCCAGACTACTGAGTTACGCAGAATCGGCTTCGGCACGTCCGCCGCCGGTGACATCGTCGCGAACGCGAACGTCGCGGCGAAAGCAGAGAGCCACCGGCAACCAAAGGAGACGACTGTCGGCCAACGTTGAAATTCTCGATGCATTCGTGAATTGAGACAGGTTGAGCGTAGTTCATCATCGCGTCAGCCACAGCGTGCTGAAACGGATTACCGATTCATTGCTTTGGCCACGGCAGCTTTCATCTTTTCCAGACCGGCACGCGCAATTTCAGTGGGATCCATTTCCCAATACTTCCGATGGAACAACTCAAGAGAAAGAACCGTCTCCCCGCCGTTCTCCTTGAGAATGCGCAAAATCTCCGTCACAGGAGCCACACCGTCGCCGGGAAAGACTCGATAACTGTCGTCAATTTTTTCGCGAGGCGGGTCGGCCGGATAGTCGTTGACATGCAGGACATGAACCGCGTTCCGACTCAAAAGCCGCAGACTGGCAGCGTCCGAGCCTCCCTTGTACAAATGATAAATGTCAGGTAGCACACAAGCCTTGGGATGACCTGTTTCAATCGCAACGCAGGCGCATTCACCAAGCCGGTTCAAATTCTTCGAGAACCCCCACAGTTCAAGCTGCGGCACGACGCCGATCTGATCGCCCGCTTCCAACAAAGCGCGATACCGTTCTGCAGCCTTCAACAAATCCAACCGTGGAAGATCAGTCGCCCCAGTGGGCGGGGCCGCGAGACGTTTGCCGCCGATCTGGGCGATCAAGTCCATCTCGAACCTGGCACGCTCCAAACCCTGCGCGCGTTTGGCATCGTCATCAGCGATCCATTGAGGGAATCCGATTGCGCTCTCTATCGAAATGCCAAGATCAGCAATGCGCCGCTTCAGATCGGGCATTGAACCACCTTCCTTCTGATAGGTCTCAATCGCACCGACCCACGGCTCGATTGCCTGATAGCCGGCCTTGGCAGTCACCTCGATTTCTTTGACGATGCCGAGCTTTTGTCCGCGGATGGTGGCGGTGTTCAGACAATAAACGAAACTCCCGCCCGTGTTCGCCGTTGGTAATGGGGACTCAGCGGCACGGGAAGAAATTGACACACCTGAAAACGCGGCGCCAACCAGGACTCCAGCCTGCGTGACCGCCTGACGACGGGAGATGTTTTGCATTTGAACGGGAAATTGTTTCATGAGAAAAGATGGGCTGTCTGCACTACTCCAGCGCCGCAGCTTTTTGACGGCGCTCTTTCAATTCCTTCCAAGTCGTCAAGATGATGCCGCGTTCCTTGATGACATTTTTGACGTTTGGATCCGTCAACGCACGGGCGTCCGCGAGGCGGGACTGGCTCGACGATGTGATCAGCGAAAAATCCTCTGTCGGGATTGAAGCGTGAAACAGGAATTCTGTAATTCCTGGCTTCAGTTCCTTGAGAGCTGTAATGAATTTTTCCGTTTTTTCCTCCGGTTTCCATGTGTAGGAATCGGTATGGAGATCATCAATGACAGGCAGACCGCCATTCCAGATTTTAGGAATCCAGGGCCGCAGCGTGCTGGAAGCTTCAGGATTTTCCCGCAAAGCGTGCGTGGCATGACCGCCGATGGCCAGTATCGGAATGCCCTTTTCCATTCCCACCTTGGCAAAACGCTCAAAATAGTCAGGTCGCGCAAACAGCGTGCCCATGTGGGAATCCAAATGGGTAATGGGAATGCCGAGTTGCGTGGCGCGGTCCACCTGGGCGCGGATTTCGGACTCGATCTCGTCCGGCGTGGCGTGAGTGGCTGTCAATTCAACGCTGCGCCACATGCAACCCTCCGTGTCCACCAGCCCGGGAACCTTGGGCTTGCCGGAAAGCGGCGGCCAACGGTAGAGCGCCCATTCAGAAGTAAGCGTCAGGTGCAAGCCGCTGTCTACATCCGGGTGCGCCTTCAAATACCTGGCTATCTCCGGCACCCACGGACAAGGCATCATCACGCTCCAGGAGGTGGCAACACCCTTCTCCACGGTCTCGATGGCCCCGAGATTGGATGAATGGGACATGCCGACATCGTCCACGTGCAGGATGACAACGATGTCCTTCGGTTTCCAACCGAGACGTTCGGCAAAAGTCTTTTCGGCACGGATGGTCTGAGGAAACAGAAACACGAGTAGAATGGAAAACAATGTCAATCGGTGCTTGATCATAAATGCGTCGGGAAACTGTGTTTGTTCGCGCGCAACGATCTCCCGGTTTCCGGAGTCATTTCAAGAGAAAACGCAGAACCGAACGTAGCAGGAGGTATTGTTGACGCAAATACATGATTCACATGATGCCCCAAGGGACGCGAAAATTGTCTTGCCAGAAATCTCGACTATTCAACGCGGTTGGAGTATCAAAACCGGCCATGCGCTCAATCTTGTCAGCCTTGTTCCTGGCGATCCTGGCCGTAGGTGTCGCCGGTGCGGAAAAAAACTGGCCGCAGTTCCGCGGTCCGCAGGGCAACGGCGCCATCGCAGCCAAAAATGTCCCCGTTTCCTGGAGCGAAACCAATAACATCGCGTGGAAGGTCAGCGTGCCCGGTCGCGGCAGATCGTCCCCCGTGGTCATGGGCGATCGCATCTGGCTCACGCTCGCAGTTGAGCAAGGCACAGAGCGCAAGCGCATCGAAGGGGATGACATGCAAACGACAGAACACATTTCGCTCGAAGTCGTCTGCCTTGATGCGCGAAAAGGAGGAATCCTGTGGCACACGAAACTCTTCGACGTGGACAAACCCGCGCCGGTACACTGGTTCAACAGTTGGGCCACTCCCACACCAGTCGTCGAGTCGGGAAGAATCTATTGTGACTTCGGCACCTTCGGCACAGCGTGCTTGAACTCGAAGTCCGGCAAGGTCGTCTGGAAAACCCAGTTGCCGGTGGATCATCAAGTCGGTCCGGGAAGCTCTCCGTTACTCTACAAAAAACTTCTGGTGCTCGTCCGCGACGGACGCGACGCCCAATACGTTGCTGCGCTGGACAAGAAAACAGGCAAACAGGTCTGGAGAACAGAGCGCCCACCCATCGAGACATCCAGCGGGAACCTGAAGAAATCATTCGTCACTCCGCTGCTCGTCAAATCGGCGGGCCACATGCAGATGATTTCGCCGGGAGCGCACTGGGTGGTTTCCTACGATCCCGCCACGGGCAAGGAGTTTTGGCGCGCACGCCACGGCAACGGTTTCTCCATCGGCTCCTGTCCAGTGTTCAATGAAGGCGTCGCCTACTTCAGCACCGGTTGCATGAAACCTCAGATGTGCGCGTTCCGCGTGGACGGCGCAGGGGACGTGACCACCAGTCACGCCACCTGGAAAACGATGCGCCAGGTACCGGTCATGTCTTCACCAGTCATGATTGGAGATGAGATCTTCTGGACCTCCGACGACGGCATGGCGAATTGTGCTGACACCAAAAACGGCGATGCCTTCTGGCAGGAGCGGTTGAACCAGCAACATCTCGCGTCTCCGCTGCTGGCTGAAGGGCGAGTTTACTTTTTCGGCAAGGAAGGCAAAACAACCGTCGTCAAGGCCGGTAAGGCGTTTGAAAAGCTTTCCGAAAATCTGCTCGAAGGAACGGTCATCGCCACGCCGGCAATTGTTGACAGAACCATCTACCTGCGCACGGATACGCATCTCTATCGGATTGGAAAAAAGTAGTCCGGGGCACTTTGCGAACATCAGAGCGGCGCACTGCTCCTGGCAGGATTCTGCACGCGCCGTCCATGGAAACGAATCGCGCCGAGTCCCACGAGACACAGTGCTGCAATTTGATACCCGCTGATCGGCCCGAGAATTTGCGGAGTCTCGCGCAGGAACTCATGAGCGAATCGGAACAAGCCGTATGCCATGAGGTAGAGATGAAAATGCTGGCCCGGCAGAATCCTGAACCGACGCAGCAACAGAACTCCACCCAGCGCGAGCGCGTTGAACAGAAATTCCACCTGCGCCGCAGGCCAGCGCGCGATTCCATGGGCATCCATCATCGTGAACCAGCCCACGGCACACTCACGCCCAAGGCAACAACCATGCAGCATGCAACCCACGCGACCGAGCATGATGCCAACAGGCGCAATGATCGCAAACCAATCGCCCGTGGTGCTCGTGTAGCCAGTCAAGCGCTTGGCGAATTCCACACCCGCATAACCGCCAAGCAAAGCGCCCGTTATGGATTTACCCGTGGCGAGAATGATCCAGCGATTCGCATCGTGCCAATGCAGCCAGCCTTCCGCCGCGAGATATACGAGCTTCGCGCCAAGGAACGCACCCGCTAGTGCCGCGATGTAGATCAGCACGAGCCGTGAATCCCGCTTTGCCACGCGCGACCAGAGCGCGATGCTCACAAAAATGCCCGCGAGCATGAGCCAGCCGTAGGCGGTGGAGTGAGGGGCAGTCATTACTACCAAAGGCTGTACGCTATCCCGAAAGCCATAACACCGAGGTAAACCGCGATGGCTCCGTCCAAGATAACTAGAAAGCGAACGTTTGCCGGTCGAAGCGCCTTACGACACCGAACCCAGTTTGCAACGACGCTACAGCACGCAGCACTCAGAACAAATCCAGCCACCAGCCATGCCAACACCGAGACTTCAGCCTTCAGAGGTAGGAAAAGAATTTCCGCAGCAAGAAATGCCGGCGGCAATAACCCGAGGATGACCGCCAGCTTGCTGGATGTTTCTCCCATAGAAGGTGGAGATTGTTTTGGGCTATTGTCCATTCACATGGTCCAGTTGTCTCCTTTTCAAACTGGCCACCCGGCAGAATACCTGCAAGACGAATCCAGTTTCCCATCCGGGCGGATTCATCACGAAGATGCCAGCCAGCATCAGCCAGCCGTGGGCAGTGAAATCTAGCATGAATCTTATGGCCTAAAACCTAATTTGCATCAAGTAAGCTGAACAACCCAATGCGAGACTAATAAACGCATTGAGCACCAAGAAAAGCAAGGCGAGAACCGATTTGATCCCGCTCGCACCCTTGGACAAAAGGAATGAAGACCTCAAACAAAAGACGACACTCAAAACAAAGCACACTGTCGCGACGAGAACGGATCGAATATTGAAAATGATCATCAACAGCAGCATGACCGATGGCAGAAAAGCCATCTCCAAGGCAAGCAAAGGAGGTGCGCTCGACCTGTTTGAGTCGTTTGGCCGAGGTCCAATTGGATCGTCACCCATAAATTCATCCTCTCATTTCACGGTGCAATTCTGAATCCAAGACTGTTTCTAGTTCAATCAATTGTGAGCTGCAAACGCACAAATACATCCGCTGAACAATGCCAGCGCCGCGCTCAAGCACCAAAGTAACAATCCTAAAAAGGCAGTTAACGCCACACGGCTTGCTACGTTGTCGAGCGGGCCAATCAATTTCCATGCAGCAGCCACCGTGCAGATCGTATTGATCACGCACCACACCACAAATAACACCTGACTCCTGGCTGGCGGCAGCCGCCCTACCCCAGCAGACAGGGCAATCAATGCGAGCAGCGCCGGCAAGAAAACCAATATCAGCCACGAAAATGAGCGCTTGGATTCGTCAGACATTTTGGTTGTTCGATTCGGAATTGGTTTTGCGATCCTCAAACCCCGAATAGTAGCGGCAGAACGAATCCAGCTTTCCATCCGGGCGGATGACATGGGTGCAGCAGCGGTCAATGCGGTCTTCGTCCCACGTCGCGGCGTCCATGAACGGCTTGATGAACAGCCGGAACGTGTGCGATTCGTCCAGCTCGAATTGTTTAAGCAGTTCGCCGAGTGGTTCGGATTCGCAACCGCATTTCATCAGGTCCTCCAGCTTGTAACGGACTTTTGTGCCGAGAAAATCCTGCACGCGCGTGAAATCAATGAAGTCGCTGATCGAGCGGGTTTGTTGGAGTTCAAGCTTCAGCTTGTCTTGCGAATGGCCGGCGGCGGCGGAACAACCTGAAGGTTGAACTCCAACTTTCAGCAGGTAGCCGATGGTGGCGCAATTCGGATCGCCGCACGGCAACGGCGTGAAATCCTCAAAGCGCAACTTGCCGGAGGATTGCCCGACGGCAGCGAGGATGATGTCGGCGGTGTTCAATCTGGTGTCTGGTGTCAGGTGCGGCGTGTCAGGCTGAAACCCGGGCGATTGTCCCACCTGATACGTGACACCTCGCACCTGATACTTTGCCGGCGTTCGCCCGCTCGTGAACATCGGTTGAAACGAGATGCCGCGTACGTTGGGCCAGCGCAGGCCAAAATCAATTGCGTCCCAGAGGAACGGTAGATTCTCCGGAGTCACCGTCATCGCGAGCGTGACGGGCAATTTCATTTCGCGACAGCGTTCCAGGCAGCGCTCACGCGTGGCCCGCAGGTCTGCGCCGCGAAGAAATTGCTGCCCCGCCTCCTGCACGCCGTCGAACTGAAGGTAAAGCTGGAATTTGCCGTAGCGAAACGTGCGCGCGAGTTCATCTGAAAACGCATCATCATTGGCAATGCGAACACCGTTGGTGTTGAGCAAAACGTAATCAATGCCGGGATTGGCGTGAAGCCAGCGGAGCAACTCAAAGAATTGCGGATGCAACGTTGGCTCGCCGCCGGAGAGCTGGAGGATTTCGATGCCGCCCTTACGATCTATCACGCCCTGGATGCGGAGCTTCAAATCATGCAGCGGCACGGAGTCCACCTTGCCGCCCGCGCCAACCGGCGAATCCGCGTAGCATGTCGGGCATGCGAGATTGCACGAGTTGACAATCTCAATCAGGCAAAGACACGTAGCGAGTTTCTCCATCACGCCAAGCGCATCGCCCGGCTCCGCGTTGCGACCGAGCGTGCCGGAACTTGAGCCATCCGCAGAACTACATGCGCTTTGGTGGGGCAAGGCTACTGACGAGCCTCGGCTCGCGGGGACACTCGCCCCACCTCCGCAACAGCCATTCTCTGCCTTGCCTTTCGCGAGCCAGTAGAAGCGCGCATCGGAAGCAATGCACACACTGGCTTTTCCGTGTTGCGGACAAGTGCGGTTGAGAAAAACCTTGGATGGAATTCCACCCGTACGCCAGACCTCCGCAGGACACGGCGCGTGACAGACCGGACAGCGTGAGGTCGTGCGCTTGAGAAGTTTGTCCTTAAGTTGGATGGATGTAAGCTCAATTTTCACAGGCGCATATTCGAACAGGCGGCGTACACGAGTGCCAGGAACACCAAACCGAGGACTAGCACCAGCAAAATGAATTTGGCCAGGCAACCCAGCGGAGCGGTATCAGGCAGGGAACTCACGCCCACATGCGGCGACTTGCACGATTCACAGCAGAGCTTTCCGTCCACCAATTCAAAACCGCTTTCGCGTTTGCATGTCTCGCACCAGGCTTGGAATTCAATCATGTTCCGCCTCCATCAATTCTCCCAGTCCGGCCAACCACGCAGAACTTTGTATTTTCCCGCCGACCAGTCAGTCACACTGGTGGCGTACCATTTGGAAAATCGCCGGTCGCTGGGGCCGCCCGCCAGAGTGGATTGGATTTCGTCAGTCGCCAGATCGGTCACGAAGCGCAAGGACGGCCCGAACGATGTCTCCCGTCCGCCGCCCCGGTATATTTGGCCTTGATGCACCGTGGCGCGATTCCCGGCCAACTCCAACGGGCGATCAAACCCGAGCCAGAGCGGCAGCTTGCCACCCAGCAGCAAATGGCGCATCAGCACCTTGCGTTTCAGGCCGTAGGCTTCGGATGGTGTGGTCAACCCCTTGGCGAGAGCGGCCCGGTAAATTTCTACGCGCGTTCGCGACCCAAACCAAACCGACTTCTCGGCCAGCAAGACTCGATCAAAGTTGCCGTAAAAATCGTAGAAGAGGCAGGTCTCAGCCAGCATTCTCTCCAACACGGCTCCTCCAAACGCACCTGCGGATTCGCCAAAGACTTCGGACATCAACGCTTGATAAACCTGCTCGAAGATAAAGGCGGCTTTGGATTCGCTCGCATAAGTCAGGTCCCACTCCAGTAGCAGTCGGACGACTTCGCCATGTTGCACAGCGAATTCAGCCAGCAAGGGGCGGATGATGACCATGAATTGTTCCGCCTGAGTCGAGTAAAGATCAAGCTGGAGCTTTTTCATTTCCTCCAAGGTCAACCTTCCGGGCCGGGCGAGCACCGCGTTGATCCGGTCGGCGCGGTAGGAGGCCATTGGGAGATTCAAAGGATGAACTTTACCAAGATGGTTCAGGTCATCATTGGCGGTGACGAGGAAACCCGCCGGCGGATTGAACGCGCGGGGCAGTTCCTCAGGCGAATGGAATCCATGCCAGTCGTTGGCATTATCCCAACCAGGCAACGGCACCAACCCGCTTACTCCGGCAGGTCGGCGTGGCATTTTACCGGACATCTGGTAGCCGATGTTGCCCGCGCGGTCAGCGATCACCCAGTTCCAGGAAGAATTCGATATTCGCCCAAGGATGACCTGTCCTTCAGCAACGGTGCGTGCTTCGAGAATTCCGCACCCACCGTCCATCGCCTCGGCGCTGGTTCCATCGCGACACGACCAACGCGTGGCCAGATAATAGCCGGGGCTGTCGGGATCGCCACCCAACACGCCGTGGGGATTCTCGTGGAAGAAAAGCTCCAGCGGTGGATGCTTTTTGCGTCGAATGATTTCCTTCCGGGTTTCAAACGGCAGCCAGTCA
This sequence comes from uncultured Bifidobacterium sp., assembly GCA_964429665.1. GTDB lineage: Bacteria > Verrucomicrobiota > Verrucomicrobiia > Limisphaerales > JADLHS01 > JADLHS01. Next base: position 25,989 of record CAYSDO010000017.1, read on the forward strand.
TCGCCGCGGCGGTACTTTCCGTCGCGACAATCCTCCACCCACGAATCCATGCAGTCCATGAAAGCGTAGGTGATTCCCCACGCAAGGTCGCGTGTGCGGCCAATGCTCACTCCCGGGAGACCGGGAAAAGTCGCGCCCATCGCATAGTGCGGCCCATCCGACGAACTCCAGCGCAGAACCGCTTCATACCAGATCGCGGGCAGGCGGTTGACCTCCAGATGCGGGTCATTGCACAGGAAAGGTTGGCCGGAAACGGTTTTTGCGCCGGCAACCACCCAATTGTTAGAGGCCATCAAGCGCGGCAACGCCGAAGCCCATTTCAGGGATTCCGGCACGAGTGGTTCGGGCACGCGGACCTGTCGAATCAACGCTTCATCCAAGCCGTGAAGCTGGCCGGGGAAAAGTTCTTCAAGTTGCTCGCGCTTGATGCCGTGCCGGACACATTCGACAATGAACTGCTCCATGTCGGTCTGCGCCTGGGCAAGCGCAATCAAGCCGGCAAGCTTCGCGGTCAGAAAAGCATCGGCCACCGTCCAAGTTTCAAACCGGCAACCCAGCAGGCGCAGTTCCCATGGGATTCCCTTGCTGGAAAAGAAAAGGTTCGCACCGCGACAGTATGCTTCGACGGCGGACCTGGCCCGCGCGGAAAGCGCGGCCTCTTCGCTAGCGGCATCGGCGCCGAGATTCCAGCGGCGGAAAAAACGGTCCCACACCAGCAACTCTTCGGTGTCCTGCAACTGCTCGCAGCCCCTGCCCCGACCGAGAATACGCATGACAAGCATCTGCAAACCGCGATCGCGGGCGTGGCAGAACCCCAGACCGAACTGCGCGTCTTCGAGAGTCGCCGCATTGATGTGGGCAACGCCCTCGTCATTTCGCTCCAAGCATACTGTCCCCGCTTTGCCAGGAATGATGATGGGGCGTTCACTCATAATCTGAAGTCAGTGCATGTTCATCTGGAAACCACCCATGAGGCATCCAAAAAAACTCAGAATGAAACTCACGCACCCAAACACTCCAACGAAAAGAATCCCAAGCAACACCCGCGCTGCACTTGTCCGCCCAACACGCCGCCCGAGCATGATGCCGCAAATGATGCCCGCAAGTCCCCCGCCAACCAGCGGGCTGCCAACGGCAAGCGGTTCGATTTTTCCCATCGCGCCAAGCAGAGCAACCACCGCCGGCGCAAGAAGCACTGCGAAGAAGATCAACCAGTTGATTTTGGTTGAAGACTCAAGCGCCGGTGGCGGGCAGCCGCATTGGGGACATTTGAGACCGTCCCGCGTCGAGACGAATTCCACGTCCTGACCGCAGCCGGGGCATTTGATTTGGTTCGCGTTCATGGTTTCGAGTTTACTTTTTTATCCGATCACCACCGCACGAACTATTTTGCCGTTCCTACTTGAACAGTCCCGGCAACCAGGTCGTAAGCGGCGGCACGTAGGTGATGAGTAGCACGCCCACGAATTGCACAAGCAACATCGGGATCACCGCGCGCATCACTTGCAGGATTGGTTTGTTGAAGCGATACGACGCAAGCAGCAGGTTCAATCCGACGGGCGGCGCGAGGTAGCCCAGTTCCATGTTCACGAGAAAAATAATTCCCAGATGCACCGGGTCAATCCCGAACGCCAGCCCCACCGGCACGAGCAAGGGCACGACGACCACAATCGCCGCGTAGATTTCGATCAGCCCGCCAACCAGGATCAGCACCACGTTCAACGCCAGCAAAAAGACCCAGCGCGAATGAATCGAGGCCGTGGCCCAGTCCACGAGTTTTTCC
>CAYSDO010000018.1:0-27584 GCA_964429665.1 uncultured Bifidobacterium sp.
ATGGCGGGCATGTGACGAAGTGGTTCTGCATGGGTCTCTGGTCGGCCAATCCTACAACCCATTCCCGCGAAAGTGTGCGCGGCCAGAAAGACAACGACGGCGATGTGGACACAGATACGCTGGTGTTGAATCAACCGGCGCGCGAATTCCAACTGCGATTCACACTAAACAGTGCCGCAAGCCGATCATCACGACTCAAGTTCGCCAGCGTGTCGTTGCTCAACACCCGGACGGCTCGCACTGCACTGCCGTCGAATTGTGGCGCATGGGGAAGGTTGATTGATGTTCCAGAACGTTCACAGATGATTTATGAGAACGGCGGTGTGATTTGCAGCCCAACGACCGTTTCGATGATGCTGGCACATTGGAGCCGCGAGTTGAATCACGCGGCGCTTGATGAAGGCGTGCCGGGGGTGGTGAAAGGTGTGTACGATCCGCAATGGAAAGGCACGGGCAATTGGGCCTTCAACATGGCTTATGCCGGTTCGTTCAATGGAATCCGCGCCTACACCGCGCGATTGAGTGATGTTTCCGAATTGGAGGATTGGATCGCGGAAGGAATCCCTGTTGGCCTGTCAGTTTGTTACAATCTGCTTCGCGGTAAAGGTGAGAGTGGCAACGGTCATTTGGTAGTTTGCGTTGGCTTCACGGAAAACGGCGATGTGATCGTCAACGATCCGGGCACGACCAAGAATGTTCGGAAAACTTTTCCGCGCGCGAATCTCATCAGGGCTTGGGCACATTCCAAGAACGCGTGTTACTTTGTTTATCCCCAAGATGCCTCCGTGCCGCGAGACCGGTTTGGTCACTGGGATTCGTGGACGGCCCGCTCAAAGATCAAGCTCCTGCGTCCAAGCACCGACCTTCAGTAAACTCCAAGAACCAACTTCCAAATGTCGGGAGGCAGGCGTTTGTGTTGGTGCTTGGAGCTTTGTTTTGCGCCCGTCAACTTCGCTCGCTACCATTTCCAACAATGTCGAATACAGGCACAGTTTATCTCGTAGGCGCGGGGCCGGGCGACGCGGGTTTGCTCACATTGCGCGGCGCAGAATTACTCAGACGTGCGGATGTGGTGATTTACGATCTGCTCGTGAACCCGGAATTGCTTCGCCATGCACGCGCGGGTTGTGAATTCATTTCCCGTGGCAAACGACAGGAGGTTTCTCAAGGCGAACTCAACGCGCTGATGATGTCAAAAGCGCGAGAGGGCAAATGCGTCGTGCGCCTCAAGGGCGGTGATCCGTATGTGTTTGGCCGGGGCGGAGAGGAGGCTGAAGCGCTGGCGAACGCGAAGATTGCCTTCGAGGTTGTTCCCGGCATTTCGTCCATCATGGCGGCGACGAATTACGCAGGCATCCCACTCACGCATCGCGATCATACCTCCAACTTCACCGTGTTCACAGGACACGAAGGCGACGACAAATCCACGAGCGCACTTGATTTCGACCAGATTGCCCGCATCTCGGGCACGAAGGTAATAGTGATGGGCGTGACGCATCTGCGTGAACTGACGCTGGCGTTGACCTCGCGCGGATTGCCGGCAGAAACGCCGGTGGCCATTGTGCAGTGGGGCACGCTGGGCCGACAGAAGTCCATTGTTGGCACGTTGGGAACGATTGAACAGCTCGCTGCCAAAGAACACATCACGCCGCCTGCGCTTACAGTGATCGGTGAAGTGGTCAAGTTTCGCAAAAAGCTTAACTGGTTCGAGAACCGCCCGTTGTTTGGGCAGAGGATTATTGTCACCAGGTCGCGCGCCCAAGCCGCCGAATTATCGCACAAGCTTACCGAGCTTGGCGCCGATGTGCTGGAGATTCCATGCATCAAGCGTAGCGTGCCGAACAATCTGCAGAGCCTGGCGGATGCATTGCTGGAGTTGAATTCCTACGATTGGCTCGTGTTCACGAGCCCGAACGGCGTGACAGCATTTTTTGATTTCTTTTTCAAGGCGTTCAAGGATATGCGGGACATCGGAGGCGTGCGGATCGCGGCGGTTGGTCCCGGAACTGCGGCGAAGTTGCGCGAACTTCATCTTCAGGTGGACTTGATGCCGGATGAAGCCATCGGCGTGAAGATCGCCAAGGAGTTCGAGAAGTTCGAAACCGTTGAAAATTTGAAACTATGTCTGCTCCGCGCGGAGGCTGCAAATCCTGATCTTCCCAAAGCTCTTGAAGAACTCGGTGCGATTGTGGATGACATTCCAGTGTATCGTACGGTGGCTGACACTGAGGATTTGTATGGCAATGTTGCCAAGTTGACTGAAAACGGCGCCGACTGGATCACGTTTACGAGCGGTTCAACTGTGGAGCACTTTCATGTGCGCTTCGATTTACCGGCCCTCTTGAAAAAGTTTCCTCAGTTGAAACTGGCTTCGATCGGCCCGGAGACGAGTAAAGCTATTGAAGCGCTTGGTTTGAAATCCATCGTCGAAGCAAAACAGCACACAATAGAAGGATTGGTGGCTGCGGTTTTGAAGGCTGTGAGGTGGTGACCCTTTCGCAGCCCGCCTGAGCAATGTTGAGCTTGTTGAATCGCTCCTAGTCTGGTCAACTATGTCCGTTCGTTGTGCGACTCAGCCATGCAGGACCATCCAAAACATTATTGCGGCGTCTTCGGCATTTTCGGTCATCCGAATGCAGCCGAGTTGACGTACTACGGACTTTACGCTCTTCAGCATCGCGGTCAGGAGAGCGCGGGTATCGTGACGTGCGACGGAAAAAGATTTTCCATTCATCGCGGCATGGGCTTGGTCTCGCAGGTGTTCAACGGTGACGTGCTGCACAATCTCGTCGGACACATGGCCGTGGGGCACACGCGCTATTCCACGACGGGATCGTCGTTAATCCAAAACGCGCAACCACTCACGGCGGATTGTGCGCGCGGCCAGATCGCCGTGGCGCACAACGGCAACCTCACCAACGCTTCTCAGCTCCGCGATGAATTGGAGGCGCGAGGTTCAATTTTTCAGACTACTGTGGATAGCGAGATCATCGTCCACCTGCTCGCGCAACCCAGTGTGGTGAGCGGCAGCAATCATCTCGTCAACGCCATGCGGAAGATAGAGGGAGCCTACTCGCTCGCCGTCATGACGGAGCACGAGTTGATTGGCATGCGCGACCCTCATGGGTTTCGTCCATTGTCCATTGGCAAGCTCGGTGATGCCTATGTGCTTTCGAGCGAAACCTGTGCGCTGGATTTGATTCATGCGGAGTTCATCCGCGATGTCGAACCGGGTGAAATTGTCATCATCAACAAGGACGGGATCACAAGCCTGAAGGCCTTTCCGAATCACAAGGAGCGCGCGTTTTGTATTTTTGAGTACGTCTATTTCGCACGACCGGACAGCACGATTGCGAATCAGAATGTGTATAAGGTTCGAGTTGATATGGGCCGGCAGCTCGCCCGCGAGAATCCAGTGCAGGCTGATCTTGTGATCCCCGTCCCAGACAGTGGCAACTGTGCGGCGCTCGGATACTCGCTCGAATCTGGCATTCCATTTGAGATGGCGTTCATCCGTAATCATTACGTGGGGCGCAGTTTTCTCCAGCCCACCCAGCTCATCCGCGACTTCAACGTACGTGTGAAGCTCAACCTCATCGGTCATCTCGTGAAGGGCAAGCGGGTGGTGGTAGTGGATGATTCGATCGTGCGGGGCACAACCTGCAAGGCGCGCGTGAACAATTTGAAGGAAGCCGGCGCTACGGAAGTTCATGTGATGGTGAGTTGTCCGCCCCATGTGCATCCGTGCGTGTATGGCATTGATTTTCCTGACCGCAGCAAACTTATGGCGGCCAATCATTCGTTGGAGGAGATCCGTAAATATCTCAATGCTGATTCACTCCACTATCTCTCGCAGGAAGGAATGGTTGCAGCGACCGGTCTGCCAAAGGAAAATTTCTGCATGGCGTGTTACACTGGCAAGTATCCGGTGGCCTACGATCCCGCCGTGGACAAACACATCATCGAGCGACGGAATGGACGCGCCATGGGTCTGAGCGAGGGCGTTGAAAACGGACGCGCGCAGATCAAGTTGCTGTAGCTGCGATGGGCCGGACCAACTGGTAGACATCGTGGTTGGATTACCCGGTTCATTCCTCAAAGCCCTATTGGACCATCGGTGAAAACTCCGACACCCGCAAATTCTGCGTCCCAACGGTCCTCAAAAAAAATCCTGACGTCCGTTTACCGCCAATCAAACCGGCCGCGTATTCGACGAGGTTTGTCAGCAATTGGAGCGGGAATCAGCAGGTGTGCTTCGAAAGGGCTTCGGCCTCGGCAACGAGGAGTTCAAGTCGTCTTCCGTATTCCACAAAGTTTTTTTCTGCCGCGTCACCTGCTTTGGATGACTTCGCGTTCGGATCGTGAAACACTGTCACCATGTGTGGTTCGATGCTCAGGCCTGCGTTGTAGCCGTGCATGCTGGCATCTTTCAAAATTTCACGGACGTAGCCCTGACCTTCACCGGGCCAGTTGTAATCCGCGTCATTCTTTGCCGGGATCCACGTCGCGTCCTTGACGTGGATGTGGACGACGTGATCGCGCACTTTGGTCCAGAATTCCAACGCATCCTGCTGCGGCCAGGGCTTCGGTTTGCTGCGATCGGGATTGAAAACCGGGTTTGCGGTGTCGAACACCAGTTTGAGGCCGGGGCACTTGTCCAGCAGTTCGAGTGTGTGTTGCCAGCTCATGCCGCCGTAGTTCATGCAGTTCTCGTGAACTGGTTGTAGACCCGCATCCAAAAACATATTTGTCACGTCTTTCACCCGCCGAAAAACCTCGGTGGGGGTCGCGTATTCTTCGTCGCCCGGTTTGAAGCTCATGATGCGGACGAACTTTGCTCCTACGCGCTTCATGCGGGGGATGCACCGCTTTACCTCGCTGATTGTAACATCGAATGGATCGCCAATCTTTTTCGCCCAGTTCATGATCGCAGAACCGAAGCAATACGGTTGAACCCCTGCCGACTCGAACGCTTTGACGGCCATGTCGAATGCGGCATCTGGAATATCGTGGAGATTTGCCTTTGCAAAACCCGATACTTCCACGCCCCGTGGTTCGATGTATGCCCAGCCCAGTTCCCGTGTCGCCGCGAGTTGTGATTCCAACCTCGCGCCCGCTTCGTCGCCGATGCCCATCAATTTCATAGCTTAAAGAAGCTTAATCATGAACGGGGACGGATGGACATAAATTTTTGAGTGAAGAATTTTGACAAGGTTGTATTGCTGGCCTCAGAAACAGCTAAAGCTGGCAGGCGAGTTTGTCGCCGCCAGCCTTTTCACTTGTTCGAGTGAATGTCAGATCTGAAAGTTACCCGTAGCGGTTCGCTGGGTTGTCGGAAACTTTTCCGACAACAGCATTCGCACCGTCGAAACCAGATTGTTTGGATCGGTGGATTTGTGAAAGAATGCCTTGGCACCTTGGGTCAAGGCGCGACGAACGCATTTTAATGGATCGCTGCTGCTGACCATCACCACAGGTACTTTGTTCAAATCTTCGAACCGTCCGAGCCACGACATGAGCGTGTAACCGTTCCAAGCTACCGTTCCCGTCGCCGAGTCGAGGTTGATATCCATCAACACCAGATTGGGCCTTTCCTCGCGCATTGCCTGGATGGCTTCCGAACCGTCCTTTGCTGCGACAACCTGGTAACCTTGGTAATTGAACATAGCGCTCGTGGCTTTCAAGTAAACAGGGTCATCGTCCACGATCAGAATCTTTTTGCCGGTCGGCGGATTTGCCGGGGCGGTGGCCTCTTTGGATGTTGAATCCATGGCATTGGTGGATTTGTTTCCAAAAACAGCCCTGACTCGTCGCATGAACTTGTTTTTGTCCTCGTTCGAGTTGTTCGTTTTCATCTCTACCTCCTTCGTAAAATGTGATTCCGCATGCCAAAGATGTAGTCCGTGGTATTGCGGTTCACAACTTCGGAAGACCCGAATTGGACACCCGGGTATTCCCGCACAAAAGCCCGGGGGAAACATTGGAAATGCAGTGCTTCGATTTACTTTGCTAGGACTCGCAAAGCAGCTTGCTGCAATCGAACAGTTACAGGAAGTCGCCCGGCCAGCTCTCCATCTACCTCAAACGCAATTTCTGCCTTGCCCGCCATTGTGAACGATTTTGCGCGCAGTCGAACGACCGATCCCTCAGGTAGTCGCCCTCTGCACAGAATTGCCAGTCCGCATCGAACCAACACAAACCAGTTCACCCTGGGAAAAATGCAGACGTCCAGGTAACCATCAGAAAAGTCAGCGTCTGGGAAAATCCGGTAGGCACCGCCGTAAAGCTTTCCGTTACCGATCAAAACAAGCTGGCCGCAGGTGACATTGTTGCCGTCTGATACGGTGATTGCAGGTTGCGATTCAGCCATGGCTTTGAGGCCGGCTACCACGTAGGCAAGCGGGCCGAGTTTCTTTTTGAGAGGCCAGTTGACCAGTTGAATCGCGCGGGCATCCAGACCGGCTCCAGCCAGTTGGGCGAAATAAAATCGTCGTGTCTCTGGCGTGCCGGTTTCAATATACGGCAGGTCTATGCGGCGCACGCCTGAATGGCGCAGCATGTCCCACGCGGCTGCCGGGTCGAGCGGGATGCCGAGTTCACGGGCGAACACGTTGATCGTGCCCAGCGGCAAAACCCCCAGCCTTGCCCGGTCAAAACCATCGGGCAAGTCCGCAATGCCATTGAGCACTTCATTCAACGTGCCGTCACCACCCGCCGCGAAGATTGTATCGAATCCCTCGTTTACTGCACGCGCGGCGAGCAACCGGGCATCACCCGGAGCGGAGGTTTGTTTCATTTCACAGTCTTTCGAGATCGTATCGAGCAGCTTGCGAAAGCGTTCGGCCTTCTGGCCTTTCGCAGCGGGATTGAAGATGACGCAGGCACGCACCACAAAATGATTCCGCGTGACATGTGACCATGTCGAGAAGAAACGTCGAAATGGGCCGGCCGCTTTAATGCTCGCCCCAGTAGGAAACCACGAAGCCGCGACGGGGCGATGATGGTTGCGTGAGCGATTCATCAAAGTGAAATCGGAACGGACGGCTCAACACCAGTGATTCCACAGAAAGCGCGCCTTCGAAATCAAACGGGGCATGTCCGTTTGTCGCAGAAAATGTCGCCGCTGGAGCGTAGATGGTGCCGACGAACGGTGTGTTGGTGGCTGTCAGGATGATGTTCGTGTTCCCGGGCAGACCGTAGTAACTAAAATTTCCCGGGGTGCCGCGATTGTTCAGGATGCCGAGGCTTGTATTGTTCCCTTCCGCAAAGATTTTCAGCGAACTTGTGGAAGCCACCTCGATGCTGGCGTTTGGACTCATCAGGATGTTGCCGGTGACATAGAGCACCACACTGCGGCGTGAACTTACCAGCAGCCGCTCGCTACCACGCAAAACAAGATCACCCTGTACCATGATATTTCCCGACAACCGATAAGTCCCGTTGCGAATTGATGGCATCGGCAGCCCCGTTGAAAATGGCTGCATTATCTCCGGCAGTTCGGTGTTGCCAGTCATGGCGATGTTTGTTGAGGCGGGGGTTTTGACTTGCGTGGGATCGTACCGGCCTCCGGAACTGTACTGCGAGTCAGTGGAGTCATAACCATCCATTGTGAGCGGGTGATTTCCCTGCCTGTTGATGTTGCCAAGAAGCAGACCCGTTGAGTACAGCGGCGCGTTTGTTGTCCGGACGACGACGACCCGCGTTATGACGTCGGAGGACACAGGTACGGTTACATATCCAGTGGAATAAATAACCGGCGAGGCAGTTGCCGTGTAAACCGCCGCGTACCGTCCTCCCAACATCTCGCGCTGTGGCGGGTCGCAGCGATAGATGCCGTCAGACAATACCCAGCCGTTGCCGCCCGGAACGGCGGAGGTTAGTCCGCCATCATGATTCATCTGCGCCAACGCTTCTTCCACGCCAGCTTCCGCCAATGTGAGAGCGGTGTTCCATGCCTGCGACCGCGCCACAGCAACGCTTTGATTCCTCACCAGCATCAGGTAACTCGCCATCGTAACGCCAATGAGCGCGGTGATCATCAGCGTGGTCAACAGCACACCACCGCTCTCGCTGATTCGGAATGAAAATGGCCGAATCTTCATGGCGATTGATTGTTGCGCAGTACGATTTGTGCCGTCTGAACGCTTTCGGTGTTCCACTTTTCACCCATAAGCGGACGTGAGCATTTCCACGTCATTGCGATCATTTTCACGGCTTGGGCATCAAGATTGCCAGCCCCGTTGGTTGCAGGCAGAAACATCATCATCGGTCCGGGTTGGGGCGTGTGACGGTAAAACTCCACGTCCCACGCATCACAACCCGTGAGATAGACCACCTCGCCTTGGTCGTTTTTCTCACAGGCAAGCGTGCGCGAGTTTCCGTCCCATGTGTAACGAATGGTCATTGGAGGTATTCGCAATGAGTTTGAAAGAACCAGCGATTTGTTGCTGATGGCCGACTGATAACTGAGCACCTGCGTTGCATGGCGCACATCGTATGAGATTTGATCCAGCGCGTTCCTGCTCTGCGCATCCAGTTCGGTGTAATTGCCCATCGCCGCGAAGCTGCGCAACCCATACAGTGCCAAAACCCCGGCAACCATAAGCACGACGGACGCAATGGCTCCGGCTACGACGGTTTCAATCAGCGTCATGCCGTGGGTCTGGCGAAGTGCAGATGGATTGTCGGAGCGCGGTTTCATTTTCCGTACACGTAGCTTTGCATCCCGTATCGCGCGACGCTGCTTTGCATCCGTCGGCTGTGCGTCAAGGGTTCGCCACCGAGATTGTTGGTCCAGTAAACCGAGATTGTTACGAGTCTCATGTTGTCGCGGTATGCAGTCGGCAGGTCGGATGGGACATCCAATTGAATTGTTCCAGAATAGACCGTGCCGCCGTCGTTGCCAGAGAGTGCGCCAAGCGGATCGTAGCTCTCGACAAAAGTGGTGTTGTTGAAATTATTGGTGTAAAGCAGTTCGGACCAGGTGTAGAGCCTGATGGCTTCCATGCGCTGAACCAATATCTGGGTGGCGCGCAAATTCTCCCGTGTGGATCGGACGATCGCGAATCCAGAGGAAAAACCGGCGTAGAGTGAGACCAGCATCATGCCGACCAGTGCCACGGCGATTATGGCTTCCGGCAAAGTGTGCGCCTGCGCCGTCACACGGCCTCTGCGTGTCGAATTGATGATGTGAATGGTCATGATCTGGCGGGAACATCACACTCTCGACGAACCCGGTTCTGACGATCTCACTTCTATCACAACTTACGGGCAAGTCCAAGAGCGGACTGCTTTGGTCGATTCCAAATACCGGGGGGTATTTACCTGAGCCTTCGCTTGTAATGAAATCCTTCACCCCACGTCATGACGACTACAGGGTAGGTTGAACGCTTCAGTTGCGGATATGTCAGTTGAAGGAATTCAGAGTCGCCCCAAAAGGGGACGCGATCATCAATGGGATGACCGAGCTCATTCTCGTGGCCGGGGATTACAAGTTGCGGATTGAATCCCTTTGTGATGCGCAGAATCTCATTTGTCCAACAAGGTGGCAGGAGAACATCAACCCGATGATGTTTTGCGACTTCATCTATCCACGCATAATCCGCCATGAACGGTTCCTCGTTGATCTGGTCGCCCAAATGAGCAAAGGACAAACTTTCGGGTGTGATAACCAGCGAAACATTGTTCTCGGTCCTTTCCATCTGGTGTCCTGGGAACACAACCACTTTGAGCTCTCGTTTTCCTTTTTGGATGCTCAAGTTCTGCTCCAAGTGCGCTTCGCGTTTGAGATGAGTGATGAGTTTTGATATAGGCTTGTCCGCCCAGACTTGAGGTGGCGCAATCACCGGCTTGTCCTGATCAATGAATCTCTGGGCCACACCTTGGTCCACGTGATCGCCGTGCTTATGGCTGATGAACAGGACGTCACATTGGTCCACGAATCCGTTCATGATGTCGGCCGGCAGCGCAAAGTCGACATTCCTTGCGGATTCTCCTCTGACCAGATCGAATGCCACGGTGGCGGTCTTGGTGCGTACAATGAAACCCATGTTGTAGAGTTTCCAAATCATCGCGCCTTCCTTGACCCGCGTGGTCTCGATCTCCTTTACGAGGTTTTCCATTCGAGTGCGGTAGAAATGTTGAACGGGTGGTCGTGCTGCAGCATGAACATCATGCAGAACTGCGTCCAGCAACAGCAACGCTTGGAATCGCTCATTGGGTTCCGGATGCTGTGGAGGAATGTTTTGCAATGTTTGCTGTGCCTGATCCAAAAATGCTTTTGCCTGACGATTCAGGTAATCGTTCCCGCGTTGATTCAGGCTAGGGTCGATTCGTTGCGACTGGGTGGCTTCCTCTCCGTGGGCTCGGTGTGCCAGCATGGAGATGACAAGAATCAGCCTGAGCAGTAATACGTTCCTGCTATACCAAGCCGTGGCTGTCCAATGTTCATCGGCTGTGCGGTGTGGTTGTAAGGGGCGAATATTCATCCAGCGATTGAGTTTGATGTCGTTCAGGCTTCTTTCTCCTCGACCGAATCATTTATGTGAACCTCGGTGATCCCGTTTCAGTCCGATTTGTGCGAAAGGAATATTTTCAAAGCCAGGCAATTTGACAAAGACGACCGAGTCATTGCGAAGCCGGAAGTCCAGCTTGGCAGCGTTGATGAATCCAGGGTCGGTGTCGGTCACGAAGCTGCCGTTCAATTCCCAATTGCCGGTTTGTAATTTGGGGCAATTCACAATCAAGTTGGTGTGGGCGTGGTTGTGCCGTGGCTCGCCGGCAAAATCCATGAAACCTTTCAGCTCGGGATAACGATCCACAAAGGGCGGCTTCGTGATATCAACTTCCCTGAGCAGTTTATCCTGCCACAGGTCGCCGGTCAGATATTCCTTCCACATCTTGTCCTTCCATGGCGCGCTGCCAAGGGCCAGAGGACATTCAATGAAAATGCAATTGCTTACGTTATTGTCGTGGCCTCCATGTGAAAAGACGGCGCCAAAGCTACCTCCGGCCGCACGGTAGAAGATGTTGCCGAAAACCGTCTGTCCCCCTGCACCATCGTCGAAGTAAACCGCACAACTGCCATGGCTGCGCGTGCTGCCGATTTGATGCCAGAAATTGTAGCGCAGCACCGAGCCGCGTTCCGACGGATTGCGTCCCATGTAGAATGAACCGCAGTCGTCGGTCTCCATTCCCGTGTGATGGATTTCGTTGAACTCAATGATGTGGTCATTTCCTGCAAGGCCAATCGCCTGGTGTGGGCCGTCATGAAGCAGGTTGTGCGCAAGCCTAACCCCGACTCCGTCGAGGTGAACATGGTAGGCGTGCGTGCGTTGACGACGCGAGACGTTGTAGATGTGGTTGTTCACCGCTTCATGCCCGCTCGATGTGAGAGTCTTCCGATCGCCGCCTCCGATCTTGAGACCCGCCGTGCCGGTGTCAAAAATGTCGCAGGCTTCGACGCGGTGCTGCGAACCTCCGCTTACTACGATCCCGTCCAAGCCGGTGTTGCGGATGCGACAGGCTACGACGCCATCGTATTTGCCATCTTTGATTTCAATTCCATTTCCTGCGCACGCTTCGACGGTGAGTCCCCGTAGTGTGATAAACGAGGCATTACTCAGCGCGATGACCGGCTTGTTCAATGTGGAGAGAACTACCCGTGCATCGCGAAGCGGTCCTGGTGGCCAGAAGAACAACTCGCCTGAAGTCCGGTCAATGAAGTATTCGCCGGGTTGGTCCAGTTCTTCGAGCAGGTTCACTGCGAAGAACCGTCGCGCACCTTTGTTGCCGCTTCCCAATCCGTAGTGATGTTGTTTTGCGAGCGTGATTCGATGCTCATTGGTTTCGATGTTTTGAATCCGGATCGTTTCGCTGCTCCAATCAAAACACCAGTAGCCTTGGAGCCACACGGCTGGGGACTGCGTCCAACGGGCGGGGCGGTCACCCTCATAGGCGAATGCGCCTTGTTTGTCAGAGTCGTGTTTGCGCCATGGTGCGGGACCGCTTTCGATTACCTTCGTGAACTCCGCCCAATCATCATTCGGCCAGCGTGCGAGTGTCATTCGTTGGTCGTTGAAGAACAACTCGGGCACGGTGGCCGCTCCGCTGAACTGATCCGGGAATATCCCTAGGTTGGTGATTCCGAGTGCGAACAGGTCGGCACGTACGACGCCTGGCCGCGCCGCTGCTTCCAGTCGCTTGAGAATGTCAGGCGCGTTGACTGGTTGAAATGCTTTCGCTGGCAGTTGGCGTCCACCCACAAATCTCACTTCCTTCCCTTTGAAGGACTGATAAACCACCGGCCGGTTTTGTTCCCCGCCATCGTCTGCGCCCAGTTCAAAAGTGGATGAAAGCGCGTATTCGCCACCGTGAATCCATACTGTCACTCCACCTGGCGGCAGTCCGGAGCTTTGCTTCAGTGAACGAACCGCAGTGCGCGCCATATCCAAAGTGGCGAACGGCGAGTAGCGTGTGCCGCGATTTGTATCCTTGCCGTTGGTCGCGACGTGGATTTCTGTCGAGCCAAAAGCAGATGCAAACGCGAAGAGTAGAAACAGTGTCAAGACGGTTCCAATTGCTGAATCGCTCTGTCCTGGAATCAGGTCGGGATGATTGTTGATCTCGGTGGGCGAAGCTGGATTATTTGACGAGTGGTCGCTCATTTGTCCTGGCGCAACAGGGTATCGGCTAATCAGCACTGCCTCAAAATAAATCTCTTCGTCGCCGATTCAGTTTACCAACGCCAACATGGTGTTCCAACCTCGGTAATGGCAATCTCGCAACACACTGTCCGCATGGACATGATGCTCAAGCTTTCCTGCGAAATGCTAATAGCCTGCCGATTTGCCACCGTGCTGCTGGAAAATGGCTGCGACCTGCGCCACATCCAGGCAATGCTCGGCCACGCCAAGCTGGAAACCACTGCCATCTACACTCACCTCAACATGCGCGACCTGAATGCTGCACATGAAAAATATCATCCTGCGAAAGTGATAAAAGAGAAACGCAACGGGACGGTTTTGCCTTCTGAGAAGGACCAATTGCAGTTTCAGTTTTGATGGCAATTAACCTTGTCTGAGACCGGCGTTTTGACGACGATTTTGGTGTGATCCTGACGTCCAAAATGCGGATGTGGATTCTGGCGGGGCTGCTCGGCCTGTTCAGCGCCAATTTCTTTACGGCAGAAGCGATTACGTCAAATCCTGGTATCAATCTGGCCGGTGGGGTTGAGGTATCGGGCGCGGTTGTAATACAGCCCCAGGTCACTGTCGAATTGCTGGCCTGCGAAGAGGTAATTGTTGTTTGCTGGCGGAGTGCTGGGTGACAGCAACACCCCAAACGCATCGTACGTGTAGGTATCGGTGATTGTTCCATTGGCACTGGAGAGGAAACGCACGCTCCCGTGTCCGTCATAGCCGAAATACTCCGGCGTCCATGCTGGAGTCGCATTGCCGCGCTTCTGGCAAATCAAGTCGTGGCCGTAAAAATAGGAGCGGCTGACCGTTGCCGTCTGCGGTGTGGTGCCGACCAATTCCTCCAACACCTGGGCATAACCGCTGGGGTTGCGCATCTACCAGATAGCAGGTTGTTGATAACTTGGCGCGTTAAACAAGAGGGGCGACAACGGTTCTTGCTTTGGAAGTGTTGGACAACTGCGTGCTTGAAACAGCCGCCATACCCGGGTTGCCAAATCCAATCGGTCGGCTGTCTGCCTGATTGCGAGGGCGTTGAACTGCGGAGCGTGGTGCCGGTGGTGGGACTCGAACCCACACGACTTTTTACGGTCCCAGGATTTTAAGTCCTGTGCGTCTGCCATTTCGCCACACCGGCTGAGACTTCGGGACGGACGCTAACAGAATTTGCCAGTCGTGCAAGAAGTCGCTCTGTAGCCTGTCACTAACAATCCGTTGCTTGCTCAATGGCTTCTTGTTTTAGATTTGAACTCCCCTTCGTTCATGTGCAACTTGCGACGAGATGAGATTTGTTTTGACCGTTCTGTTGCTCGTGCTGGGAGGGTTGTTTGCTCCGGCAGAAACGGTCGGTCGTGTTCCTGAACGCACTACTTTCAACGGAAAGGAATACGTTCGTCTCGCAGATTGGGCGAGGTCGCGTGGATTCGAGGTGCGCTGGCTCAAGGCGGATGAGTTGCTTCAAATTTCCAACGGCGCAAACAAATTCGTCTTTGTCACCAATTCACGTGAAGCCAGGTTCAACAACATCCAGGTCTGGCTGCTTTTGCCCCTGGAGTCGCGAAATGAACGCGTATTCGTCTCACAACTTGATTTGAAAATGACGCTCGAACCGCTTCTCCTGCCCACCCGGCCAGGCGCGAAGATCAAGAACATCTGCCTTGATGCCGGTCACGGCGGCAGTGACCCGGGCAACCGCAATGGACGACAAAATGAAAAGCAGTACACGCTTGCACTGGCAAAGGAATTGGCTGCGCAATTGAAGAAGGCCGGGTTCAAGGTGTTGCTTACGCGTAACTGGGATTCGTCGGTTAAGCTTCCGGAGCGTTCGTCGATCGCCAAACGCCAGAAGGCGGATTTGTTCGTGAGCCTGCATTTCAATGGAACGGCCTCCGGTCAGAATGAGGCGCGCGGAGCAGAAACCTACGCGATGACTCCGGCTGGCGGCAGTTCCACGGCTGGTAATGGCAGCATAAGAGGAAATTCCTACTCCGGAAATCGTTTCAACGATTCAAACCTGTTGCTCGCGTATCAAATCCAGAAGTCGCTTGTTGCTAAACTCGGCGTGGAGGATCGCGGAGTCCGGCGGGCACGGTTCGAGGTGTTGCGCGATGCCGCGATGCCCGCTGTGTTGGTGGAAGGTGGATTTCTGTCGCATCCCGCCGAGAGTAAAAAGATTTTTGACGCGGCCTATCGCCGCGAGATGGCGAAGGCGATTATGGAGGGGATTCAGAACTACAAGCGTGCGGTGGAGTAACAAAGTTTTCCCAAGCTCAATCTTGGGAAGAAGAGTTTAAGATCACGGCTATGATTATGAGGAGCAGACAAGAATGAGCATCGCTACCAAAACCGGAGACAAAGGCACGACGGCCTTGATGTATGGCCGACGTGTGAGCAAATGTCATCCTCGCGTGGAGGCCTACGGCAATGTGGACGAACTCAATGCCGCACTCGGGCTCGCTCGCGCCGCCGCGCAGCATGAATTCCTGCGTGAAAACCTGCTCGTCATCCAGCGCGACCTGGTGACTGTGATGGGCGAGCTTGCGACGGCTATCGAGGACCTGCCGCGCTACGTCAAGGATGGTTATCATCTCGTCACATCTGAACTCACACACAAACTGGATGCATTGGTAAAAGAGATAGAGGCCCAGAACGTTTCCTTCAAAGGTTGGGCCACTCCCGGCGCGTGTTCAAGTTCCGCCACACTTGACGTTGCGCGAACGGTTTGTCGCCGCGCCGAGCGACGTGTCTGCGCGTTGCAGGAGACGGGGCAATTGGAGAATTCCGAGATCATCATCTACTTGAATCGTCTTGCCGATTTGCTGTGGTTGATGGCGCGATGGGTGGAGACGAAGGGTTGAATCCGGATTGGCAATAGCAAACAATTTTCAGAGACCGATGGGTCATCCTGCTGGCAACTTTCTGGTAGTTTGTCGTGTTCCAATTTGAAGGGCGATTTCTGCTTTTTGAAGGAACTATTTTTCTGGCAGAGCACTCGCCAAAACACCTTCCATGAGCCTGATGTACGTCCAGGTAGTGGCTTGGATGCTGCTTGGATTTCGTCGGTGTTTCACGTTTTTCAACAGTTTGCCTATTTTGGGGACAGGACATGCCGCGTTCAGGTGCGTTCTGACGCACGAAAGACGGCTTGTACCCGGTGTTGCCTTCCGAGGTTGCTACATTTTCCAAGCATGATCGGTGGAGGCAAACATTGAAATGAACAGTCTCTCGTCAATCTCGCTTCGCGCAAAAATTACGTTCATCGTGATGGTGACGACGTGTGTCGCACTTGCGGCGGTGCTGCTGGCGCTGGGCGTTTTCGATCAGATTGACACGCGGGCACGATTAAAGCGCGACAGCCTCACACGTGCATTGATGGTGGCGGACAACTGTACGGGACCATTGCGCGTTGGAGACCCTCATCCCGCGCAGGATGCTTTGAAGGCACTAAGTGAGGATCCGCATCTGGCTGCAGGCGCGGTTTATGATTTTCGCGGAGAAATCGTGGCTCGTTACGTTCGACGTGGCTGGGAAATTCCGCTTCCAAAGAATCCGATTGGAAGTTCAGTGGTATTTGCCGGCCGCCATCTCGAAGTGATGCAGCCCGTGATTTTGCACGGGCGTTCCATTGGAATGGTGGTTTTACAAATGGATCTCGCCGAACTTGACGCACGATTGTTCCGTGGCGCGGTCGCGAGCGGTCTGATGTCACTCGTTGCGGTGGGGCTTGGTTACCTGCTTGCCACCCGGCTCCAACATCTGATTTCCCGTCCGATACTTCAACTTGCCGAGACGTCGCGGGCCATTGCAGCCGAAAAGAATTATTCCATTCGTGTGGCGCGAGAATCCAGTGACGAGCTCGGACAGCTTGTGGATGGCTACAACGAAATGCTTTCCCAAATAGAACTGCGCGACACCGCGTTGCAGCAGGCGCAGGCCCAGCTCGAAAAGCGCGTCGGCGAACGCACCCGGGATTTGTTCGAGTCCAACGCCCGCCTGCATGAGCAGGTGAAGGCAGCGCAACGGGCACGTGAGGAATCTGCAAGACTGGCTGAGCAATTGCAGATAGCGTTCGACGAACTTCAGTCCGAGAGCGCCGAACGCGTCGAGGTGCAGCGCGCGTTGGAGCGTTCCGAAGAGAGATTTTGCACGGCCTTCCGTGCCTGCCCGGTGCCCATGGCGATTCTCAAGCGAGGCTCACGTACATTTGTGGATGTAAATGACCGTTTTCTCAGACTTGTTTCCCGCAAACGAGATGAGGTTATCGGTGGCGAGATGTTCAGCCTGCCGCTCTGGTCCACTCCGGAAACGCGCATGCGCATAGAACAACTTTTGGTCGATGGTGAGCCATTGCAGAGTTGGGAATGTCGCATCCTGGGCAGCAATTCAGAGAAGCGGCCGGCCGTGCTTTCTGGAGTATCGTTCATGCTTGGCGACGAATCATGCGTGCTGCTGATCACCGAGGATATTTCAGAGCGGGCCAATCTTGAAGGCCAGTTGAGGCAGGCACAAAAGATGGATGCCATAGGCCAGCTTGCTGCCGGGGTGGCTCACGATTTCAACAATCTGCTTACGGTCATCCAAGGCCACGCACAAATCGTCATGGCCATGCAGACTGAGGAGGGCATGGCGAAAGAGGCGTTGAGCCGTGTGGTTGGTGCCACCCAACGCGCCGCACAGCTTACCGGCCAGTTGCTCACGTTTAGCCGCAAGCAGGTGGCAATACCCAAGCAAATTGCTCTAAACAATGTCGTCGGAAGTTGTGCCTCAATGCTCAAGCCTTTGCTTGGCGAGAACGTGAGTCTGAATTTGCAGTTGGCCACGAGTTTGCCTCTGATCGAGGGCGATGCTGGAATGTTGGAACAGGTTATAGTCAACCTCGCTGTCAACGCGCGCGATGCGATGCGACGTGGGGGAAACCTCATCCTCAGCACGTACACGACGGAAATCGACTCCAGCTATCTGATGTGCCGACCGCAGGCGCGACCCGGCACCTTTGTTTGTCTGCAGGTCAGCGATTCCGGCTGTGGCATGGACGCGGCGACACTGGAGAGAATCTTTGAACCATTCTTTACTACCAAAGAAGTTGGCAAAGGCACCGGTCTTGGCCTTGCCACGGCTTACGGCATTGTGAAGCAGCACCGTGGCTGGATTGAGGTCGATAGCCAGGCTGGAGTCGGAACCACTTTCAAAATATTGTTTCCCGCGCGTCCTGTTGCGGAGCGCCATCAGGAAAAGCCGGCTGTCACTGACAGCGTTTCTGGTGGCAATGAAACGATACTTGTTGTGGAGGACGAGCCGGCATTGCGTGATTTGGTCTCCATGGTACTTCGGCGACATGGCTACAATGTCATCGAGGCTGGTCATGGCAAAGAGGCGGTGAATGTGTGGCATAATTGCACCAGCAAACCCGAACTCCTGCTGACTGACATGATGATGCCCGAAGGCATGACTGGTTGGGAACTTGCCCAGGAACTCAGGCGAGACACGTCAGATTTGAAGGTTGTTTACACTAGTGGTTACAGTCCGGAGTTGTTCAGCGGCCAGGTGCAGTTGCGCGGGAGTGCAAATTTTCTTCCAAAGCCTTTCCACCCTTCGATCCTTGCGAAGACCGTGCGGCAGTGCCTGGACAGTTGATCTGTAAGGTTTGTAGCGTGTCGTGTCAGGGCTGACGTGAATAGACGAGAAACATTTCGTCACCGACGCGGCGAGCAGATTTCAATCTCAGATTCGCGGCGAGTGAAAGTCTTCCGAAACCGCTGCCATCAGCAATCGTCGGAGCATTGCGCCCACCAAATACCACCGGGCAGACGGTGAGGTGCAATTCATCTACCAGGCCAGCGCGGAACAGAGCATCGTTCAATTCACCGCCGCCCTCGCAGAGCAATCGTTTCACTCCCCATTTTGTTTTCAGCCAGCGCAGTGCGGAATGGAAATTGATTTTCTTCACGCCACAGATTTTCACGTCGTCGGCTAGGGCGCGAAGTGTGGCGAGATTCTTTGCGGAGGCGCGGCGAGTGGTGAGGATGATGATGGGCGAGAAGCGGTGCTTGAAAACTTCCGCTCGCGGGTTGATCGAACCGCTGCCGCTGACGATGACGCGGAGATTGAATTGCGCCAGACCGCGTTTGATGCGTGCGCGCCGAAACTTTGCCGCGCCAGGTCCGAGGTTGATGTCGTTCAAGTCCGCGGTACGCGCGCCGCACATGACAGCATCTACAGTGGCGCGAAGTTCAAGCAGGTGTTCGTGGTCAAGCGCGCTTCCGAAAGAAGATGCGGTGCGATTCGCTGTCGCAATTTTTCCGTCGGCAGTTATTGCCATGTTTACCAAAACGAAAGGCCGGTCGTGTAGGGATACCGGAGTCCCGAGCCTGGAGTTCCGAGTCGTTTGTATTCGGGCGTTCGAGTGACGGGATTCTGGACTTTGGACTTTGGACTTTGAACTCATAGGATCAACATCGCGTCGCCATAGCTGAAGAATCGGTAACGCTCGCGGATGGCTTCTGCATAGGCGGAAAGAATCATCTCGCGTCCGCTCAACCTGCCAGGTGCGGCGAAGGCGCTTGCCAACATAAGGAGAGTGGAGCAGGGGAGGTGAAAGTTGGTGAGCAGCGCATCCACGATATTGAAGGTTTGCGGTGGGTGAATGAAAATGCTCGTGCGTCCTGCCCCGCTACCAACGCGTCCGGTGATTTGAGAAGTCGCACTTTCAAGTACGCGAACACTCGTGGTGCCGACGGCAATGACGCGCCGGTTTTCCGTCCTGGCTTGGTTGATGGCGTCCGCAGTTGCCTCGCTTACTTCAAAACGTTCCTCGTGCATGACATGGCGGTCGAGTGTCTCTGCCTTCACAGGCGCGAAGGTGCCGAGGCCGACGTGCAACGTCACGAAATAAATCTCCAAACCGCATGCACGTAGTGCATCGAGCAGTTCCGGCGTGAAATGCAATCCTGCCGTGGGTGCAGCAACGGACCCCGGCTGTTGCGCAAAGACAGTCTGATAACGAGTGCGGTCACTGGCTGGCAGATTATGTTTGTCTCGTTGGATATAGGGTGGCAGCGGAAGTTCTCCAAGCGAATCGAGATCGTCCAAAATGTTTTGAGTGCCCGAGAATTGCAGGCGACGGTGACCTTCAGGATTTGAGTCAACGACTGTCGCCATGATCTTTTGGTGCGTGACGCGTGATGCGCGGTGCGTAACTTTTATTTCAGTGCCCACTCTCGCGCGCTTGCCCGGCTTCATCATCGCCCACCAATCGTTCGTTCCATTTTCTTCAAGCAGCAACAATTCAAACGCGCCGCCGGTTTTCAAATTCGTTCCGCGAAGCCGTGCCGGAATAACCCGCGAATTGTTCAGAACGAGAACGTCGCCCGCGCGAACAAAATCCAGAAGGTCGCGGAATGTTTTGTGTTCGAGTTGCCCGGTGTTGCGATGCAAGACGAGCAGGCGCGATTGATCGCGCTTCGTTGTCGGATGTTGAGCAATCAACTCAGGCGGCAATTCAAAACTAAAATCTGCGGTGTGCATCGCGCTCGAACGTTAGCAAGCGTACGCAGTCGCTACAACGCTGTCCCAATCGAACGCGGTGATTTGTGAATGCGATTCTGAGTTGTTCTTGGCGCGACGAGTTGTTGCGCATTCGCGGAGGAATATGAAGGTTGCGGTTTTTTCATGGGGCTTGATTGGAGGTTGGATGGTGCGAAGTGGTTGAAAATGGAAGAGAAGTGGAAGCGATCTCCATGTGACCGATTTCCAGCGGCTCGAAGTGATTTGGGCAGATTGGGAATTGCAGGCCTCTAATCGAGGGCCGGATTTCAATTTCTGCCTGATTTTACTCATATTTACAGAGAGTTTGGCGGGCTGTGAATAACCGGCGGAAAAGTATTTTGGAAAGGTGTTGACGAGGAGTGGGGGAAGGTGTTTAACAATGGGGCGTCGTGAGGGAAAATGGGTCATGATATTTTCCCTGTGATCAAATGCCGAGTAACACAACAACCACGCAAGTTTACAACTCAACCTATCGGTTGCGTTTGGACGACAAGCGCAGAGTGCAGGTGCCAGCCATGTGGCGACCGGCGGATGAAGGCTTTCAGTTCACCTTGATCGTCTGGCCGGGACATCAGGAAGGCGCGTGCTTGAGGGTGTTGCCGCCAAAGGAAATGGCGGAGTTGATGACGCAGCTCGATGCCATGCCGAATGAGAACCGAAACAAGACGGTACTCAAACGCATCATCGGATCGGCTTCGTGTCAGGTGCAGCCGGACAAGGCTGGAAGAATTTGTATTCCGGACGAGATGGCGCGCGCGGCGGGCGTGAAGGGCGACGTAGTGCTTGTAGGAATGCTCGATCGTTTCGAGATATGGGATGCATCAAGGTACGAGAAGGTGAAAGTCGCGGACGACGTGATGTCGCCGGACGCCTTCAAACTCATGGAATAAACAATGAGCTTTGGAAGATTACTTGCAGCAGGGCGGAGCATGATGGGCGGCGGCCAATGGGGTGGTCGTTACCAGATGCGCAAAGGCACGCGCCTGCCAAAATTTATTTCGCCCCGCAATCCGTTCGCGCGCGAGGATGCGTCTGCCGTTTCGTGCTCCCAGCATCAAGCAGAAGCGGACGAGAAATTATGCAGGGGTACAAGTTTCAAGGCGACATCCGAGCGAAAGGCCGACCCGGGGCAACCGAACCTGGCCTTGTTGATCGCTGGTCGCGTGGCACGCGGTCTTTGGTCGGCCTGCAAGAAATTAAAAGGCACGAAGCGGCCAGTAATTCCAGTTTTCGGTAAAGCGACGATACAACCCGAACTGTCTCTTGAGACAGTGAAGGTGATGAGAAACGATTTGGCCGAGGCGGACCTTGAAGTGGTTGCGCGCGGCAGCGGACCCGGCCCGTTGCCGGGCCCGCAAACGGTTCTTCTGGCCGCAGGGAATCTAGGCGCGGCCTCGAAGTAAATTTACGTGATGCGCAGTGCCAGATTTCGTTCACAAGCCAGTGATGATGGCGGAGGTGCTGGCGGCGCTGAAGCCGGGACCGGGAAAGACGCACGTGGACGGGACTCTCGGTGGCGGTGGGCACGCGGCGGCAATGCTCGCAGCGAGCGCGCCGTCAGGCCGGTTGTTCGGGTGCGATCGCGATGGCGACGCGATTGAGGCGGCGAGCGCGCGGTTGGCGGAATTTGCGGGGCGGTTTGAGTTGAAGCGCGGAAATTTTTCAGAGTTGAGCGAGTGGATCGAGGTCGCAAGTTGCGATTCCGTGCTCCTCGATCTTGGCGTGAGTTCATTTCAGTTCGATGTGGCCGGGCGCGGTTTCAGTTTTCAAAACGACGGGCCGCTCGACATGAGAATGGATGCACGACAGCCACTGACAGCGGCGACGTTGTTGAACACGGCGGGCGCGGAAGAAATCGCGAAGGTTTTTTGGGAATACGGTGACGAACGGGAATCGCGGCGGTTTGCGAGAGCGATTGTTCATGACCGGGAGACGAGGCCGTTCGAGACGACACGGCAACTGGCGGAACTGATCGAGCGCCTCTCGCCGCGACACGGACGCAAGACGCACCCGGCCACGCGCGTGTTCCAGGCGTTACGCATGGCGGTCAATGACGAAATCGGTTCGCTCGAGCGGGGACTTGAAGGTGCGATGAAGATTTTGAAACCCGGCGGCAGGTTGGCGGTACTGAGTTTCCATTCGCTGGAGGACCGCGTCGTGAAGCTTTTCGGGCGTGCACGTGCGCGGGACTACACGTTCGCAGGAACCGACGTGCCCGAGCTTCGAGCTCCGTGCGCGCCCGAATTACGACTGGTCAACCGCAAGGCGATAAAGCCGGGCGAGGCGGAACTGGCGGAGAACCCGCGAAGCCGCAGTGCGCAGTTGCGGGTGTTTGAAAAAACGTAGTGCCAGGGGTCAGGTGCGGGGTGTCAGGTTCAAGAACTTTTTGACCTGACGCCTGGCACTCCGCACCTGACACCAAATTAAAATGGCAAAGAATCGAAAAAATCAGCCGGCGTCAATCCGGTTGGGGCAAGCGATGAAGGTCGTGCTGTTATGCGCGCTCATTGGCGGGCCGGGCGTGGGTTACGTATGGCAGAAGGGGCAGTTGGATCAGTTGGGACGTGACATCAAGCAACACGAGGCACGAGTCCAAGGACTGGCGGAGCAGAACAAGAAACTGCGGAACCAGCTCGGACTGATGCGGTCGCCCACGCAGTTGGATCTTCGCGTACGCGAGATGAATCTTGGCCTCGGCCTGCCACGTCCCGCTGATGTCTGGCGGTTGACCGAACCCGAGGCGTCTGTTCCTGCGGCAACTCCGCCAGTGACGCCCACGTTGCCTGTGGATGCGCGTCACCGCCAATACGCGTCGCAGAACAATCCGCGCTTGCAGCGCGAATGATTTTTGCCGTCGCCCGCGACGAAGCCGGAAGAGGAACCGATCGTCGCGGGCGGCAGGCAGAGTTTTTAGGCAGTCATTTGTACAAACCAAACCCGGAGGTGATCCGGGAAATGCGAGACACATTTTTTTGCCGCCGCCTGTGACGCTGTCGGGTGAGGAACCGATCGCCACAGGTGGCTGGCAGATTTTCAGAGATGACAAAGCAATTGCAAATCCGACGGGTGTTGCTGCTGGTGGCGCTGCTCTGCATGGCGCTGGCCGGGCTGGGCTACCGCCTTGTGGATTTGCAGGTGTTGAGGCACGCGGAGCTGCAGGCCAAGGCGCAGGAATACACCATGAAACAAATCCTGCGTGCGCCGCGCCGGGGCGACATTGTTGATTCCCGGGGAAATGTCCTGGCCACGAGCATGTTCGTCAAAACTGTTTGTGCGAATCCGTCCCTGCTCGGCAATCACCAGGCTCTTGTGGCAAGGACGATTGCACCAATACTGAAGCTTAACGAGGCGGAAGTGTTTCAGAAGCTGCAACCGAAGATTGCTCTGAATCCCACGAACGGACTCCCCACCACAAACCGTTACGTGAAGCTAAAGGAGAAGGTTGCGCCGGAAATCTGGCTTCAAGTTTCCAATGCCATGAGCCAGCTCAAGTTCGTGGTGGATGATTCCGGACTGACAAAGTCGCAGAAGGATGCGCAACAATCGTTTTACCGTGATTTGCGCAGGGCGGGTGTCTTCACGGAACTCATGGACGACCAGCTACGAGTTTACCAAAACAAAACTCTCGCGGCTCATGTGATTGGTTTTGTTGGGAAAAATCTCAACAACACAAATAATCTACCTGGCGATGAAGCTATTGGTCGCGCAGGTATTGAGCAGACGATGGAGGAGAAACTTGCGGGCACGGTGGGATGGCGCGTGACGGGCGTGGACAACAAGCGTCGCGAAGTCGTCGCCCAACGCACCCAGGATGTTGAGCCGCGAGATGGGTTCAACGTTGTTCTTACGATTGATTCCGTGCTTCAGCACATTCTTGAAACTGAACTTGCCAAGGGGATGGAGAAGCATTCTCCCATCAGCATCACGGGTGTGATCGTCCGGCCGCGTACCGGAGAAGTGCTGGCGATGGCGACGCTGCCAACTTTTGACCCGAACAATGTGGGAAAAATCACAGACGCACATCGCAACCGGGTAATCTCGGAGCGGATGGAGCCGGGTTCGACGTTCAAAATCGTCGCGGTTTCAGGTGCGCTGAATGAAGGCGTCGTAAAACTGAGCGACGTTATTGATTGCGGGCAGGGCCAGTTTTCCTACGCAGGACGAGTGTTGCACGATGCGCATGGTGGTCATGGGCCGCTGACGGTTGAAAACGTTGTCGCGAAGTCCTCAAACATCGGAGCAGCGAAGATCGGGATCAGGCTTACTGAGACGCGGCTTTATGACTACATGAAGCGTTTCGGTTTCGGTGATGAAACGGGAATACCCCTGCCGTACGAACAAGCCGGCACTGTGGCCCGCGTGGACAAGTGGAGCAAGGTAAGCATTGCTCAGATTCCGATGGGTCATGGTGTGGACGTGACGCGATTGCAGATGGTGATGGCGATGGCTGCGGTGGCCAACGGCGGCTGGTTGATGAAACCAATGCTCGTCAGCAAACTCGAGGATCGCAACGGTCAACTTATCGCACAGTATCAGCCCCAACGCATCCGCCAGGCCATCAGCGAGAACACTGCGCGTCAGTTGACAGTGGCATTGAAATCTGCGGTGAGCACGAACGGCACGGCGGAGAAAGCCTCGCTCGAAGGTTACACCGTGGCGGGAAAGACTGGCACGGCGCAGAAAATCGAGCAGGGCACCTACTCGACGACAAAATTTATCTCGTCTTTCATCGGATTTTTTCCGGCTGACAATCCTGAATTGTGCATTTCCGTCGTGCTGGACGAGCCGAAAGGCCAACACTTCGGCGGACTCACGGCGGCGCCGGTATTTCATGAAGTGGCGGAACGTGCCGCAAATTATCTGAACATCAAACCGGACGAGAAGCCATCCATCGCCGTCAATTCATCCGGCGGCACGATCAATTTACCGGACGCGCGCACCACGAGGTTGGTGGCGCAACGGACAACCAGCAACCCCTGATACCTATGCACGCAAGCAGCATTGTTTCGCATCGAATGTTCGTGGCCGCGCTCTCGCCGGGCGTCTCCGAGCCTGAAAAACCGAAAGCAGAATCGCGCGAAGTACAGCGCGAGGAATCCATGGGAAGAAAAACAACAAAGGCCGCGAAGAGGTTCGTGGAACTTACGGCCCGTCCTTTGCACGAGCTAGATTTTGGGAATTGGTGATTTGATGACCAACGCTCCAAAACCTCAGTTGCTTGGAATGTTGGCGGGGTTGTTCCTCGCTGCCGGCCTCGTCGTGTCGTCGGCAATTGCAACGAAAGCATGGCTGCGAGTGAAGACGTCGCAGTTCATTTCGGTGAAAGGTTCCGCGCGCAAGAACATCAAGTCTGACCTCGTTGTCTGGAAAGGCTCGTTCACGACCCATGCCGAATCCTTGCTGCAGGCGCAGAAGAATTTGAAGGCTGATGCCGGGCGGGTGCGGCAGTTTCTGAGTGTGCGCGGTGTCACGAATGTTGTTTTTACCGCAATCGCAATCGAGGAAATGCGCGGCAGTCTCACAGACTCAAACGGGTTGACGCAACAGCAGATTCTTGGCTACCGCCTGACACAATCGGTACGAGCTGAATTGGGCGAGGTGGATCGGGCGTCCCAACTGGAGAGCGAAACAACGGAACTTGTGGAGCAGGGTGTTGTGTTCACTGCGCAGCCGCCGGATTACCTCTACACAAAGGCGGGAGAGGCGAAGGTTGAGATGCTTGCCGAAGCGACGAAGGATGCGCGCACACGCGGGGAACAAATCGCGGCACAAGGCGGGCGGGAGCTTGGAAAACTCAGCGCCGCTGACATGGGCGTCATCCAGATCGCACCGATCTACAGCGGACAAACCAGTTGGGAGGGGATGAATGACACGTCCTCGGCGGACAAAACAATCACGGCCGTGGTCACGGCCACTTTTGAATTGAAGTGAACAGTGGAAAAAAGGGATTTAGCTTTTGTTGTATCGGCCTGCGGCGGGGAGTTGTTGCAGGGGGAAAAGAACACGCAGGTGCGACGAGTCTGCACGGATTCACGCGCGGCCCAGGCGGGCGATTTGTTTGTGGCGCTCGTGGGGGACAAGTTTGACGGGCATGACTTTTTGTTCGAGGTGGCGGAGAAGGGTGCGGTGGCGCTGGTTGTCGAACGCGAACGCAGCCGTGCAAAGATGCCGAGCCTTGCATCGGTGGCCGTGGATGATACGCGGCGTGCGCTCGGCAGAATCGGTGCGGCGTACCGGAAGGATTTTTCGCTCCCGGTGATTGCAGTGGGCGGTTCGAATGGCAAGACCAGCACGAAGGAACTCATTGCGGCGGTGTTGCGGCAGAAGCTGACGACGCTGTGGAGCGAGGCGAGTTTCAACAACGACATTGGTGTGCCGATGACGTTGCTGCGGTTGGAAAAATCGCACCAGATCGCCGTGCTCGAAGTTGGGACGAATCATCCGGGAGAACTTGCGCCACTGGTGGAAATGATCGCTCCCAGGTTCGGTGTCATCACGACGATTGGTCGTGAGCATCTGGAGTTTTTCCGCGATGGAGCGGGTGTGGCGCAGGAAGAAGGCATGCTGGCGGAACTGCTGCCTGCCGATGGGAAACTGTTCTTGAACGGTGACAATGAATGGACCAACGCGATTGCGAAAAGGACCAGCGCGGCTGTTGTGCGGATCGGAACGTCGGCCAAATGCGATTGGCGTGCGCGGAACGTGAAGATGGAAAAGAGCGGGATGACGTTCACGGTCGAAGCGCCGGACGAAAAGCTCAGTGGAACCTACAAAATCAATTTGCTCGGACGCCATCAGGTCTTGAATGCCGTGTATGCAATCGCGGTCGGTGCGGAACTCGGATTGAGCCGCGACGAAATCAAACGTGGTCTGGCCGAGTGCATACCGGCAAAGATGCGACTTGAAATCTGGGAGTCGTCCGGTGTGTGTGTGCTGGATGACGCGTACAATGCAAACGCAGACTCCATGGAGGCCGCGTTGTTGGTGTTGCAGGAATTGCCGTGCAAGGGCCGTCGTGTGGCGGTGCTGGGAGACATGGCAGAACTCGGCGGGCAAAGCGAGAGCGCACATGCAGAAGTGGGGCGTCGTGCGGCGGAACTCGGCGTGGAACAGTTGATCGCCGTCGGCAAGATGGCCGGCGTGATCGAACTTGTGGATGCCGAAGCCGCGGCAATGGCAATCAAATCGTTTTTGAAACCGGGTGATACGGTTTTATTAAAGGCATCGCGGGCGACGCGCCTGGAGCGGATCAGTGCCGCATTGCGCGGGTCCAACGGAATCGGGAAACACTGAATGATCTATCAACTGACGCAATGGCTGCTGGATGTTTCAGCAAAGACGACG